>NZ_JBHVQT010000004.1:221986-310542 GCF_042886315.1 Streptomyces sp. NPDC058001
CCCTCCGGGGGGCTGGGGGTGGGGTCCCGCCCGGGGGGGTTTGGGGGGGGGTGGGGGGGGGGGGGGGGCGTGTACTGTGTTTGTCCTTTTTGCCCGGGGGGGGGGGCCCCCCCCCGCCCCCCACCCCACCCGATGGGTACGGTCAGCTGCTCAGGGCAGTGATCGTGAGCGTGGCGCGGTAGGCGCCCTTGTCGACGCTGCCCGGGATCTTCAGATCCAGGTCGGCGCCCAGCTTGGCCTTGCCCTTGGCGTGGCCCTGGTCCGCCCAGCCGAGGCCGCGCGACACGGACAGACCGGCGCCGTTGTCGTCGTAGCCGGAGACCACCTGGCCGCTGGCCTTGGCGCCCGCGCCGTCCTGGAGGATGAGCGGGTTCCAGCCGAGGTAGGCACCGGAGAACTTCTTGTCGGCGTCCTTGAAGTCACCGACGCTCGCCGAGATCGACCACGGGGCGAGCGAACGGCGGCTGTCCGACACGAGGATCGGGTTGATCTGGCCGGCCGCCTGGAAGTAGTCGCCGCTGGACTGTTCCTTGGCGGTACCGAGGTCCACGAGGCCGTTGTAGCCGTCGATGGTCCAGCCGAACTCGCCCGGAGCGGCGGTCGGAACGTTCACCTGGAGGTCCTGGCCGTCACCGTGGTACGGGTGCACCGAGACCTTGTCGGTGATCGAGCCGACCGGCTGGCCCTCGGGGGTGTTGACGCACTTGACCTGGCCCAGCTCGACGGCCGCGTTGGGCGCCGCGCAGGTGCCGCTGCGGAGGTTCTCGACGACGAGCTTGTCGTTGCGTACGCCGACCTTGACGTAGGAGCGGACGTGCTCCTGGTTCTGGGACGAGTTGTACCAGTAGCTGTCCGGGTTCAGCGGGTCGGCACCGTTGCCCGTGCCGCTCGTACCGCTGCTGTCCGGCTTGGTGATGTCGTAGTACTTCGAGCCGGACGCCGAGTTGGACGTCACGTAGAGCACACCGCCGGGGCCGGGGTACACATCCGCCGCGCCGGGCTGCTCGTCCGGGTTCGCCTTCTCGCCGTTCTTGATCGCGTAGCTACGGGAGTAGCTGTGGTCGTGGCCCTGGAGGACCAGGTCGACGCCCAGCTTGGAGAAGGTCGTCGGGAAGTCGACGCGGCGCACCTTGGCGTCGCTGTCCTTGGCGTGGGCGGCCGGCGAGTAGATCGCGTGGTGGTAGACGAGTACCTTCCACTTGGCCTCGGAGCCGTGCTTGTTGATGATGTCGGTCACGTAGTTGACGTGCGCCGCGTCACCGCCGCCGCCCTGCGAGGTGGCGTAGCTGTTGCTGTTCAGGTCGATGAACAGCGTGTCCTTGTAGATGTACCAGTAGTTGCCGCCCGACGTGTTGCCCGCCGGGTTGCCGTTCGAGTACAGGGGCGCCGAGCGGTCGGTGTTCGGCGTGTAGAGGTGCTGCTCGTACGCCTTGCCGCCGACGTCGTGGTTGCCGATGGTGGCCGCCCACGGGTACTGGCGCAGCTTGTCGGGCGCCAGGAAGGCGTTCCACTGCGACTCGGTGTTGGCGGTCTCGACCTGGTCGCCGCCGGACACGAGCAGTTCGGCGTTCGGGTTGGCGCCGAGCGACACGTCCAGGGTGTCCTGCCAACCCGCCTGGTCCTTCGCGATGTTGCCGGACGAGCCGATCTGCGGGTCGCCGTAGAACAGGAAGTCGTAGTCGCCTTCGAAGTCCTGCGTCTTGAAGGAGTACGTCGACGACCAGGCGCCGTCGGTGCCGACACGGTACGAGTAGGCCGTGTTCTCCTTCAGGCCGGTCATCGTGGCGTGCCGGTTGAAGCCGCCGCTGGTGGCGATGTTCGCCCCGCCGATGGCGTCGAAGGTGGTGGCGCCGGCCGGGAACGCGCCGTCGGCCAGCTGCGCGGTCGGGACGAGCTGGATCTTCTGGGCGGTGTCGTCCGAGGAGTACCAGGTCACCGTGCGCTGGGTCTCGTTGGCGCCCACGCCCAGGATGATGCCGGTGAGCGCGGTGGGCTCGGCGGCACCCGCGGGGGATGACAGGCCGCTGCCGAAGGCGACGGCCAAGCCCAGGAACGCCACGGCGGCCCCCCTGGCCACGCGGCGCCGCACAGGCCCGGGGGCCTGTGTCGAGGGTCTGAGATTCATCTGTTTCGTTCCTTTGTGCACAGAGGTGCGCGGAATGGAGATCCTCACGCTCTCTTCACTTGGTTAACCGGCGACCAATGCGATGTCGGCGTGGGCTGAACTTCCCGGGAGACCTGGGCGAGTTTCGGACGGAAAGATTTCAGACACCGAGCACGCGTTGGACGAACCAGAGCAAACCCATGGCGGCGACGCCCGCCGACACCGTGCCCGTCGCCCAGAGTGCGGCCCTCGGCGCGCGGCGCCGCAGCAGGGCGAGCAGCGGGAAGACGATCGCGATGATCGCCAACTGCACGGTCTCGATACCGACGTTGAACACCAGCAGCGACCAGAGCAGGGTCCATGACCATGCCTCGTGGATGCCCAGCGCGCCCGCGAAGCCCAGGCCGTGGACGAGGCCGAAGCAGAACACGACGACGAGTCGGGTCCAGCCGGCCCGGTCGAGGCCGAAGTGCCCGCGCCGCCCCGCCACCGAAAGGTCCACGGAGTCACCGGAGTCGCCGGAGTCACCTGTGCCCCGCCGGATCCGCCACAGATACCAGCCCGCGACCACCGCGATCGACAGCGCGATGATCGGCTCCACGACCCTGTCCGGCACCTCCACCAGACCCAGCGCGGCCAGCAGGAACGTCACCGAGTGCGCGAGCGTGAAACTCGTGGCCGCGAGCACGATCTCCCGCAGCCGTCGCGATCCGGCGATCAGCGCGAGCAGGAACAGGATGTGGTCGATCCCGCCCAGCAGATGTTCGCCGCCCAGCCGGAAGAACTCCCAGAAACGCTCGTACCAGGACTGACCGATCGAGAACGACGGATGCCCCGCGTCGAGCGCGGCGCTGCCCGAGCGGCCGTCGATGTCGTACGTGACGATCGTCTTGGTGCCCTTGACATAGCCCTCGGCGTCGGGGAACAGCCCGCCGCGTACCTCGTCGGCTGCCTCGGGGCAGGCCCAGTCGAGGGTCAGTTCGGCGTACGGGACGTCCTGTTGGCGGCCCATCGTGAGGTCGCCGGTGCGCGTCGGGGCGCAGGGTTTGCCGCCGGCGGTGACCGAGAAGCGTTGCGTGACGTACCGGACGGCCGACTCCGCGTGGGCGTTGAGCGCGGCGGCCTGCTCGGTGGTGTCACCGGACTCGAACGCGGCGGTCCCCGACCGGAACAGGGGGTCGTTCTTCTCGGCGTCGGCGGCGGACACGACGAGGAGGTCGTACTCCAGCTCCAGGACGGTGCGTGTACGGCCGCCTTCGTCGGCGGTGACGGTGGCGTACACGGTCGAGGTGAAGCCGTGGGCGGACGCCTGGGGCGCGGTGCCCAGGAGGGTGCCGAGCAGAGCGGTCACCGCCGCGGTGAGTCCTATGAGAATGCGGCGGAAGGGTGGTGACATGGTGACTCCTTCGGGTAGCGAGTGCACGCTGCATGTCACGGGTGAACGGTCCCCGGCCGGTCGGCGAACCGTTGAACAACAAGAGTGCGGACCCGGGCCATGGAGGCGAATCACCGGATCCGGGCGTGCAGAATTCGGACGCACTTGCCCTTACCACCCGGAGGTCGATCGCCTTGCGTCCCCCGCTTCGCGCCGTGGCCGTACTGGCACCGGCCATCGCCCTCGCCGCCGCCCTGGTCACCGGATGCGGTTCCGGCGACGACTGGTCGGGGCCGCACCCCGAGCCGAGCGCCCTCGGCACCCTCGGCCCCGGGTTCGTCGACCCCTCCTCACCGCCCACGCCGGAGGCGACCCTGACCCCCCGGCCCGGCTCCTGGAACGGCATCCGCCCCTCCAAGGACTACCGCGTGGTCCTGCTCACCGAGGGGGACGACCGCACGACCAAGGCGCTGGTGAAGGCGGTGAGGGACTGGGCCGGTGACGAACACGTCGACCTCAGAACGGTGGTCCCCGACGGCCCGTCCGACCTGATCCCCGGCATCACCCGGGCCATGGACATGAAACCGGACCTCATCGTGAGCGCCGGCGACGCCCTCATCGACCCGCTGGCGATGGTCACCCCGAACCATCTCTCCCAGCAATTCCTCGTCGTAGGCGCCGAGTTGGCCGAACCCACCCACAACGTCACGTCCGTCAACTGGCCCGGAGCGTCCTTCCGCGGCGAAGGACTCGACACGTCATCACCGTACGACGAGAACTCCTTCACCCCCGAACGCTGCACGGCGGCGATACGGGCGGGGGTCGCGGCCGTACTCAACGATTTGACGGGCCTCGTGATCAGCCTCGACACACCCACCTGACCCGACTGAACGGCCCCCACCGGCCGGGGCGCCCGACAACAGCACCGGGTCTCCCGCGACGGCTACGGTGGGCGCATGCCCGCACAGCCCGAGATCATCCGCCGACGCTTCGTCCCACGCCACGAGTTCGCGACCCGGTCCCGCACGGCCCCCGCGATCTCCCTGGACGCGTTCCGCAGGGACCAGGAAGCCGCGACCAGGCAAGAGCCGGACTTTCTTTGGCCGTTGAGTACCAGCGGAGACCCGTGCTGACCCCGGAGGGTGCCCGTGCGTTGCTGGGCATGCTCAGTGCCGGTACCGAGATCGAGCGAGGGATGAGCGCGCTGGAGCTCGAACGGGTCGAGGAGCGCTGGGAGTTCCGGTTCGCACCGGAGCACCGAACGCTCCTCGGTGAAGGTCTGCCGGTCGGGAGCGCCTGGCCCGATTGGCGCGACGGCGACCCGGAGAACCTGGCGGCGCGACTGGCCTGGCCCGTGGACGGCGTGCTCTTCGACGTAGAACACGCGCGCTTCTGGCACCCGGACTGGGAGCCACGGCCGACGGACACGCGGGACGCGTTGGACATGGCCCGCGGGTACCTGGCGCTGGTCCCCACGATGGTGCCGGTCTTCTCGCACAGGTACCTGTTGGCCGATCCGGAGCGAACCGGAACCCCGGTCCTGTCGATGCACCAGACGGACATCATTTACTACGGCACCGATCTGGCCGACTACTTCCGCCATGAGTTCGGCCACCCGGTACCGCCGCCCGAGGACCATCCGTACCCCACGATCCCGTTCTGGTCCTACTTCCTCGACTGAGAACCGCCAACCGCCGACCGCGCCGACCGGGCTGAACGCGCTCGGTCAGGGCGGTCAGTACGGGCGTCCCGCCATCGCCATTCGGGCCGATGCCTGGGCGCGGGCTGCCTCCAGGACTGCGAGGAGTACCGCCTTGCTGGAGGCGCGGTCCCGGACGTCGCACAGGATGACCGGGGTCGACGGGTCGAGGGCGAGTGCCTCGCGTACCTGCTGGCTGGTGCACTCCCGGCGGCCGTCGAAGCAGTTGACGCCGACGGCGAAGGGGATCTCGCGGGCCTCGAAGAAGTCCACCGAGGCGAACGACGCGTCCAGGCGGCGGGTGTCCGCGAGGACGATCGCGCCGAGCGCCCCGAGCGCCAGGTCGTCCCACATGAACCAGAAGCGGTCCTGTCCGGGGGTCCCGAACAGATAGAGCACCAGTTCCGGCGAGATGGTGATACGGCCGAAGTCCATGGCGACGGTCGTCGACGCCTTGCCCGGGACCCCCGCGAGGTCGTCTATGCCGAGGCTCATCTCGGTGATGCGTTCCTCGGTCTCCAGCGGGGGCACCTCGCTCACCGCCCCCACCATGGTGGTCTTGCCCACGCCGAACCCGCCCGCGATGAGGATCTTCAACGCGGTCGGCAAAATCGGCTCAGAGCTGACGGATACCATCCATCACCCTTTCGATGAGTTCCACGCTCGGTCTGTCCATCTGTGAGGGCGGCGCCGTGACCAGGATCAGCGAGGCGTGCAGCAGGTCCCCGCAGAGCACCTTCACCACACTGACCGGCAGATCGAGATGCGCGGCGATCTCGGCGACCGCCACCGCACGCTCCCGGCACAGCTCCAGGATGAAAGCCGACTCCGGTTGTAAGGGTTCGTGGTCGACCTCGTCGGGAGACAGTGCGACGACCAACGTGATCAGCGTGAAGCTGTGCTGACTGTGGCGGGTACGGCCGCCGGTGATGGCGTACGGCCGGACATGGCGCCCGGCCTCCTCACCATCGTCGTCGGTCCACCGCTGGTCAGGCATCCGGGAAGTGACCCCCGGCGGGTGACTGCACGCGGGGCGCGGCGCTGAGGAACTTGCCCACCTGCTTCACCAGTGTGCCCATCTCGAACGCCATCATCCCGACGTCGACCTCCTCGGACGCGATCGCGGCCAGGCGTGCCCCTCGGCCGGCCGCGGTGACGAAGAGGAACGCCTTCTCCATCTGGATCACGGTCTGCTGCACCTCGCCGCCCCTGAAGTGCCGCGCGGCACCCCGGGCGAGACTGTGCATGCCCGAGCCGACGGCGGAGAGGTGCTCCGCGTCGTCACGCCCGAGTTCCTTGGACTTGCCGATGAGGAGACCGTCCCCGGACAGGACGACGGCACAGCGGATCTCCGGAATCCGGTCCACCAGTCCGTCCAGGAGCCAGTCCAGCTGGGCAGCGGGTTGTACCTGCTCAGTCATTGCTGATTGTTCCCTCACAGTTAGTTGGCGCCGGGGCCGCGCGACTCCGCCTGACCGTCCATACCGGTCGAATCGTCGACCTCGGAGATCCGGGCGCGCTGCAGCCCCTGCTGGATGGCGGTCATCGCGCGGGCCGACAGATCGGGGGAGAGTCCGGTGTCGCCGTCGCTGTCCTGCCGTGCCGGTGGTGCTTCCGCCGCCTCCTTGCGCAGTTGCTGCGCGAGGCTCGCTCCCCGGGTCCGCTGGGGCAGCACCCGCGGGGTCGTGAGCCGCTGAGGGGCGTCGTCGGCCTGGCCGGGAGCGGGTCGTCCTCTCCCGGCGTCGGCGCGTGTCTGCCCGCTGTCCGGGCCGGGATACGTGTGCGTGGCCCCGCCTTCGGCGGGATACACGTGGGGAGCGGGGTGCTCCCGGGATGCGGGATGCCCTGACGCGGGCGTCCACTCCTCCGGCACGGGTGCCGGAGAGGCCGTGTGACCTGACGCAGCCGGCAACAGACCTGCACCTCCGTACTCGGGGAAGCCGCTGTGGTCGGGGAGCTTCACGTGCGTGGTGCCGCCGGTGAGACCGGCGCCGCCCGCGAGACCCGCGCCGGCCAGGGCGTCGGCGCCGACCAGGGCGCCCGCCCCCGCCAGGACACCGCTGCCCGACGTGACACTCGTGACCCCCGAGGCGCTGATGCCGTCGAGGTCGTCGACCGTACCGATCGCCCGGTTCGCGTTCGCGGCGGCCGACCTCAACTGGTCGAGCACCGGGGACTCGTGCTCCTCCAGGAGGGCCTGCGGCAGCAGGACGATCGCGAGGGTGCCGCCGTACACGGACTCGCGCAGCTCCACCTTGATCTTGTGGCGGTCCGCGAGCCGCGCCACCACGAAGTGACCGAGGCGCGGGTCCTCGCCCAGGGTCACCATGTCGAGCTTCGGCGGGTGGGCGAGCAGATGGTTGGCGCGGGCGCGCATGTCCTCGGGCATACCGAGGCCGTGGTCCTCGACATGCAGGGCGAGGCCCTTGGCGACCCGGGTCGCGCTGACGTACACCTGGGTGTCGGGCGGCGAGAAGCTGGTGCCGTTCTCGATGAGTTCGGCGACCAGGTGGGTGACGTCGGCGACGGCACGGCCGGTGAGGGACAACTGCCGGTCCACGGGCAGGTTCTTCACCTTGACGCGGGTGTACTGCTCGGTCTCAGCGACGGCGCTGCGCATCACGTCGGTGATCGGCACCGGCTGGGTCATCCGGCGGCTCGGCGGGGATCCGCTGAGGATCACCAGGTTCTCCGAGTGGCGCCGTACCCGGGTGGCCAGGTGGTCGACCTTGAAGATGTCCTTCAGCAGGTCGGAGTCCTCGTGCTTGCGCTCCAGGTCGTCCAGGAGCGAGATGAGGCGGTGGATCAGGATCTGGGTGCGCCGGATGAGCTGCGCGAACACCTTCTCGGTGCCCTCGCGGCCCCGGGACTGGTGGACGACGGCGTCCTGCACGACGCGGCCGAGCTGGTCGACGGCGGCGCCGATGCGTTCCATCTCGTCGCCCTCACGCGGCCGTTCGGCCGGCATGACGGTCGGTTCGACGCGTTCGCCGCGCTCCAGGCGGGCGAGCAGCTGGGGCAGCCGGTCGGTGCCCAGCTCCTCCGTCTTGCGGTGCAGCGTGGCGAGCCGGCCGAGTACCGAGCGCTGGAGGCGCAGTGCGAGGAACGCGCCGCCGGCCAGGAACGCGAGGGTGGCGACCGTGCTCAGGATCAGGCCGATGAGCAGGTTGTTGACGCGGTCCGAGCCGCTGCCGGTGAGGTCGTCGAGGGAGCCGGCGCCGAGGGCGCGCAGATCGTCCACGACGGTCTCGGCGGCGTTCGGCCAGTCCTTGGCGTCACCCGGCAGACCGGTACCGCCGCCCGTGGACACGGCGTCCTCGATCGAGGCGACGGAGGACCACTCGGCGCCGCCGGTGACCCGGTCGAACGCGGCGGCCCGGCCCGCGGGCAGGCCCCGGGCGTCCAGGGTCGCGCGGACATCGCGCTGCACGGCGACGTACTGGCCGAAGCGGGCGCGGGCCGCGGTGTCGATCCGGTCGGCCGGCAGGGCCCCGGCGAGCAGGGCGTCCTCGCGCGAGAACATCTCCGTGAGCTGGGCCAGGGAGGTCGCCGCGAACGCGGTCCGCGACAGGGGTCCGTCGTTGGTGCGGGTGGCGGTGGTGAGCAGCGCCTGCCCGTGGGCGACGGTCTCCGTGAACCAGTCGAAGGTCTCGGTGGCCGAAAGCGTCCGCTTGTCTACGGCGTCGCGGCGCTCGGACAGCGTGTCCAGGGCGTCGTTGAGTGCCCGGCCGCGGCTCTTGAGCGTGGTGGTGTCCAGGCCGGCGGGTGAGGTGCGGTCGAACTCCTCGACCGCGGTGTCGGTCGCGTCGCGCGCGCTGTCGAGCGCGGTGCGGGCGGAGCTGTTGCGGGCGGCCTGCCAGGCGGCGGTAAGGCGCCGCTCGTCCTGGAGGCGGGACATGACGGCCTCGGCGGGCCGGCCCGCCGATGACGCGCGATCCATGTCGGCGCGCAACCGGCTCTGCTCGTCCAGGAGTCCGGCCGCCGTATAGCCCCACAGTCCGGTGAGCAGGAGTGCGGGGACGACGAACGGCAGGACGAACGAGAACCGGAGAGATCTGCGAGAGGCGGACCGATGAGTTGTCCGCCGGTCGCGGGAGCCTGGCATCTGATTCCTCGTACGGCAGCGAAAAACTGGTGGCGGTAGGGGATGGTGCGGAATGCCCAACTTTCCCCCGCGCGCGGCAAGTTGACTGACCGTCATCGCAGGTCGGCGCTGTGCGAACCGTATCAGGGTCACTGCCGCATCGTCAGCACCCGTTGACGGCTCCCGTCCCAGGGCCCACAGGGCCGAACCCCCGGGTCCGTTTCGCATCCTGCCATAGGCACGGAACCCGGGGGATCTTGGGGCCTCCGGTCAGAGAAGTGCCAGGAGACGGGGGGTGTAGAGGGCGCTGGCCGTCGAGATCCCGGCGACCATGTCGAAGTAGATCGCGGTGAGATCGGTGTCCGTCTGCACGGCGCGCAGCAGGGACAGGCGCTGTTCGTTGGGGGCGAGTTGGGCGACGGAGAGGGTGGACTCGTAACCGGGTGTCAAGGCGGCGTCCCGGTCGGACGCGTACTTTTCGAGCGCCTTGTCGAGCAGCCCGGGGTCCCCCTGGAGCCGGTCCCCGATGTGCTCCACGAGAGTCTCCACCTGGAGGAAGGCATCGCTGATGCCACGTGCGGTGATGGAGTCCTTGTGGTGCCCGGCGTCGCCGACCAGGGCCCAACCGGGGCCCGCCGCCTGCCGGAAGAAGTTCTGCTGATCGCCGGTGCCCCGCAGCCGTTCGACGGGGCGCCGGCCCTGGAGCCGTTCATGGAGGGCGGGTGCGGTGTCGCGGATCTGCTCCAGGTAGGCGCGGCGGGCGTCGGTGCGGACCTCCTCGAAGCGGGACTGCGGGAAATAGGCGAGGACCAGGGTCGCCGCGTCGTTGGTGGGGACGGCGGCGACCCAACTGCCTGGTTTCTCATAGAGTTCGAGGGTCGCGGGCACCTCGTCCCAGTATGTGTAGTACGCGCAGGTCAGGCGGGGGTCCTCGGTGGTGAAGGGCGCCTGGACCAGGCGGGCGACGGTGGAGCGCATACCGTCGGCGCCGATGACCAGCGGGGCCCGCTCGGAGAAGGACCGGCCGCGTCGCCTGCCCTCCACGCCGGTGACCCGTCCGGTGTCGTCGCGCAGCAGCCGGGTCACCGATGACCGGTTGCGGAAGACGACGCCGGCCTCGACGGCGGCCTCGACCAGGATGTTGTCCAGGACGTACCGGCGGGGCGCGTACCCGGCGCGCTGCCCCTCGACGCCGCGCGCGCACCCTTCGAGGCGGATGTCGGCGACCTCGTAGACCGCGCGGTCCAGCGGCGGGCAGCCCGAGGCGTGGACGGCGTCCAACAGGCCCCAGCGGGCGAGCGCGGCGACGCCCGGCTGGTGGATCAGGTGGGTGGAGAGGGTGTCGGACGGAAACTCCGCCCGGTCGAGCAGGAGTACCCGGTATCCCGCGCGGGCGAGCAGCAGGGCGGTGGGGGCGCCGGCGCAGCGCGCCCCCACCACGATGGCGTCGAACATGTGGGACCTCTCAGACCATGGACATCAGCGACTCGGCCCGGCTACCCGGACCGGCGACTCGGACCCGCGTTTCAGACTCTGGACATCACCGGTCGCGCCCGAGTTCGGCGAGCAGAGTCTGCCGGTCGATCTTGCCGTTCGAGTTGAGCGGCAGTTCTTCGAGGGTGACGATCCGGCGGGGCAGCATGTACGGGGGCAGTCGGCCGCCGAGTGCCTCGTACAGCTCGTCGGCGGACCGGTCGGTGCCGCCGACCACGGCCTGGAGTTCCGGTTCGCCGTCGGGAGCGGGTACGGCGAGGACGACCGCCTCCCGTACCCCCGGGGCCTGTCTGAGGACGGCTTCGATCTCGCCGAGTTCGATGCGGTGGCCGCGGATCTTGACCTGGCTGTCGGTCCGCCCGAGGTGGACGAGGTGCCCGTCCCGCATGGCGACGCGGTCGCCGGTGCGGTACCAGTGCTGGTCGGTGACGGGGGTGGGGGCCTCCGTGGGAGCCTCCGTGGCCGCCCCGGCTTCCGCCCCGGCGGCGGACCCCACGACCGACCCGGCGACCGCCGCGTGCCCGTCCGGTGCCAGGAACGCCCGTGCGTCGTTGGCCGGATCGAGGTAGCCGGGGAAGCGCTGTGGTCCGCGTACGCAGAGTTCGCCGGTGTCGGCCGGTCGGCCGTCCTCGTCGAGCAGGACGAGGTCGAGCGTCGGATAGCCGGTGCCGATCGGCGCGGTCCCGTTGGGCGTGACCGGCCAGGCGTCCGGGTCGGACGGCAGACGGTACGCGGTGCAGGAGATGGTCAGTTCGGTCGGCCCGTACAGGACTTCCAGGGCCGAGTCCGGTGCGGCCGTGCGCCACTCCTCGGCCAGGGCGAGGGTCAGGGGTTCGCCGCCGAAGATGCTCCATTTCAGCGTCGGCATGCTGCCGGGCTTCAGGGTGCCGAGACGGGACGCGAAGGAGATCAGCGACGGCACCGAGAACCAGTGGGTGAGCCGCAGCGCGTTGACCGTCTTGACCGGTGAGAGGAGCTGGCCGCGCCGGGGTACGACGAGGGTGCCGCCGGACGCCCAGGTGACGAACAGGTCGTGCACCGAGCCGTCGAAGGTCAGCTCGAAGGTCTGCGAGAGCCGGCTGCCGGGGCCGATGTCGTAGCGGCCCGCCAACTGCCCCAGATAGGACGACAGATTGCGGTGCAGAACCGGCACACCCTTGGGCGTACCGGTCGATCCGGACGTGAAGATGAGGTACGCCTCGTCGTCAGGACCCGCCTCGACATGCGGAAGCCGTGGCGGCGGGTCGGCCGCCACGGCCTTCAACTCCGGTCCGTCCACGACGAGTACGGGGACGCCGAGGCCCTCCTCCGTCGCTGCTTCGGGCGAGTCGGCGAGGACCAGGTCCAGACCGGCCGCCTCGGCGATGTGCGCCGTACGGGCCGCCGGATGCTCCGGGTTGAGCGGGACGACGGCCGCCCCGGTCCGCAGGATCGCGAGGTATCCGGCGTACGCCGTGACCGTTCTGTTCGCGAGCAGCCCCATCCGCCGGGGCCGTTCTCTCCCGTCCCTCCCGACGGCGGTGAGCAGCCGGGCCGCCAACCGTTCGGCGAGGTCGCGGAGTTCGCCGTACGTCAGTTCCTCCCCGTCGACCTCCAGGGCGGTGCAGTCGTGCGCGAAGGCGTCGGCCGAGCGGGCGAACCACCCGTAGACGGTCTGCGGCTCGCTCATGACGCGCGGGCCTTGGACGCACGGGCCTTGGACGCGGCGGATTTCGATGCGGCGGATTTGGACGCAGCCGACTTGGACGCGGTGGATTTGGACGCAGCGGGCTTGGACGCTGCGGACTTGGACGCTGCGGACTTGGACGCGCGGGCCTTGGGAGCAGGGGCCTTGGGCGGAGGGGCCTGGGACGTGGGGGCCTTGGGCGGAGGGGCCTGGGACGTGGGGGCCTGTAGCGTCCGGATCCAGCGGCCCAGTTCGCCGACCGTGCGCAGTCCGCCGATCTCCTCCGGGTCGATCTCCTGCCCGGTGCTGTTGGTCAGCTCCACGATGAGCCGGAGCCGGGCCAGTGAGTCGATGCCGATGTCGTTGAGGAGCGAGTCGTCGTGGTACGGGCTGCGGGCGTGCTCGCGCAGCACCTGGGCGACCAGGTCACCGTCGTCGCCGTCGTCCTCGCGGGCCTCGCCGTGCCAGTACCGCTGGGTCTGCCAGGGGTAGCCGGGGAGCGGGACGTACTGTCCGGGCGGCCCGAACAGGTCGGTCCAGGAGAGGTCGCCGCCGGACCGGTAGACGTCGAGGGCGGCGGTCAGCTCCGGTTTCGCGACGGCGCGCGCGGAGGGTGCGCCGCCGTGCAGCGCCCACACGACCTCCTCGTGACTCGCCCCCGCGACCGCCATGCGGTGCGCGTGGTGCTGGCGGCGGGTCAGGGCGCTGAAGCAGACGTCGCGCAGCGTGTGGGCGCTGCCCGCGCCTCCGGGGCGCAGATGGGTGGTGTAGGACCGGACCAGTGCGGCCAGGGCGTCGGGGGTACGGGCGGACAGCGCGAGCACGTACACCGTGCCGTCCGACGCGGCGGCGAGGTGACGGGGACGGGTCCTTTCGGCCTGCCGGATCACCACATGGGCGTTGAGGGCGGAGGAGCCCTGGCCCGAGATGCCGGCGAGGACGGGCCGGCCGCGGTCGGGCAGGTCCTGGAGCTTGCCGGGGATCTCCACGGGCAGTTGGTCCCAGGCGACCTTGGGGTGCGGGGAGTTGAGGTGCAGACTCGGCGGGACCTGGCCGTGTTCGAGGCAGAGCACGGCCTTGATCAGACCGGCCATACCGCCGGCGGCCTCCGCGTGCCCGATGTTGGTCTTGACGGACCCGACGAGCAGCGGCCGGTCGAACGGGCGTCCGGCGCCGAGGACTTCGCCGAGCGCGGTGATCTCCAGCGGGTCGAGCGTGGGGGATCCGGCGCCGTGCGCCTCCACGAAGTCGACGTCGGCGGGGCTGGCCCCGGCGTCCTCGTATGCCCAGCGCAGCACCTCGATCTGGCCGTCGAGCGACGGGTTGAGTACGGAGTCGCTGGTGCGGCCGTCGTTGCCGATCGCGCTGCCCTGGATGACGGCGCGGATGCGGTCGCCGTCGGCGAGCGCGTCGGAGAGCCGTTTGAGGACGACGACCCCGACCGCGTCGCTGGGGGCGTGGCCGTCGGCGTCCGCGTCGCCGAACTTGCTGCGGCCGTCCCCGGCCAGGCCCCCGGCCTGCGACATCATGACGCCCTCGTCGGGCCGGAGGGTGAGATTCACGCCCGCCGCGATCGCCAGGGGGCTCTCTCCTGCGCGCAGGCTCTGCACCGCGTTGTGCACGGCGACCAGCGACGACGAGCAGGCCGTGTCGACCAGGACGCTGGGCCCGCGGAGGTCGAAGACATGGGAGAGCCGGGCGGGCAGCAGGGAGCGGAAGTTGTTGAACTGCGAGGGCGTGACGGTGTCCAGGCCCTCGCGGAAGCGGATCTCCAGATAGTCGGCGCGGGCGTTGCCGACGTACACGGCGCTGCGGCTGCCCGCGAGTTCGTCGGGGCGGTGGCCCGCGTCCTCCAGGGCCTCCCACGCCGTCATCAGCAACAGGCGCTGCTGCGGATCGAGTTCGACGGCCTCCGTCGCCGACATGCCGAAGAACTCGGCGTCGAAATCGGCGGCGTCCTTCAGGTATCCGGCGCGGCGGGAGGCGATCCTGCCGGGTACCGGGCGGGTGCCGGGTCCGGTCCGCTGCGCGTACAACGCCTGCGCGTCATAGCGTTCAGGTGGTGTCTCGCTGGTGGCGTCCACACCGTCCCGCAGCAGGTCCCACAGCTCGTCGGTCCCCGACGCGCCGGGGAGCCGGCATGCCATGCCGATCACTGCCACCGACCGTGCGTCCACGTCCGACCTGTTCATCACAACTCTCCTTCGATGCTTCGCCGATGTCCCTGTGCGATGGCGCAGTTCACTTGCTCCGCAGCGCTTCGTGGGCGACGGAGGGAAGGCTTCCGGAACGGCGGAAACGCCGCAATGCCGCTGAGAGCCTCCCGGTTCCAGACGGACGAGTTCGCATCATCGTGGTGGGGGACACGGCATGGGCTACGGGCGCCTCACCGACCGGCGGGAACGCGCCGGGGACGTAAGGCGGCGGGGTGGTCGACGCGCGGAGACCGCACGGAGCGGAATGTGCCGCCGTCACCCGACGCACGGCCAGTGCCAGGGGCAACCTCGGCGCAGACCACGGCCGCTCCGCCTACGGAACCCTCGGCTCGGGCATGCCGGAGCCGGCCACCGGCCTCGGACACCGAAACTCGGAATCGGACAAGTGTCCGAGTCCAGGTTCGAGGTTCGATGCCGTGCCGGATCACGCACGCCATAGCCCACATCAAGCCCACCGCACGATTGTCGTACGCGTCATCGATTAGGTTCGTTCCGCTTGCGGGAATGGCGGGAAGTGATCGGCCGAGGTTGAAACATGGAAAAATTTGGACAGACTCTCTGATTAGGCGTCTGGAGCCGCTGCCGGTGCCCTGTATGGGCCGGGATGGCCGCGCCGATGGTGCTGGTGAGTCATCCGATACCGAAATGATTCCAGTGTGGCGATCGACACGTCCCAGATTCTGATTTCATCTGGTTTTATGGATCCCCTGACACCCGATCAGGCCCGGCGCGCGGGCGAGCAGCGGAGGCTTCGACTGCAAGTTCTCGGCCTCAACAGCGTTGAGGCCGAGGCCACGTTCGATCGCGTAGCCCGGCTTGCGGCCAGCTTCACCCAATCACCTCTGGCCATGGTCAACTTCATCAACGACGAGCGGCAGATGTTCCGCGGTATGTACATCCCGTCCGCCTCGCCCGACGACCGACCCAACACCGACAGCGGCGGTGTCGTCTTCGATCTGAGCGAAATCGCCCGTGAAGCACCGAGCGACTACGGCTTCTGTCCACATGTCGTGGCCCAGGGTTCCCAACTCGCCCTGGACGACGTCTTCGACTACCCGCGGTTCCGGGGCAACCCCCTGGTGAACGACATGGGTGTCCGCTCCTACCTCGGCACCCCGCTCCGTGACAACACCGGCATGATCCTCGGCACCGTGTGCGTCGCCGACACGGTGCCGCGCACCTGGGACCGGAAGCTCAAGGAGGGCATGCAGGAGCTGACGGAGACCCTGCTGTCGGACTTCAGGCTGCGCGACAGTCTGCTGGCCCAGCAGCAGGAACTCTTCGCCGTGTTCGACGGCGCGCCCTTCCCCATCATGCTCACCGAGGGTCCGAACCATCTGCTCCGGTACGCCAACGGCAAGCAGGGCGCGGCCTTCGGGATGATCCCGCAGTTCAGTCCCGGGCGGCACGTCCTGCCCGGACTCGAAGCGGTCGGCGTCTTCAAAGCGATGGACGACGCCTTCCACTCCGGCCAGGCGGCGACGCTCCCCCGGGCGTCGATCACCACGTACGACTCACCGGCGCCGCAGGACTTCAGCTTCCTGTGCACCCCGGTACGGACCTCGCCGGCGGCGCCGATCAGTGGCGTCCTCACCGTGGCGATGGACATCACCGGGCAGCCGTACGCCGGTTCGGAACAGCGGGTGTTCGCGGCCAATGTGCAGGAACGGTTCGAGCGTCTGGGCACCGCCGGAGTCCCCGGCATGGGAAACGCCGACTTCTCCCGGTGACCCCGCCCCACCCACCCAGGTTCCCGGCCGCCCTACCGGCGGCCGGGAACCACCGCGGGCGGCCGACCTCCGAAGGTAGGGGGCGGATACCATCCGGGGATGGGTGACTTTGACGCGGTACAGGGCAGTGAGGACGTTCTCGGGGTCGGGATCGGAGCGCTGGCAGGGGGCGGCGCGGATCTCGGGCAGTACCGGGGCAAGGCCGTGCTGGTGGTGAATGTCGCCTCCCGGTGCGGGCTCACTCCGCAGTACGCGGGGCTTGAGCGGTTGCAGGAGCGGTTCGCGGCACGTGGGTTCACCGTGCTCGGGGTGCCGTGCAACCAGTTCATGGGGCAGGAACCGGGGAGTGCCGAGGAGATCGCCGAGTTCTGCTCGGCGACGTACGGCGTGACCTTCCCGATGACCGAGAAGATCGAGGTCAACGGGGAAGGGCGGCACGAGCTGTACCGGCGGCTCGTCGGGCACGCGGACGCCGAGGGCCACAGCGGGGACATCCGCTGGAACTTCGAGAAGTTCCTCATCGACCAGGACGGCCGGGTCGTGGGCCGGTTCGCGCCACAGACCGAGCCGGAGTCGCCGGAACTCGTCGCGGCGGTGGAGAAGGCCGTCCCGCACGGCCCGACCGCCGGGTAAGTGCTCAGTATCGGCGACTTCAGCGCCCGCACCCGCCTCTCCCCCAAGGCACTGCGGCTCTACGACCGCCTCGGCCTGCTCACCCCGGCCCACGTCGACGCCTCCAGCGGCTACCGCTACTACCGCGCCGACCAGGTCGAACGGGCCCGTACGGTCGCCCTGTTGCGCCGTATCGACATGCCGCTCGCCCGGATCGCCGAGGTCGTAGAGGCGGCGGACCGGGACGGCGAGGCCGCCGCGCGGAGCGTCGCCGCGTACTGGGACGAGATCGAGGAGCGGATCGCCGGGCAGCGCACCCTCGCGGAACACCTCGGGGGACGCCTGTCCGGCCGCAGTTCCGAGCTGTACGGCGCGTTCGGCATCGACACCGTCGACGTACCGGAACAGTGGGTCGTCACCCAGTCACGGCACACCCTGGCGGACGGGCTGCCGGACTGGATCGGGGCCTCGCTCGACCGGCTGGGGAAGGCCGCGACGCTGTGCGGGGGCGTGACGGGCGCGCCCTTCGTCGTCTACCACGCTGAGGTCACCGAGGAGAGCGACGGCCCCGTCGAGTCCTGCGTACCGGTCGGCGATCCCGAGGCGGCGCGGGCGTGGGTGTCCGCGCGGGGGAGGGCCGCGTGGGAGACCGGGCTGCGCCTGGAGCCCGCTTGCCGGCTCGCGTACACCCGTATCACCAAGGCGCGTGTCGCGTACCCGCAGATCGTGACCGCCTATGAGGCGGTGGAGGAGTGGGTGGCCCGTCAGGGGCTGCGCGTCGTGGGCCCGTGCCGGGAGGTCTACTTCACGGACTTCGAGGCGGCGGGGCCCGGCGACGAGGTGTGCGACATCGCCTTCCCGGTCGCGGACGGGTGATCGCGCGGCCCACGACGGTGCCGGGCGGCGGGCTCGGTGGCAGGCTCGGTGGAGGGCTGGGTGGAGGGCGAATCCCGCTCCTCTCGTGCAGCTTCGGGCCCATCTCCCTCTGCTGCGCCTACCCTGGGAAACCATGACGGGGGAAACCGGGGACACGGAAGAGCGGGGCAACTCCCGGGTGGGAGAGTCCGGTTGGCGGGTACGGCTGCGCCGCGCCACCGGTGAGCCTGAGTTGGAGGAGACTCCGGGGGACGTGCTCGGCGCCGGGGTGTTACTCGGGGGCGACCTCGTGCTCACCTGCGCACATGTCGTACGGGACCCGGTGACCGGACGGCGGCCCGATCGCGTACGGGTCGACTTTCCCTCGGTGGACGGCCTGACGGATCCACCGGCGCGTACGGCGACCGTCCTTGAGGGGCACTGGCTGCCCCCGTTCGGAACCTCGCGCGGCGACCTGGCGCTGCTGACGCTCGACGAGCCCGCGCCACGGCCGTCACCGGTCACGCTGTGGCGCGGCGACCCGAGCGGGGCACCGGTCGTCGTGGACGGGTTCCCGGTGCGGGACTCGGGCGGGCGGTGGATCAGCGGGGTGTGCCGGGGCGCCGGAGGACACGGCGACGAACGGGTGGAGTTCGCGCCGAGCCGGCCCGAGCATCTGGTCGTGGCGGGGTTCAGCGGCGCCGCGGTACTCCAGGAGGGCACCGACCGGGTCCTCGGGATCGTGGTGGAGTCCGGCGACCGGGGCCGCCGGGGGCACTTCGTCCCGACGGCGACCATCGCGCGGTATCTGCCGGGCGTACGGCCCCATGTGACCGGCCCGAATGTGATTCCCGGCGCGCACAGCGTCGGCCCCGACGAGGCGCGGGTCGCCAGGCCCCACGGCCTCCAGCGCACCGTGGTCGACTGGCTGCACGCGGAACCCGGCGCCTGGGACACGGAGGTGCTGTTCCTCGACGCGGACGACGCGCGGGAGCGGCGGGCACTGGACCTGGTCCTCACGATGGCCGACCGTGAGCGGACACCGGGACCGCCGGACCGGCCGGGCGCCCCGTATCTCGCGCGGGCCGGGATCGCGCCCCGGCTCGGCAGCATCACGCTCCTCATCGACGCGACGGACGCCGCCCTCGACCTGCCGAGCGACCCCGGCCCGGTGGGTGTGGCGCTCGCGGCGCTCGACGAGACGCTGACCCTCTCGGCGGCGACGGGAGAGGGGACGCGCCCCGCCGTCGCGGTGATCGGCGCCGATCGGTCCCGTACCGAACCCGCGGTGGCGGCACGGGTGTTGAAGGACCTCACGGAGCGGGGTACGCGACTGCTGCTCGCGCTCACGGGCAGCGCGGGCGAGTTCCCGCAGACGCTGCCGTATCTGCTGCCGGACGACCGGGCGGAACGCTGGCTGGAGCGGATCGAGGGCCACGTCGGCGAACTGGCGGCGGCGGAGCGGCGGATGACGCGGGTGTACCGGCGGGTGGAGCGGCATGTCGCGGGGCAGGCCCGGCCGAAGGAGTACGCGGCAGGGGCGCAGGTGTGGCTGGTCCAGTTGGACCATGACGTCGCGCAGTACGCGGCGATGGACGACGCGGGCGGCCGCCCGTCGTCGGCGCTCCTGGAGAAGCTCGGCCGTGCCGAACAGGCCGTACGGACCTATGTGTTACGGGCCGAACGGGCGCACCGCGCGCTGCGGGACGTCCTGCGCGAGCACTTACGGCTGCGCCATCTGCTCGGCGCGCACGTCGACCGGCTCACGCAGCACGGCCTCGCGGAACATCCCCGGGCGGTGACCGCGCACATCAGGGCCGAGAAGCTGCTGATGGGCGATCCGGTGCCGCTGTCGGAGGCGGAGCGGGGCGTGACGGAGTACGGGCGGGTGGCACGGGAGTTGACGGCACAACTCCGTGAGGACGGGGACGGTCCGCGATGAAGTGTCAGGAACCGGGGTGTCCGGGGGTCGTCGTGCAGGGGCACTGCATGGCGACCGGCGAGGCGGTCGAGCCGGAGTCACTGCGGCACTCCATGGCCACGGTGACCGGGCGCGGCTCGGGGTCGTCCGGGGCCCGCCCCGACAGCGGGACACCCGGAGGGCCAGGAGTCTCCGACACAGCCGACGTTCCCAAAGCCCCCAGCCCACGGCGTCCGACGGCTCTGGACCGGGCAGCTCAGGACACGGCGGCTCTGGACCCAGGTGCTCTCGACCCGAGCGCTCTGGATGTGGCGCACCTGGATGACTTCCGGCCTGCATTCACGAGCCCCTGGGACACCACCCCCGCCTCGCTCGCCACCGGGTCCCGTAGCCGCAGCCGCCCCCGCCCCGCCCACGTCACACTGCCGCCCGAGGACGCCGATCCGACCGTGCTGCCGGATGTCGCCCTGGAGGTCAGGGCCGCCAGCCGGGGAGCGGCGCCGGACGAGACGCTGAGCGCGTTGCGGCTGCCGCCGGACCGGCTGCTCGCGGGGCAGTACCGCGTCGTCAGCCAGCTCGGGTACGGCGGAATGGGCCATGTGTACCTCGCCCATGACACGAAGGTCGACCACCGTGAGGTCGCCATCAAGTTCCTGCGCTCCGACGGCGAGACGGACACCCAGAGCAACCTGGTCAGCGAGCGGCGGGCGCTCGTCGACCTGCACCACGACGACATCATCCGGGTGTTCAACTACGGCCATCACGCGGAGGTGGGCGACTTCCTCGTGCTCCAGTACGTGGAGGGGCTGACGCTCGGCGAGATCAGGGAGCGCGCGCGGGCCACCCCGGCCGACTTCGGCCGCGCCCGCTACCACGAGTTCGTCCTCGCGTACGGCGTCCGGGTGCTCGCCGGGCTCGGCCATCTGCACGCCCAGGGCAAGGTGTACGGGGATCTCAAGCCGGACAACCTGATGCACGACGGCACCACGACCAAGTTCATCGACGTGGGAAGCGTCCGCAAGCAGGGGGCGTCGGGTCCCACCACACCCAAGTTCCGCGCCCCGACCGTAGGGCCGCGCGGCGAATCCACCGGCCAGGACGACCTGTTCAGCCTCGGCGAGACCCTGCGGACCCTGTGCGGACTCGGCAGGAAGCCCAAGGAGCTGGACGAACTGAGCGCCCTCGACCGGCTCGGCGCCCCGGGCTCCCCCGTCGCCCGCGCCGCCCGCCGTATGACGGGGGCCCCGCCGACCGGGCTCGGCCTGGTGTCGCTGGCCCGGGTCCTGCACCGCGCGACCCGCGTCGACCGCGCCGAACGGTTCGCGACGGCGGAGGAGATGGAGCAGCAACTCCGCGGTGTGTTCCGGGAGTTGCGGTCGCTGCGGACCGGGCAGGAGACCTTCGAGCCGTCCCCGCTGTTCCACCAGTCCCCCTACGCCCTCGACGGCGAACTCGGCGCCGCACCCCCGCTGTCCCGCTGGGCGACCGACGCCACCCCCACTCCGCCGCCGCCCCGGACCGCCGCGGCCGGACCGCCCCCCGGCACCCCCGTCCCCCTCTACCCGGCGCCGACCCCCGCCGACGTCGCCCAACGGCTGCCGGTCCCCCAGCCGGACCCGCACGACGCGCACTACGCCGAGATCCGCCGGCTCACCGACGACGACCCGGCCGCGCTGCTCCAGCACGTGGACCGCTGGCCGGCCACACCGGAGGTACTGCTGCTGCGGTGCCGGCTCCGGCTACGCGTCGCGGTCCGCGCGGCCCCCGGGTACGCGGAGTACGCGGCGCAGTCCCCCGACCTGGCCGCCGCACACGGGGAACTGCGCCGCGCGGAGAACGCGTTGGGCCCGAAACTGGTCCGCTACGACTGGCGTATCGACTGGCACCGCGGCCTGCTCGCGCTCGCCCAAGGCGATGTGAGCGACGCCCGCGACCACTTCGACCGGGTGTACGCGGCGATCCCCGGCGAGTACGCGCCGAAACTCGCCCTCGGCTACTGCGCCGAGCAACTGGCCGACTGGGACGCCGCGCTCACCTTCTACGAGGCGGTCCGGCTGCGGAACCCGTCACTGGGCGGCGCCGCGTTCGGCACCGCCCGCGCCCGGCTCCAGCAGGGCGGCGCCGCGTCCCGGGAACTGGCGATCAAGGCGCTGCACGCGGTGCCCCGGTACTCACGGCACCGCACGGCAGCCCGTACCGCCGCCGTACGGATCGGCGTCGACCACACCCGCGACGCGGCCGAACTCGGCGTCGTCCTCGGCAGATTGGGGCGGCTGTTCCACGAGCACGGACTCACCGACGAGCAGGCGCGGCTGCGGATGAAGGCGGACGTGTGGGAGACCGCGCACGCCCTCCTCGCGGACCGCAGACTGGACGCCGCCGGGCTCGCGGCACTGGCGGCCGACGCCGACGAACGGCTCGGTTTCCCCGACCACGAGAAGGACCTCCGCACCTCGCTCGCGCGGTTCTACCAGGGCCTGGCCCAACAGGCCGCACGCTCCGACGCCGGAGACGACAACGGCCTCGCCGACCTCGCCGAACGGCTCTTGGACCGCGCGTACGAGGTCAGGCCGCCCGGCTTCCGACACCACAGGGATGACAGGACATGGCTCGGCAAGAGAACCGAGAGAACGCGGAAATGGCTGAGGTCGGTGGTCCCGGTACCGGCGGCGGAGCGGACCCGCACGGACTGAGCGGCCCCGGCGATACGGCGGCCGGTGTCGTGGTCGGTCTGGAGGTCAGCCAGGTCGTGGAGCTGCCCGCACCCGACGATTCCGGCCGCCAGGAGACGGAGACGGAGGCCGCCGAACGGGCCCGGATGTACGCGGTGTTGACCGTCTCGGTCCGCAAACCCCCGGTGACCGGAGCCAGGGCCGACGCCCCGCCCCGCGCCGAGATCCTGCTCGTCGACCACTCGTCGTCGATGGTGTCCCCGCCGAGCCGCCTGGGCGCCGCCCGCGCCGCCGCGCTGGCCGCCCTGGACCGTATCCCCGACGGAACCCTCTTCGCGCTGGTCGCCGGGCGGGACCGGGCCGGGATGATCTACCCCGGCCGCGAGGACCTCTCGGTGGCGGGCCCGGCGACCCGGCGCGAGGCGGCGGAGGCGCTGGCGGCCCGCACCCCGGGCGGCGGCACGGCGATGGGGTCCTGGCTGGAGCTGGCGGCGCGGCTGCTGCGCGACGGCGTACCGGCCGAGACCCGCGCCCGGTACGTGTGCCACGCGCTGCTCCTCACGGACGGCAGGAACGAACCCGGGTACGAGTCGCGGGACGAGCTGACGGCCCATGTCGCCGCCTGCCGAGGCCAGTTCACCTGCGATGTCGTCGGGATCGGGGACGCCTGGGAGACGGCGGAACTCCGGCTGATCACAGAGGGTCTCGGCGGCCGGGCGCGCGCGGTGGGCGATCTGGCCCGGCTGCCCGGCGAGTTGGCGAGGCTGACGGAGGAGGCGGTGGCCCGGGACGTCCGGGGGCTACGGCTGCGGCTCGCGCACCGCAAAGGCGTGACCGTGCACTCCTTCGAGCAGGTGCACCCCACCCGGATGCCGCTGACGCCGACCACGGTGGACAGGTCGGCCGTCGAGAGCGGTGCCGGGGGGCCGGTCGAGGAGTACGAGACAAGCGCGTGGCGCGAGGAGACCCGGGACTATCTCCTCTGTGTCAGCGCGCCGTACCTGCCGGAGCAGGAGAACCGGCGCCTGCTGCTCACGGCGGTCACGGTGGAGGCGGCGGACAGCGAGCCCCGGGGCATCCAAGTACCGGAGCCCGCCGCCGTGTTCCTGTCCTGGTCCTCGCAGGCCGACCTCTACAGCAGGCTGCATCCGAGGGTCGCGCACTACCGGCACGAGGAGCGGCTGCGGGAGGTGTTCGAGGACGGCTGCCGGGCACTGCGGGCGGGCGCCACCGACGAGGCCGAGGCGTACTTCGGTGAGGCGTGGACGCTGGCGGTACGGACCCGGGACACCGGTATGCAGGAGCATCTGCTGCGGCTGGTGAGGGTGATGGACGCGACGAAGGGCGAGGTGGAACTGCGCCCGGAGATCCCCCGGTTCGACATCGAGGCGGCCCGGGTGCACCTCAGCGAGACGGTCCTGCCGGGACGGGACAGCTCATGACCGGACTCCGGGAGACGGCCGGCCGCGTACGCCGGACGGTGGTCGCCGCGTGGGCCGTCACCGACGCCGTGGGCCGACGCGTCGGCCGGTACCTGTGGCCGAGGTCCAGAGGGAACCGGAACCGGGCGTATCTGCGGGACCGGCTGATCGCGCTGCCCCTCCTTGGCGTGGTGTCCTTCGGCGCGTTCGCCTGGGGATACGGGGAACTGCGCGGCGACAGCGCCTATGTACGGGAACAGCTCGCCCCGGCGCTCGCGGACCTCGCGGACGCCAAGGTGTCGCTGCGGATCGCGCAGGAGGAGGCGGTGAAGAGCCTCGGCAACGAGCGGGCCGTCGAGCTGGGCGGACTCAGTGAGCGCTACCGCAATCGGCTCAGCCGCGCGAGCCAGGACCTCGGCCAGGTCGCCCAGAGCGGTGCGCTCACCGTGTCGCAGCGGCAGGAACTCCAGGTGGTGTCCGGTCTGCTCACCGACTACAGCGGCTGGATCAGCCGCGCCCAGGCCCATGGGGCCAAGCCGGTGCTCCGCATGGCGGAACTCTCCTACGCACAGGGCATGTTGTGCTCCCCGGCGACCACTGCCGAGGCCGCCGCTCCCGACACCACGGAGAACCTGTCACTGTCGCGGTGCGCGCCGAAACGCCCGCCCGCGTCCCAGGCGACGACCGTCGTGGACCGGATCTCCGGGCTTGAGGAACAGTTGCGGGACCAGCTCGGCGAACGCGCCGCGTGGGGTCCCCGGGTCCTCACGGCGGGCGCCGTGTCGGCGGTGGGATTCGCGCTGTTCGCGTACGGCTTGTGGCACACGTTCGGCTTCCTCAGGCGCCGTTTCCGGATCACGCTGAGTCTGCCGCTGCTGGTCGCCGCGGTGCCGCTGGTGCTGATCCCGTTCCTCACCGTCGACGGCATCCTCGCCCAACGCGCCCAGCACGCCGTCCAATCGACGGTGCGCGACCTCACCGACCGGACCTTGCCGAAGATCGAGACGGACACCGAGAACGAGCCGTTCGACGCCCCGGACCCGCTGTCCGTCGCCCGGCTCACCGGCACCATGGACCGGCGGCTCGCGGCGGGCGGGACGCCTGGGCCCGAACTGGCGTGGCTCGCACCGTTCGTGTTCCCGGCAGGGCTGGTCACGGCCGCCGTCACGGCGGGCGCGCTGCACGGCTACCGCCGCGAGTACCTGACCGTCACCCGTCACGGAGCCGTCATATGAGGACCCCGCGCACCGCCCCGCGCACCGCCCCCCGCGCCGCCCTGCGTACCGCACTCGCCGGCTGTCTCCTCGCGCTCACCGCGCTGACCGGCGCCGCGTGTTCGGGCCCCGCCGACCGGGACACGCTCGTCGTCCTGGGCCCGTGGACCGGCGAGGAGGGCGAGGCGTTCGAGGCGACGCTGCGCAAGCTGGACGACGGCACCGGACACACGTACACCTATGAGGGCACACGGTCGCTGCGCGAGACGCTGGTCGCCCAGTTGGAGGCCGACGCCCCGCCGGACGTGGCGATCCTCAACAGCATCGGCGAACTGACCGAGTACGCGGACAAGGGCAAACTGCGGCCCCTGGACTCCGACGCCGCTCAGCGCGCGTACCCACCATGGGTGCCGACGCTGATCGTCAACAACCGGAACCAGACGTTCTGGGTGCCGCTCAAGGTCGACCTGAAGAGTCTGGTGTGGAGCAAGGAGGCGACGTCCGGCGACGCGGTCCGCTGGTGCCTGGGTCTCGCCTCGCAGGCGACGTCCGGATGGCCCGGCACCGACTGGATCGAGGACATCCTGCTGCACCAGGCGGGCCCCACCGAGTACGCGAAGTGGGCCACGGGCACCTTGAAGTGGAGCAGTCCCGAGGTGCGGCGCGCGTGGGAGACCTGGGCGTCGCTGCTCGGGCGCCGCACGTCGGACGAGAGAGCGCGCTCCCTCCAGACCTCGTACGAGGGCCCTGACGGCGACGGCCTGCTGAACTCCGGGACCGGCGCGGAAGCCTGTACCCATGAGCACCAGAACGCGTTCATCCGGTACCTGTACACGGACGACGGGGTACGGGTGGAGTCGTCGGCCCCGTTCCTGGGCGGGGACAGCCAGTACGACGACGCGTACGAGGTGTCCGGGGACATGGCGGCCGTGTTCAGCGACAACCCGGCCGCGCAGGAACTCGTGGACCGGCTCTCGGGCGACGATGGCCGCAAGCTCTGGCAGAAGAAGGCGAAGCCGGCGGTACGGCCCCTGTTCCCCGGGCCGAAGGACCCGCGCCCGGACGACACGATCGGCGGGAAGATCGCGTCGATGCTCAACGCTCCCGGCCGCACCCTCTGCTTCGACGCCTCCGACGTCATGCCCCCACAACTACGGGACGCCTTCTACCGGGCGGTCCTGGAGTACGTGGAAGAAGAAACGACCCCGGAGGAACTGACGTCCCTCCTCGATCAACTGGACGAACTGACCGACCAGAACAAAAGAAAGCAATCCCTGGCGGGCATCTGCACGTAGCCCGTACCGGGGGTGCCTAACGGAGTTCTTCCGGGCACGGGGTTCCCCGGGGGAGCTGGTACGGCGACGCGAGTCGGTAGGTGCCGGGGACCGGGGCCAGGAGTTCCGTCCACTTGTCGCCCTCGGCGTCCTCCGGGGTCTCCATCAGGCACCCGCTCACGTTGTCGAACGACTTCGGGGTGCCTTCGGTCCGGGTCTTGGACGCCTCCGTTTCCTGCGGGGGCTTCACGCTCTTGCCCTCTTCGTCGACGAGCCCGAGCCACGGCGAGTACGGGATCCGGATCAGGATCCGCCCCGCCTGCTTCACCTCGATCGTCCACTCCCCCTGCTCGGCCCGGTCGACCACGGCGTTCGGCTCGGCGAGCGGCGTCGGATCGGTGACGGCGAAGAGCTGCCAGTTGGTGTCGCCCCAGATCTGCCGGAGATACGGCTGCCCGCGCTGCACGAGCTGCCGTTCCCGCTGCCCGCCGTCCCCGTCGGGCTCGTCCTTCGGCAGCACGACATAGTGCACGGCCCACCGCTGGAGCCAGTCGTGGTAGTTCGCGGAGTTCAGGGTGTCGTCGTAGAAGAGCGGGTTGCGTTCCATGTCGGCCTGCCGGTTCCAGCCCCGGGCGAGGTTCACGTACGGCGAGAGCGCGGACGCCTCACGGTGGCTGCGGGCCGGTACCACCTCGACGCGGCCCTTCTCGGCCCCGGCGATCTGGAGCTGGTTGACGAGGGGCGCGAGTTCCCGGGCCCAGGACGCGGTCGGCGTCGTATGGACGACGTCGTCCACGGACTTGAACCCGATCCACGTGGTGAATCCGGCGAAGGCGACAAGCACCGCGTACCACTTGACCGTGCGCGGCACCGCGAACGGCAGTGCCGCGAGCAGCGCGACCCCGCCGAACAGCATCGGGAGCCGGGTGATGTTGGAGCCGATCTGCGAGCTGATCAGCCAGGTCAGCAGCACGGCGAGGGTGTACACGGCGGCCGTGATCCGGACCGTCACCCACGTCTTCGGCACCAGGAACAGGACGAGCAGCCCGAACACCAGCGGCAGCAGCGACGACAGGAACGACATCGGCTGCGTACCGGAGAACGGGAACAGCCAGGCGGACAGGGCGACGACGGCGGTCGGCGCGATCCCCAGCGCGTACGCGCCGGGGCGCCGCTTCTGGAGGAACAGCGCGACGGCGACGAGCCCGACGAACAGCCCGGCGACCGGCGACGCGGCGGTCGCGAGCCCGGCGAGCGGCGCGGCGACGGCGGCCTTGGCCCAGCGCTTGTAGCGCCAGCGGTACGGCCAGCAGAACACGGTCGCGGTCGCGGCGAGCCCGAAGAGCATGCCGAGCCCGAAGGTGACGCGGCCCGACGCGGCGTTGCACAGCAGCGCGAAGACGCCCGCGAGCGCGGGCCACAGGGGCTGACGCACGGCCCGGCTGCGGACCAGCAGCAGCGAGAGCAGCGCCGCCGACGCGGTCCCGGCGACCATCATCGTGGTCCGCACCCCGAGCACGGACATCAGATACGGCGACACCACGCTGTACGAGACGGGGTGCATGCCCCCGTACCAGGCGAGGTTGTACGCGGAGTCCGGGTGCCGTCCGACGAACTCGGCCCAGGCGTCCTGCGCGGCGAGGTCGCCGCCGCTGTTGGCGAAGGTGAAGAACCAGATCAGGTGGACGGCGCCGGCGAGGAGCGTGGCGACGGCGACGGGGTGGCGGTGGAAACCGTCGCGGAGGGCGGCGAGACGGGGGCCGGGAGTACGGGGGCCGTCCGGCCCGGCGGCGGCGTCATCAGGGGTTTTGGCGGTGCCGGGGTCGGCCGAGGAATCGCCCGAGGAATCGCCCGAGGAATCGCCCGGGTCGCTCGGGTCGCCGTCCCGGTTTCTGCTGTCGCGCTGCACAGGCATGGATATTCGCTCACCCGGCTCGGCGTCGTCGGCCCGCGTCGGCTCCGTCGTGGCCACTTACGGCTCTCCCCGTGTTGTCGTCGGCCGGGGCGCCTGGGGATGACATCCCTGGAAACTCCCGGTGTCCGGCCCCGGTTTCGCGACGCTAGCACGGGTCAGCTGGGGGCGAACCCGGGCGGGATGCGCCCCGGGCGCGGCGCGGTGCCGGGGCACCCCCCGACCGGGGGGTGGCGGGCGAGCGGACCGGCCGGCCGGTGCGGCCGGCCGGTCACGCGGCGGGCTCAGCCCACTCGGGTGAGCTTGGCGCCGAAGCCCGGCTCCGCGAGGTCCTTCTGGAGCGCCACGGGCACCTCGACGGCACCACCGCTGCCGTCGCCGACGGTCAGGACGCCGACCTTGGTACCGGCCGTCGCCGTGTGCGGCAGCGCGTCACCGGCGTCGGTGAGCTTCAGCTTGACGGTGAGTCCCGCCCAGCCGACCGCCGAGACGTCCTTCGTGGCGACGACCGGTGTGAGACCGCCGAGTCCGTCGTCCACCTGGCCGACGACATCGCCCTTCTTCAGGATCGTGCTCGCCTTGACGGCGTCCTGCGCGGCGAGCATCGCGGTCTTGCTCACGGCGTTGACGGTGTCGATGATCGGCGGCTTGTGCTGGCCGAGCACGGCACCGACAACGGTGACGGTCTCGCCGCCCGCCTGCTTGTTCGCGGCGAACAGGAGGTTGCCGCCGGCCTTGGTGGTCGAGCCGGTCTTGATGCCGATGGCGTTGTCGTACGGGACCAGACGGTTGTAGTTCGACCAGACCTTGCCCGACGGGTCCTTCCAGCTGGGCAGCTTGGTGATGTCCGTGAGCGCCTGGATCCGCACGAGCTGGTTGCCGAGCTTCACCTGGTCCTCGGCGGAGCTGACGGTGGTCTCCTTCAGCCCCGAGGGGTCGGTGTACGTGGTGTTGTCCATGCCGAGTTCCTTGGCGGCGTCGTTCATCTTCTGGACGAACGCGGCCTCGGAACCGGCGTCCCAGCGGGCGAGCAGCCGGGCGATGTTGTTCGCGGACGGGATCATGACGGCGGCCAGGGCGTCCTTCTGGGACAGCTGGTCGTTCTCCTTGACCGTGTTCAGCGTGGACTCGCCGCCGGTCTCGTCGTAGCCGCCCTCCTTCTCGGCCCTCGCGTCCACGGGGATCGCGGGGCCGTCGGCGCCGGGTTCGAGCGGGTGCTCCTTGAGGATCACGTACGCCGTCATGGCCTTGGCGACCGAGCCGATCGGTACGGGCTTCTGCTCGCCGAAGTGGTCCATCGTGCCGACCCCGCTGGCGTCCATCCAGCCCTGTCCCTCCTGGGGCCAGGGCAGGGACACCTTGGTGCCGTCGAAGGAGTAGCTCGGGTCGGCGGTGAGGCTGAGCGTGGGCACGGGCAGCGGACGCAGGGCCTGTGCGACTGCGAACGCCACGAACACGAGGATGGCGAGGGGCGTCCAGATCTTGACCCGGCGCATCGTGGTGCGGAGGGGGGTCTGGCGGGGTGGGGGCGTGTTGGTCAGCTCGGCCAGCAGGTCGAGCGGGGGCTTGGGGGGAAGGGGTTGCTGGGTGGTGCGCTCGACGCGAGGCAGCGGGTGTGCCTCCGGCGGTTCGGGCGGGGCGGTGGGCTGCGCCACCGGTGCCCTTGCCTCCGGCGGTGCGGGCGGGCCGGGCGGTGCCGCCGGTGGCTTCGCGGCCCAGGCGGGTGCGGGCCGTTCCCCGACGGTCTCCGGCAGCGGCTTGAGCGCCACGAACTTGCTGGTGCGCTCGGCGTCGGATTCCCGCTTGCGAAGGTCGTCGACCTTCAGCGTGGTGGTCGCCTGATCGACCCCTGGCGGGATCACGGGCGCCTTGAACACGGCGGTGGCCTGGTCGACCGGCCCGGAATCCTCACCGTCAGTACGCTCACGATCAACGGACTCGGCGACCGCGTCGCCCGCGGGAACGTCTGAGCCGTCGTCATGGCCTTGCGGAACTTCGTCGGTCACCGCGTCAACGGGGGAACCGGCCTTCGCGTCAACCGGGTCACGGTCGTCCGTGACCCGGGAGTCAGCCTTGGCGACCGCGTCCCGCACGGCACCGGGTGCGTCAATCCGATCCCGCACCGAGTCAGCAGGCGCACCGCCGTCGGTGGCCTCACCGCCAGCCCCGGCAGCCGCGCCACCGGAGCCGTCGCCCTGCGGAACCTCATCCCGCACCGCGCCAGCAGCCGCACCGGCGTCAGCGGCAGCCTCGGCGACCGCGCCACCGGAGCCGTCGCCCTCCGGAACCGCGTCCCGCACCGCGTCAGCAGGCGCACCGGTGTCCGCGACGTCAGCGGCAGTCTCGGCGACCGCGCCACCGGAGCCGTCGCCGTCCGCGACCACGTCCCGCACCGCACCGGGGACGTCAATCCGGTCCCGCACCGCGTCAGCAGGGGCACCGGCGTCGATGGCCTCACCGCCACCGGCAGCCGCGCCACCGAAACCGGCACGCTCCGGAACCTCATCCCGCACCGCGTCAGCGGGCGCACCGGCGTCCGCGACGTCAGCGGCAGTCTCGGCGACCGCGCCACCAGAGCCGTCGCCCTCCGGAACCGCGTCCCGCACCGCGTCAGCGGGCGCACCGGCGTCCGCGACGTCAGCGGCAGTCTCGGCGACCGCGCCACCAGAGCCGTCGCCCTGCGGAACCGCGTCCCGCACCGCGTCAGCGGGCGCACCGGTGTCCGCGACGTCAGTGGCGGTCGCGGCGACCGCGCCACGGGAGCCGTCGCCGTCCGCGACCGCGTCCCCGCCGGGGGCGTCCTCGCGCTGCGGCACCGCGTCAGCGGGCGCGCCGGTGTCCGTAGCGTCGCCGTCATCCGCCGCCGGAACCACGTCCCGCACCGCGCCGGCGGCACCGGAACCGTCCCCGTCCGAGGCTTCCTCCCGCAGCTCGCCGGAGGCGTCCCGCACCTCGTCGGAGGCGTCGGCAGACGGGGTCTCCCCGGTCTCCGGCTCCTTCTCCGGTCCCGGAACCCCGCTCTCCGGTCGGGAACCCGGCACATCGGCCGTGCTGGGCTCCTTGGGGGCGTCACCGGCGGTGGTGACCCAGGCCGCCACCGCCTTCCGCAACCGCTGGTCGTCCGCCGGAGGCTCCGGCACTGGCGCAACCGATTCACCCCCGTCCCGCGTCTCCCCCGCTGAGCCCGTCGGCACGACCTTGGTGCCGAAGACGGCCGTCGCGTGATCCACACGCGCCGGTTCGGCCTCCCGGGCCAACCCCATACGCGGGTCGGGGGCCGGGGTTCCCGACGAACTCTGCTGCTTCGACCTGTCGGGGGACTCGCCCGCCACCGATGCCTCCATCCATACGCCTACGCCAAACGCGATGAGCCGCCGCGCGGAACCGTTTCATTGGACCGCACCGCACCGCTCCCGCCGGAATCGAACCGGGGTCCCCCACGGAATCCCACCCGAAATCAGGTGTCCGAAGCCTGCACCAGTGTCCTGTGTGCGTACCCGACCCTGCTGGTAGACGAGAACGACATACCTATCGGTTCCACAACAAACAGGTCACGCGCTCTCGACAGACCAATGTGAGAGGGGTCACCCTGTCATTCATCCACGCGGGGAGGCATGGATGGGCAGGAGCCGCAGAACAATTCCGGAGGAGCTTCTGCTGCTCGCTCTGGACCCGACCACGGGTACCACAGCGCAGCCGCAGTCGCTCGACCTCGGTCTGGCCGGAGCACAGCTAGTGGAGCTGGCGCTGGCCGGACGGATAGCCCCAGATGGGGATCGTATCGCCGTGGTCGTACCACGGCCGACCGGAGATCCAACACTCGACTGCGCACTGGAGCTGCTGCGAAGGCGTGGCGCCCCGGTACGCGCGGTGCACTGGATCGGCGGGCCCCGACTGGGGCTGCGCCAAACGTATCTCTCGCATCTGGAGCGGTGCGGCATGGTGCATGCCGTGGCGGGACAGATGTGCGGGGTGCTGCCGACGACTCGCTACCAGGCGACGGACACGGCCATCAGCCGGGAGATCAGGTCCCGGCTGGACAGCGCGATCCGCACCGGCGTACCACCGGACCCGCGGACCGCGGCGCTCGCCGCACTGGCCCACGCGGTCGGACTCGGCAAGCATCTCTACCCCGGCAATGAGGGGCGGTCGTCGCGATCCCGGCTACGGGATCTCATACGGCACGACCCCATGGGCGGTCTCGTGGCGCACGCCGTGATGGACGTCCAGAACGGCGCGGCGGTCCAGCCACGCCGTGGCAACCCGACCCCCAACGCCCGGGGGCCGGCCGAACAGACCGGCGTACCGGGCCAGGTGTCGATGCAGCCACGCCGTGGCGCCATGGCCCGAGCGGTGGCGCACTAGTACCGGCACAAGCACCGCGCCGACCCTCAGTTCCGGTTCGGGAGCCGCTGGCCGTGCGGGGGTGGAGGTACCCGACATCGGGACGATGTCACCGGTACCCCCACCCCGCACGGCCGCTTCCGTATGCCAACAGCCACCGGACATCCGTCATTTCCCAGCGCCGGAAACCTCCTTGGTGGCAGTCTGCTCAACAGCAGATACGCATAGTTGCCAGCGCGATCACAAGCCGGTGGTCGCGGGCCCGCAGCCGGAGGTGCACATCCGTGGCGTCCAACGTCAATCCCACCGTCAGGCGACGCCGTTTGGGTCAGGAGCTGCGCCGGCTCCGAGAGTTGAAGGGCATGACGGCCGAGGAGGTCGCCGACCGTCTGCTGGTCTCGCAGTCGAAGATCAGCCGCCTGGAGAACGGCCGCCGCAGCATCAGCCAGCGCGACGTCCGCGATCTGTGCGGGGTGTACGAGGTCGAGGACCACCGCATCGTCGACTCGCTGATGCAAATGGCCAAGGACTCACGCCAGCAGGGCTGGTGGCACTCCTTCGGCGACATCCCGTACAGCGTCTACATCGGACTGGAGACCGACGCGGCCTCGCTGCGCGTGTACGACCCGCAGGTCGTCCCCGGGCTGCTCCAGACCCGGCCGTACGCGGAGGCGCTCATCGCGGGCGCGCTGCCGGAGACCGCGTCCACGGACATCGACAAGCGGGTCCAGGTGCGGCTGCGCCGCCAGGAGCGGATCGCGGCGCCCGAGAACCCGCTGCGCCTGTGGACGGTCCTCGACGAGGCCGCGCTGCGCCGGGTTGTCGGCGACCGGGGCCTGATGCGGGACCAGTTGGAATTCCTGGTGGAACAGTCCCAGCTTCCGCATGTGACGGTCCAGGTGATCCCGTTCCATATGGGCGCGCATCCCGGACTGAACGGGCAGTACGCGATTCTGGAGTTTCCCGACGCTGCCGATTCCAGCGTCGTCTACATCGAAGGCGTCACGAGCGATCTCTATCTGGAGAAAGCGAATGACGTCCAGCGCTACAGCATGATGTACGAGCACTTGCGGGCTCAGGCACTGAATGTGGATCAGTCCCGCCAGTTCATCTCGGAGATCGCCAAGGACTACGCGCGCTGATCATCTTTCGCCGCCCGGTGATACCGCTTGCCGCGCCGCCCGTGATCCAACTCCCTTGCCCAGCACGGGGCGCGGCACAGTACACCGTCCGCCGGGCGGAATGGAAGACCCGAACGGAATATGCCATCCAGTCGAGTGAATGGCCACTTCGCCCGCCGATGCGGGCGAGTAGCGTCGATCACGTCATCGAGTACCACACGGTGGCAGGACCGCCGAGGCTTGGGCGCCGAACGCGGTGACAGTAACTCGACAACTGGCTAGACCGGAGTAAACATGGCAATTCAGCAAGGCGCTACGGATACGTGGGTCAAGTCTTCGTATTCCACCGGAAACGGCGCATGCGTTGAGGTCAAGTCCCCGATTCTGCAAGCCATCGCGGTAAGGGATTCCAAGGTCACCGAAGGCCCGGAAATCGCCTTCGCGCCCGACTCCTGGAACTCCTTCGTGGACGAGGTCGGCCGAGGGTCGTTCACCCTCGCCTGATGCGGGCAGCGAGACCAACGGAACACCCCTCGCAGCACACATCGCACCGCACATCGCAGGACAAGCACACAGGCATCACCGACAGAGCCCTCTCGACTGGTCCGCCGTCCCGGCCGAGGGGGCTCGGCGTGAGCGGTGCGCCGGTGCACCCCAGCGGTGAACGCTCCGTAATTCAGCGGAGTTGATCGACGTAACGGTCCGTACCCGGGACCGTCGGAATGAACGGCGCGAGCAATTCCAGTCGGCCGAGCCCGGATTCCCGTACCAGGTCGCCCTCCTGCCCGAAGGGCTCCCAGCAGGTGCGCGGGTCGGCCTCCAGGAACCACAGCAGCGTCAGCCGGGTGTCCACACCCTCGACCTGCTTCACATACGTCATCCGGTCGCCGGGCAGCGGTGTCGGCCGGAAGACGGTCACCATCGCGGCGGGCGAACCGGCCAGCCGCTTCGGCAGATGCCGTGACCGCAGCCACTCCAACAGGGCGGCCCGCTCCCCGGGCCCGTCGGCGTCCACGACCTCGACGACCAGGCCCGCGTAGGGGTGGTCGAGGGCATGCAGGTCCCGGGGGCCCGCGGCGCCGTCCCGGTAGACGGTCGCCTCGTGGTCCTGGAACGACGTGAAGACATGCGTACGGTCCTGGTAGACCCGGCCGTCCCGGTTCAGCCGCTTGTTGATACCGACCGTCCACTTCATGTGGTCGTCGTAGCGGCCCTCGGTGATCCAGTACGTGGACAGATAGCAGCCGGCGGTGACCGGCCGGGCGACCGCCGACTCCTGCGGTGAGCGCAACTCCCGCAGCTCCCGGGTCGCGACCCAGCGGCGGCCCGCGTACATCCAGGGCATCGCCATCGCGCCCGCGTAGTAGTGGTCGTCCTCGTACCAGCGGTTGTACGCGAACTCGTGGCCCGGGTGCGGTTCGACCATCGTGATCAGGGCGTGCCCGGGACGCACCCCGTACGGGCCGACCGCCGCCAACTCCGCGTAGACCTCGCTGCGGGTCTCCTCGCTCATGCCGCTCCCCTTCCGTCCTCCGGCGCGGGCACCTACTCTGACGCCCCGTCAGAAGATGTGCCAGAGCCGGGAGGCGACCGGATGCTGCTCCAGGGGAAGACCGTCGTGGTGTCGGGCGTCGGGGCGGGGCTCGGCCATCAGGTCGCCGCCGCCGTCGTACGGGACGGGGGCCGCTGTGTCCTCGGGGCGCGCACGGAGGCGAACCTCGCCAAGTCGGCCGCCGCGATCGACCCTTCGGGCGAGCACACCGCGTACCGGCCCACGGACATCACGGACGAGGCGCAGTGCGACGCGCTGGCGGAACTGGCGCGCGAACGGTTCGGGGGCATCGACGCGGTGGTCCATGTGGCCGCCTGGGACAGCTACTTCGGCGGTCTTCAGGACGCCGACTTCACCACCTGGCAGGGGGTCATCGATGTGAACCTGCTGGGGACCCTGCGGATGACGCGGGCCTGTCTGCCGGGGCTCAAGGAGCGGGGCGGCTCGGTCGTCATCGTCGGCACCCAGTCGGCGGTGGCCGCGCCCTCACAGGTGTGGCAGGCGGCGTACGCGGCGTCGAAGGGGGCGCTGACCTCGGCGATGTACTCGCTGGCGCGCGAACTCGGACCGCACCGCATCCGTGTGAACACGGTACTCCCGGGCTGGATGTGGGGCCCTCCGGTCGAGGCGTACGTCAAGTTCACCGCGCACACCGAGGGCGCGTCCGAGGACGACGTACTGAGGCGGCTCACGGAGCGGATGGCGCTGCCGGAGCTGGCCACCGACGGGGATGTGGCGGACGCCGCGGTGTTCCTGACATCGGACCGGGCCCGCGCCATCACCGGTCAGTCGCTGCTCGTGAACGCCGGCGAACTCATGCGGTGACCTGAAGCCGGTCACCTGAACCGGTGACCTGAACTCGGGTATCTGAACTGGTACTTACTCACCCCCTCTCTCGGCCGTACGGGACCCGCATCCCGTGCGGCCGTCCGTCGTGTTGCACGTATGGGTCCGTCCGGCGAAGTGCCCGCTCATCGTGTGGTCGGCGTCACGGGTGCGACAACCGGCACGCGGGTCAAGAGACGGCAAAATCGTTCGCCTTACTGATCCGAGTTCATATCCATGACCGCGAAAGGTCTTGACCGGGCCCCTCGGGCAGCGGTTCAATCCCGGAAGTCCCCGCTCCCGCACGGGGGCGCCGCCCCATGGACGTTCAGGCGAAGCGCTCCTCAGCACATGGAAGTTCACAAGGCGGACCCCTGGAGGGGGCACATGAACAGTCTCGACTGGGCCGTGCTCATCGGCTACTTCGGTGTGATGGTGGCCATCGGCATCTGGTCCCACAAGCGCGTCGACAACGTGAGCGACTTCTTCACAGCGGGCGGCAAGATGCCGTGGTGGCTCTCCGGCATCTCCCACCACATGTCCGGCTACAGCGCCGTGATGTTCACCGGGTACGCGGGCATCGCGTACACCTACGGCGTGACGTCCTTCGTCACCTGGTCGTTCCCGATCGCCCTGGGCATCGCGATTGGCGCGAAGCTGTTCGCCCCGCGCATCAACCGCCTGCGCGGCCGGCTCCATGTGGCCTCGCCGCTCGAATACTTGAAGAACCGCTACAACCTGAAGACCCAGCAGGCGCTCGCCTGGTCCGGGATGCTCCTCAAGATCGTGGACGTCGGCGCCAAGTGGGCCGCCATCGCGACCCTGCTCTCCGTGTTCACCGGTATCTCCCTCAACCAGGGCATCCTCATCACCGGTGCGATCACGGCGGTCTACTGCACCATCGGCGGGCTGTGGGCGGACGCGCTGACCGAACTCGGCCAGTTCATCATCCAACTCTTCGCCGGTATCGCCATGTTCGTGGCCGTCGTCGGCAAACTCGGTGACCACGGCGGCTTCTTCGGCGTCTGGGACGAACCCGCGCTCCAGGGCCACGGCAAGCCGCTGGTCGGCCCCTACGGCACGGTCTTCCTGCTCGCGTTCCTCTTCATCAAGCTGTTCGAGTACAACGGCGGCATGCTCAACCAGGCCCAGCGCTACATGGCGACCGCCACCCCGCGCGAGGCCACCCGCTCCGCCCGGCTCTCCGCCGTCCTGTGGCTGGTGTGGCCGCTCGTCCTCTTCTTCCCCATGTGGATGTCGCCGCTCCTGGTCGACGCGCAGAAGCCGGACGGCTCCGACAGCTACGCCCTGATGACCGAACAGCTCCTGCCGCACGGGCTGCTCGGACTGGTCATCGTCGGATTCTTCTCGCACACCATGGCCATGTGCTCGTCCGACGCCAACGCCATCGCTGCGGTGTTCACCCGGGACGTGGCACCGGTCCTGTCGAAGAAGGCCCAGGGCTGGAACGACCGTGCGGGACTGATCGCGGCCCGGCTGACCACGGTCGTCTTCCTCGGCCTGTCCATGGCGGTGGCCACCCAGGTCAACTCGCCCGCGTTCAAGGACATCATCACCGTCGTCATCAAGTGGGTCGCCGGTCTGATGGGTCCGATCGCCATCCCGATGATGCTGGGTCTGCTCCGCACCTTCCGCAAGTCCGGCCCGACAGCGGCGCTCACCAGCTGGAGCATGGGCCTCCTGGCCTTCTGGCTCGTCAACTACCCCATCAACTGGAGCGTCGAGGGCGGCGTACCACTGGAGTACCAGGTCTCGATCCCGCTCGCCGTCTCCCTGATCCTGTACATCGTCATCGGCTTCATCAAGCCGGAGAACACCCCGGAACGGGACGCCCTGATCGAAACGATCAACACGGACGACGACAGCGGCATGCCGGCGGCAGCAATCCCGACTCCGGCAACGGCACCGGACGGGGCGATCGGCACCGCCAAGGACTAGCCACCCGTTGTGCCCACCCGTTCCGCCACCCCCCTTCCCGTTGTGGGCAGGCCGTCCGCTGGGGGTCCCCCCAGGCCCTTAAGGCACTGGGGGAGGAACGGGTGGGCACCGCGCCCCCAAGTACCGTCAGCCCCTCGGGTACCGGGCAAGCCACCCCGGCGCCGAACCCCCCGGTCCATGCAAAGCCGCGCCCTGCGTCATCTCCATAGCGAAATCGTCCGCCAACGAAAGAAGCGTCGGCCGCCCCTCGACCTCCGCCAACCACCCGGGGGGCAACGCGGTCTCCCCGTGCAAAGCACCCAGCAAAGCCCCGGTCAACGCCCCCGTACCGCCCGAATCCCCACCCTGGTTCACGGCCAGACACAACCCGTGCCGGATGTCCTCACCGACGAGTGAGCAGTACACGGCGGCCGAGAGCACCCCCGCCGCGTCCCCGTCGCCGACCAGTTCCTCGACCCGCGACGGCGTCGGCATCCCCTGCCGTACGGCCCCCAGGGCATGCTGAAGCCCCTCGGTGACCGGCTCATGCCCCGGCCGCGCGGCGAGCAGCGACAACGCCCGCTGCACGGCACCGTCGAGACTGTCGCCCCGGGCGAGCGCGTGCACGATCACGGCGAAGGCACCCGCCGCGAGATACCCGGTCGGATGCCCATGGGTCTGCGCGGCGCACTCGACGGCGAGTTGGGTGACGAGCTGCGGCTCCCAGCCGACGAGCAGCCCGAACGGCGCGGACCGCACGGTGGCGGCGACCGAGCGCTCTCCGGGGTTCTTGGGGGCGTCCACGGTGCCCATGACGTCGTCGCCGAAGCCGATCAGACAGGCGCGCGGCGGGTCACGGCGGACGTACAGCCACTCCTCGCGGGCCAGCCAACCGTCCTCCTTGCGGCGCTCGTCGGGCCCCCAGTCCCGCTGTGTCGCCGCCCACCGCAGATACGCGCGGTGCAGATCGGTCGGCGGATGCCAGGCGCCCGTGTCCCGCCGCACCTGGGCTCTTATCAGACCGTCCACGGTGAACAGGGTGAGCTGGGTCGCGGCAGTCACCGCACCGCGCCGCCCATGGGCCTTCGCGAGGTCGGTGATCCCGTCGGCGCCGTACTCCGCGCGGATCCCGGCGAGGTCGAGCGCGGCGACGGGCGCGCTCAGGGCGTCACCGAGGGCGAGCCCGAGCAGCGTCCCGCGCACCCGGCTACGGAAGTCCTGCTGTTCGACACGGCCCCAGACGGCGGTGGCAACCGCACTCACCGGCCTCTCCCTCCCTACCGTCCTGGCGTCCTCGACTTCGCAGCAGCACTGTAATCGACCGCGAACCGACACCAGAGAGCCCGACCAGCCACCGGAACCGCCCCCGAGGGATCACTTTCGGACACCCCGGTCAAACCCTTCCCTCACGCGAACCGCTCCTGAAGGGCGTCCCGGGCCGCCGCGACGCGGGCCAGACGGGGGGCGAGGAGGTGGGCGTCGGGGGACGGGGCCGCCTGGAGTTGGGTGAGTACCAGAACCATGTCGGCCAGAGCGTCCCAGTTGCACGGCCCGGCCAGGGCGTCCGCGAGTAGAACGTCCGCGCGAGGCCAGTCGCCAAGGGCGTAGTGGACGACCGCCCGGGGCAGGAGGAGCTTGGGCGCCTCGTTGCCGGTCTCCTCGGTGAGGCGGGCAAGGTGGCGCCACAAGGGTGCCGCCGCCGCCCGGCCCTCGATGAGCCCGACGGTCAGGGCGAGTTCGAAGGTGCCCAACACGGGGTCGTGTGCCCTCAGCCGCAGCGCGCACTGGCGAGCCGCGTCCCACCGTCCGGCGAGCCGGTGGGCCTGGGCGCGCAGCGCGTCCAGGTGCGCACCGGCCTCCGGGCCAGCCGCGTCCAGGAGACTCTGTGCCTCCTCTCCGCGTCCCTCGCGGAGCAGTTGCTCCGTGAGCAGGGTCAGCGCCCGAGCGGGGTAATTCATGGCCACATCGGGCATCCGAAGGTCCGCCTTCGCCCGGTCGATGCGCCCCAGGGCGAGCAGGGCCACGGCCCGTTTCAGCCGGGCATGTCCGTAGTCCGGGGAGAGGTCGATCGCCCTGTCCAGGTCAGCGACGGCGGCCAGCCGGTCGCCCGTCAGCATGTGGACGGCACCCCGGATGGCCAACGGCCAGGCATACGCCGGGTCCAGCTCGACGGCGCGCCCGGCGTCCGTGATCGCCTCCTCGTACCGGCCCGCGATGCGCAGGCCGTCCGCGCGTTGCGCGCGCGCCCAGGCTCTGTCCGGTGCGGCGGTCACGGCGCGGTCGAGATCGCCGAGCATGCTCTCCTTGTCGCCGAGTTCCCGGTGGAGGTGGGCCCGGCGTATCAGCGCCCACACGTAGGAGGGGTCCAGTTCGACGGCCCGGTCCAGGTCGGACCGTGCCTCGTCGTACCGTTCGAGCGCGGTCAGGACCATGCCGCGTCCGGCGTACGACGACGCGTGATCCGGGTCGAGGGTGATGGCGCGGGTCAATTCGGTCACCGCGTCCTCGTGGCGGTCCGCGAGTCGATACAGGTCGCCGCGTTCCGATGCGATCCACACGGAGTCCGGGGCGAGGGCCACCGCGCGGTCCAGGTCGGCGAACGCCTGGTCCGTCTCGCCGCGCGCCTGCCTCAGCCTGGCCCGGCGCACCAGTGCCCACAGATAGTCGTCCTGGAGACCGAGCGAGCGGTCGAGGTCCATGAGCGCCGCGTCGAGATCGCCGAGTCCGTAGTGACAGACGCCGCGTGAGGCCCAGATACCGGCGTTCGTCGGATCCAGCGCGCCGGCCCGCTCGAAGTACCTCACGGCATCGTCGAAACGCCCCGCAACCCGACAAGTCTCGCCCAGCTCATAGACGATCCAGGACGTGTCAGGGGCCAGCATGTCCGCGCGGCCGAGGTCCGCGAGCGCCGCGTCATAATCACCGAGCAACTGCCTGGTCACGCCAAGCCCGTAGTGGGCGCGGACCAATTCCGGGTCGAGGGCGAGCGCCCGCCCGTACTCGGCGACCGCCCGCGTGAACTCACCCGCGTTACGCCACTCCCGCCCGCGCACCGCATGCGCCTCGGCCCGCCCGGCGACATCGAGCCCGGGGCGCGCCAGCAGCAGGTCCAGCGCCCCCGCCACCCCATCCCCGTCATCCGCGAGCGCCCCCGTGAGTCCCCGCCCCCACTTCCGTACCGCCTCCGTATCCGTGTCCTCCCCCGCATCGCTCAGCATCCGCGCCCACCGCCGCCCGACCACCGCGCCCACGCGGCAGGCCGCCACCACATCCGCGAGCGCTCCGGGCAGCGCCGCGACCGGGCGGGCGCACAGCAGGTGGTACGTCTCCTCCAGGCGCTGTTCGCGCCACGGTTCGTGTTCCCAGACGTCGTCCGGGTCGAGCCCTTCGGCGGCCTCCTCGCGCCAGCGGCCGAAGGTCTCGGCGAGGCGGGCGTGCCGGGCCGCGAGGTCGCGTCGGGAGCGGTGCCGCTGGAGCCGGAGCATCGGCGCCCGTACGACGTCGTGGTACTGGACGCCTCCGCCGCCGTCCGCGCCCCGGCCCCGGTCCCGTACGAACGGCAGTCCGCACAGCCAGCCATACAGTGCCCCGGTCTCGTCCGGCGGGGTGTCGGCGGCGGCGCGGAACACGTCCTCGTCCAGGCGGCGCGGTACCGCGCAGGCCAGGGCGGCGGTCCGGCGCTTCGGGTCCTGTTCCCATTTCAGGAAGCGTTCGACGGCGGTGGTGCTGGGGTCGCCGACGTCGGCGCGGTCGGCCGGCTGGTTCTCGGCGAGTGTGGACACCAGTACCGGAAGGCCGCCCGACAGGCGCAGCACCTCGGCGACCACGGATTCGTCGGTGACGCCCTTCGTGGCGAGGAAGTCCCGGGTCTCGGACTCGCTGAACGGCTCCAGCGGCAGGTCCGCGACGAACTCCGGCAGCCCGCCGCCCCATCGCGCCGCGTCGAAGGGGCGTTGTCCGGCGAGTACGACGACGACGTGCGCGGGCAGCGGACCGTATCGCTCGGTCACCATCAGGTCCCGCAGCCAGCCGTCCAGGAACGGGCTCGTCCGCTCGTAGGTGTCGAAGAACAGGACGATCCACGGCACGTCCATGCCGTCCAGTTCGGAGGCGAACACCGGCGTGAGGACCCGGTCGGGCGCGAGGACCAGTTGGACGTCCTCCTGGTTGCGGAACCGGGCGCTGAGTACCGTCCGCAGCCGGTCCGCGCCCTGCGCCAGCTCCGCCGGGTCGAGCGCGCCCGCGAACGCGCCGACGACGGGCACCAGACCGATCCCGGCGAGGCCGGCCCGCGCGGCGACCATGCTGCCCGTCGACGGACCCTCGCCCTCCGCCGCCGCGTCGGGCACGGTGGCGGACTCGGCCTCGTGACGGCGCTGCCGGTAGGTCGCGAGCAGCTTGTCGAGCGCCTTCAACGGGTGGCCCTGCTGGGCGCATTGGACGCTGATCGCGGCCAGCGCCTCGGGCACGCTGCCGACACCCTCGTCCACGTACGCGGTCAACGCGCCGCGCTCCCGGGCGAGTTGTTCCATCTCGCGGACGAGGAAGGTCTTGCCGACGCCCGCGTGGCCGTGCACATGGAACAGGAAGCGGTGCCGGTCGTCCTCGGGCGGGAAAGTGAAGTTCTCCTGGAACGCGGCGCGTTCGCCCCGTCGGCCGACGAAGCGGACGCGTCGCCGCCGACTGATCAGATCGGCCATGGACGCCCGAGCCACCCGTGCCACCTTCCCCTCCCGACTTCGCCAACGCCTACATGTACGCCTACGCCTACGCCGTGACGTCCTGGAACCGTCCCAGGAACCGTGCCTTCCTGCCCTCCGCCCGCCACAGATACAGCCCCGTGGTCTCAGTCACCGAACCGTTGCTCGGGTAGAAGTCGTACGTCCGGGTGACGCCCTGGTACGAGTGTGCCCTCAACGCCCGTGTCAGCGCGCCGCGTTCGGGTGCGGGGAGCGCCCCGAGGCCCTGCGCCACCAGGCCCAGCGCGTCGTACGACTCGGCGGTCCCGAGCTCGATCGGGTCCGATCCGTACGCGGCCCGGTACGCGGTGACGAACTTCTTGGCGGCGGGCAGCTTCTCCGGGTCCGCGAGGGCCGTGCCGAACGCCCAGCCCTCCGCCGCGTCCCCCGCCGCCTCGAAGAACTCCGGCGTCATCACCGGCTGGGTCGCCGCACAGCCGCCGCGGAAGCCCGCGTCCCGTACCGCCTTCGCGCACAGCGCGGCCCGCCGGGGCGAGGTGCCGCAGAACAGCAGGCCCTGTGCCCGTTCCCGGACGGCGTCGGCGATCGCCTTGTCGAAGGCGCCGCTGCCCGAGGCGACGCGGTGCACGGACACGGTGCCTCCCGAGGGCGGCGCGTCGGTCACGACCTTCGCGAGCTGCCAGCTCGCGGGTTCGTCGGTCTGGTCGTCCAGCACGGCCGTGCGTTCGGAGGGCCGGACCCGGGTGAGGAACCGGTTGGTCGGCCCGCCCAGGGACGGGTGGGGCGGGCGCAGTTGGAAGACGTTGGGATAGGTGTTCTGGTAGAGGTACGGGTCCCCCGCCCAGACCGTCAGCATCGGCAACTGCGCCTTCTTGTACGGCACCCTCGCCGCGAGCGCCGTCGCGTCCGACGTCGGGCCGATGACCGCGTACACCTTCTCGTCCGCGCCGAGTTGTCCGGCGACCTTCACGGCCCGGTCCGGGTCGCCCCGGTCGTCCACGACCCGCAGTGTGAGCCGTACGGCACGGTTCCGCCGCGCGTTGTACGCGGCGACCGCGAGCCGCGCGCCCCGCTCCTGGGCGCGGCCCGCCGCCTTGCCGGGTCCGCTGAGGTCGCCGTGCAGCCCGATGACGCACTCCGGCAGGTCCCGTCCCGCGCCCGCGCCGCCCGCATCTCCCCCGCCGCCGCCTCGCGCCGCGAACCAGGCCGCCGTGCCGCCCCCGGCCGCGACGACGCCCGCCGCCGACGCCAGCGTCAGGAACCGCCGGCGGCCCATGGGGGTCGCGTCCGTGACCGATGGGATGTCCTCGGTACGGGGCCCCGGCTCCGGCAGGTCCAGGACCCGGGACGAGCGCTCGGCGATCAGCGCGGTCAGGCCGGGCGGCAACCAGTCCGTGTCGTCCGCCAACGGGCCCAGTTCCGTGGCGAGTTGGTCCGCCGTGGGCCGGGTCGCCGGGTCCTTGGCGAGGCACCGCTCCAGGACCGGGCGCAGCTCGTCCGGCATCCCGGCCAGATCGGGTTCCTCATGGACGGTGCGGAACATGACGGCCGCCGCGGCGCCGGTCCCGAACGGGCGGCGGCCCGTCGCCGCGTACGCCAGGACACAGCCCAGCGCGAACACATCGCTCGGCGGCCCGACCTCGCCGCCCGCTCCCCGGGATCTGGCCTGTTCGGGCGCGAGATAGCCGGGGGTGCCGATCACGGCGTCCGTCGCGGTCAGCGCGGTCGCGTCCGCCGCGCGCGCGATACCGAAGTCGATGAGGCGCGGGCCGTCCAGGGCGAGCAGCACATTGCCCGGTTTGACGTCCCGGTGGACCAGCCCTGCCGCGTGCACCTCGGCGAGCGCCCGCGCGAGCCGCGCCCCGAGCGCCCGAACCGCCGGATACGGCAGCGGACCCAGCTCGGCGACGGCCTCGGCGAGCGCGGGTCCCGATATGAAACCGGTGGCCAGCCAGGGCGCGCGGGCCTCCGCGTCGGCCGCCGTCACGGGCACCACCCAGCGGCCCGTGAGCCGCCGCGCGATCTCGACCTCGCGGCGGAACCGGGCCCGGAAGCCGGGGTCGGCCGCGTACTCGGGGCGTATCGACTTCAGCGCGACCAGGGCGCCGCCCTCCGAGCGGGCCAGATACACCACGCCCATGCCGCCCGCGCCGAGCCGCGCGAGCAGCCGGTGCCCGCCGATGACCTCCGGGTCGGTCCCCTTCAGTGCCCGCATCCGGCCTCAGTTCCCCGGGGCGCCGGCGGGCGCACGCCCCGTATAGCGGAACGCGCCGTCGGTGACTTGGTACAGATACATGCCGGCGCCGACCAGGTTGCCCATCCGGTTCGCGTTCTTGGTCTCGAACGCGAGCGGCTTCACGATCCCGTCGTACCGGGCCGCCCGCAGCGGGGCGACCAGCGACTTCGGCGCGGGACGCCGCTTGCCGCCGTCGGATTCCTTCACCACCTGCTGGATCAGGAAGTTCACGGCGTCGTACGACTCGGCGGCCCACCGTGCGGGTGCCACGCCGAACCGTTCGCGGTGGGCGGCGGCGAACGTCCGCAGCTCCGGGGCGCCGGGACCGATCGCCGCCGAGAGCACCGTCCAGCCTTCGGCGGCCTTCCCGGCTGCCTTCGGGAACGCCGCGTCGAACACGGCCTCGTCGGCGAACCGCGGCCCCTTGAAGCCCCGTTCGGCGAGCGCCCTCGCGACCTTCGCGGCTCCGTCCGGGGGGCCGCAGTACACGACCGAGCCGACGCCTCGGGCCAGCAGATCGGCGACGACCGGCCGGTAGTCGCGGGTGGACACCGGGACGACCCGGGGATGGGCCGGGCGGCCCGCGTAGCGCAGCATGGCGTTCACCATCTGCGCGTACTGCCAGGACACCGAGTCGTCGCGCCGGTCCTGGATCAGTCCCGGCGTCCCGGCCCCGGCCGTACCGAGGAGTCCCCACGCGATTCTGGCGCCGCCGTCGCCGTGGATCGGGCGGGCCCGCAGCAGGGTGCGCGGACCGGTGAGGAACAGGGAGCTGTCCCCGCATGTCACCGTGATCAGCGGGAGCAGCGCCGCGTCGTAGGTGTCGATGGCGGCCTTCGTGGTCCGGTCGTCGGACGGTCCCAGTACCGCCAGGACGTCCCGGTCGCCGGTCAGTTTCCTGGCCGCCGCTGCCGCGCGCTCCGGTCGGCCGCCGTCGTCGGAGGTCTTCAGGGTCACCTCGAAGGGCCGGTCCTTGCGGGCGTTGAACTGTTCGACCGCGAGCCGCGCGCCCCTCTCCTGCGCCCGCCCGACCGCCTTGAGCGGGCCGCTCAGATCGGCCTGGACACCGATGGTCCAGCGGCGGGCGGCGGGGGTCTTGGGCCGGGGTGAGTCGGCGAGCGCGGCCCGGAGTCCGGCGCCGCCGCCGACCGCGAGGACCGTGGCACCGGAGGCGACAGCGAGGAACCGGCGCCGGTTCGGCGGGTCCGGTGGCGTCTGCGGGTCCGCCAAGGTCGGTTCGATGTCAGGGAGTTCGAGCATGGTGGCGGCCCGGTCCGCGATCATGCGTACGACATCTGCGGGCAGCCACTCGGCGGTGCCGGACGGCAGGTCCTCGATCAGTGCCGCGTCGACCTCGGCGGCGGTGGGACGGTCGGCGGGGTCCTTGGCGAGACAGCGGCGGATCAGGGCGGCCAGGTCTTGCCGACCGGACGCGGCGCCGGACGGTTCGCCTCCGTCACCGGCACGCTCTCCGTGAGCATCCGCCGTGTCGTCCAGCCCCGCCAAGTCCGGCTCGTCGTGCACCGTCCGGTACAGCAGGGCGTCGACCGCGCCGGTGCCGAACGGGGGGCGGCCGGTCGCCGCGTACGCCAGCAGACAGCCGAGCGAGAAGACGTCGGTGGCCGGGCCGAGGGCGTCGCCGCGTGCCCGCGCCTGTTCCGGCGAGAGGAAGCCGGGGGTGCCGATGACGAGGTCGGCCGAGGTCAGCGCGGTGTCGTCGAGGGAGCGGGCGATCCCGAAGTCGATGAGGCGCGGCCCGTCGACGGCCAGCAGCACATTGCCGGGCTTGACGTCGCGGTGGACAAGCCCGGCCGCGTGCACGGCGCCGAGCGCGCCGGCGAGCATCTTGCCGAGGACGCGGACGCTCCGTACCGGCAGCGGCCCGCACGCGGCGACCGCCTCGTTCAGCGCCGGGCCCGGCACGAACGCCGTGGCCATCCACGGCTGTTCGGCGTCCAGGTCCGCGCCGGTGACCGGTACCGCCCAGGGGCTGGAGACGCGGCGCGCCGCGTCCGCCTCCCGCCGGAACCGGGCCCGGAACTCGTCGTCGGCCGCGTACTCGCTCTGGATGACCTTGACGGCGGCGAGCGCGCCTGACTCCGCTCGGGCCAAATAGACGACGCCCATGCCGCCCGCGCCGAGCCGGCCCAGGAGACGGTGGCCGCCGATCGATGACGGGTCGGACGGAAGCAGGGACTCGGTCATGAGGTGGCTTCCAGTTCCTGCTTGATCCGCTGACGCATCGAGGTCATGCCGCCGATCTGGGTTCTTTCCAGCTCCTCGTCCGTGAAGCCCTGGGCACCCTTCACCACGACGGCGAAGGTGACCGGGCCGAGCCGGGACTGGTTCCAGGCGTAGAAGACGCGGGCGCCGCCCCGCGCGTCGTCGTGGTAGTAGCCGCGCTCGTTGAGCGAGTCGTCGTTGGACAGGTTGCCGCCCTCGCCGTAGGCGGCGCCGAGGGACAGCAGTCCGGTGACCCGTTCGGTGGGGCCGAGCCGCTGGTCGGGGCAGCGCATCGCCTCTTCCAGGGTCTCGGCCATCTCCCGGTCGGCCGCCGCGCTGTCCCGGTGCACGGTGACGACGGCGGCGATCCGGACCCGCCCCTTGCCGTCCGACGCGGGCAGTTCGCTGCGGCGGGTGAGGGTGGCGAGGACATCGCTGCCGGCGGGGACGTTCTCGCGCTGCCAGTCGCACGAGTCGTCCAGGACCGTCCACTCGGCGGGATCACTGTCGTACGCCGCGGACTTCTCGTAGCCGGGGCCGTGCACCTCGGGCCCGACGGCTATGCGGGCCACCAGGGCACGGGCGGCGGCGCGGGACGCGGGCATACGGGCCGGGTCGGCGGTGAACCCGGCGGATGTGGGGCTCGGGGACGGGTGCGCCGAGGTTCCCTCGGCGGAGGGAGTGGGCTTCCCGTCCGATGGCTGCGAGGTGCAACCCGTGAGCAGCGCCCCGCATAAGGCGAGGGCGCCCCCCGTCCAGCACGTCGCCCGGTACGTCGTCAGGAACGTCACACATCCCCCAGAGATGAAACGCAGCCCTACCTGGTGCACGGTCCGTAGGTCCCGACGCCGACCGCGCTCCCCCGGTTCCGGTTCAGCCCGTGCCGAATACCCGGCTCAGTCCCCCAACACCGGGAGCAGACGCGGGAGATGACCGTCCGACGCGGTCGCCGCGCGCTGCCGTTCCTCGGGGACGTCGCCGTACAGCGTGGTCCGGGGCCTGGCCGGGCGGCCCGCCGCGTCGGCGATGGCGATCAGGTCCTTGACCGAGCGGTACGAGCCGTAACTGGAGCCCGCCATCCGGGAGATGGTCTCCTCCATCAGGGTGCCGCCCAGGTCGTTCGCGCCGGAGCGCAGCATCTCCGCCGCGCCCTCGGTGCCGAGCTTGACCCAGCTCGTCTGGATGTTGCGGATGTGCGGATACAGCAGGATCCGGGCCATCGCGGTGACGGCGCGGTTGTCCCGGGTGGTGGGCCCTGGACGGGCGATGCCCGCGAGATACACGGGCGCGTTGGTGTGGATGAAGGGGAGGGTCACGAACTCCGTGAAGCCCTCGACGCCCTTGGCGAGCGCCTTCTCCTGGATGCCGGCCAGAGTACGCAGATGGCCCAGCCAGTGGCGGGGCTGGTCGACATGGCCGTACATCATCGTGGACGAGGACCGCAGGCCCACCTCGTGCGCGGTCTCGATGACCTCGATCCAGGTGGCGGTGGGCAGCTTGCCCTTGGTGAGGATCCAGCGGACCTCGTCGTCCAGGATTTCCGCCGCCGTGCCCGGGATCGAGTCGAGGCCGGCCTCCTTCGCCGCGGTCAGCCAGTCGCGGATCGACATACCGGTACGGGTCGCGCCGTTGACGACCTCCATCGGCGAGAACGCGTGCACATGCATGCCCGGCACCCGCTCCTTGACGGCCCGCGCGATGTCGAAGTACGCGGTGCCCGGCAGGTCGGGGTGGATACCGCCCTGCATGCAGACCTCGACCGCGCCGACGTCCCACGCCTGCGCGGCCCGGTCGGCGACCTGGTCCAGGGAGAGCGTGTAGGCGTCCGCGTCGGTGCGACGCTGCGCGAACGCGCAGAACCGGCAGCCGGTGTAGCAGACATTGGTGAAGTTGATGTTCCGCGTGACGATGTACGTGACGTCGTCGCCGACGGCCGAGGCGCGCAGGTCGTCCGCGACGCCGCAGAGCGCGTCCAGCGCGGGGCCGTCCGCGTGCAGCAGGGCGAGCGCCTCGTCGTCGGTGAGCTTCGTCGGGTCGTCGGCGGCCCGGCGCAGCGCGGCGCGGATGTCACCGTCGACGCGGGACGGCACCATGCCGGGCGCCGCCTGTTCGCGCAGGGCCTCCCAGTCGCCGTACACCTCGTCGAAGTCGTCGCGCCGGTCCGACGTACGGCCCGCGGTGTCGATGGTGCGGTGCAGATCGGTGCGGCCCGACGCGGCGACGTATCCCTCGTCGGGTTCCTGCCAGGGCAGGCCGACCGGGGTCGCGTCGGGCGCGGCGAGGCCGGTGTCAGCGTCACTCAGCGCGCGGACGTGCGGCAGCAGACGGGGGTCGAGCCAGGGTTCGCCGCGCTGGACGAACTCCGGGTACACGCAGAGCCGTTCGCGCAGTTCGAAGCCCTCTTCGGCGGAGCGGGCGGCGAGTTCGTCGATGTGCGGCCAGGGGCGCTCCGGGTTGACGTGGTCCGGGGTGAGCGGGGACACGCCTCCCCAGTCGTCGATACCGGCGCCGATCAGCCGCCCGTACTCGGCGTCGACCAGGTTGGGCGGGGCCTGGAGACAGGCCGACGGGCCCATGATGTGCCGGGCCACGGCGACCGTCGCGACCAGGTCGTCCAGCTCGGCGTCCGGCATGCCACGCATCGCCGTGTCCGGCTTGGCACGGAAGTTCTGGATGATGAGTTCCTGGATGCCGTGGTAGGAGCGGGCGACCCGGCGCAGCGCGAACAGGGAGTCGGCGCGCTCCTCGTAGGTCTCGCCGATGCCGATGAGCAGTCCGCTGGTGAACGGCACCGATGAGCGGCCCGCGTCCTCAAGGACCCGCAGCCGGACCGCCGGTTCCTTGTCGGGCGAGCCGTAGTGCGGGCCGCCCGGTTCGCTCCACAGCCGGGTCGCCGTGGTCTCCAGCATCATCCCCATCGACGGCGCGACCGGCTTGAGCCGCTGGAAGTCCGTCCAGGTCATGACGCCCGGGTTGAGATGGGGCAGCAGCCCGGTCTCCTCCAGGATCCGGATCGCCATCGCGCGGACGTACGCGATCGTGTCGTCGTACCCCTCCGCCTCCAGCCACGCGCGGGCCTCGGGCCAGCGGTCCTCCGGCTTGTCGCCGAGGGTGATCAGGGCTTCCTTGCAGCCCAGTTCGGCGCCGCGCCGGGCGATGTCCAGGACCTCGTCCGGGGACATGAACATGCCGTGACCGGCGCGGCGCAGCTTGCCCGGCACGGTCACGAAGGTGCAGTAGTGGCACTTGTCCCGGCACAGCCGGGTGAGCGGGATGAACACGCTCTTCGAGTACGTGATGACCCCGGGGCGCCCCGCGGCCTCCAGACCCGCGTCACGCACCCGGGCCGCCGACGCGGCGAGATCACGCAGATCGTCGCCGCGCGCCTGGAGCAGGACGGCGGCCTCCGTGACGTCGAGCGCGACGCCGTCCCGGGCACGGCGCAGGGCACGGCGCATGGCGTTGGCGGTGGGGCTGTCAGTCATGACTCCGAGCATACGAGTGGGGACGGACAGCGTCTGCCCTGGGCCGATGGCCGATGGCCAGGTAGGGTTGTAGCAAGTGTTGTGCCAGGCGGTGTGCTGAGCCAGGAGTCCGTAGCCGGCGAAAACGGGGGCCGACGATGATCGAACTGGGAATACTGTTCGGGGGCATGGCGGGGTTCGTGGTCCTGCTGATCGTGATCATTCTGCGCCGCGGCAACCGGGGCACGGAGAACGCGGACGGGCTCCTTCTCGAACAGCGGCGCCGTGAGCAGGCGTTCAACGACCGGCAGATCTACAACTCCCGGTCCGTGCACAACGGACCGCCGACGATCACCGACTCGTACCGCAATCAACCCTGACTCCGCCCACATCGTGCCGCCCGCGGACCGGAGTTGTTCATTTGTGCCGCTGGCGTATGCGTACGGTGTGGGGAAGCATGGGCGTGCCCCGTACGGGCTGTGCGAGGGCGGACGCGAGGAGAGCGCGATGAACGCGGAGCAGGCACCGGTGGGCAAGATCGACACGAGTACGCCGCACTCGGCGCGGATGTGGAACTACTGGCTGGGCGGCAAGGACAACTACGAGGTCGACCGGCAGCTCGGCGCGCACATGGAGGAGATGTTCCCGCAGATCATCACCATCGCCCGCGCCTCACGCCGGTTCCAGGCCCGCGCGGTGCGGCACGTGGCCGAGGAGGCGGGGATCAGACAGTTCCTCGACCTCGGTACGGGCCTGCCGACCGCGAACTCCACGCACGAGGTCGCCCAGGACGTCGCACCGGAGTCGCGGATCGTCTACGTCGACAACGACCCGATCGTCCTGACCCACGCCCGCGCGCTCCTGGTCAGCAAGCCCGAGGGCGCCACGGCGTATGTGCCGGCCGACCTGACGGACGCGGCGACGGTGCTTCCGGAGGCCGCGAAGACGCTCGACCTGACGAAGCCGGTCGCGCTGATGCTGCTCTCCACGCTCGGCCATGTCACGGACGACGAGCAGGCCCGTGCCCTGCTCCAGAGCTACCTGGACGCCTTCCCCGCCGGTAGCTGTCTCATCACCTGCGACACGATCGAGACGCCGGAGACTCGGGCCGCGTCGGACGAGTACGAGGACGGGGGGGCGCTGCCGTACAAGTCACGTCCCGCCGAGACGCTCCGCTCCTTCGCGGATGGCCTGGAGATGGTCGAGCCCGGATTCGGCTCGATCGACTTCTGGCACCCGGAGCAGCCGTTCACGGGAACGCCGGTGGATCAGTGGGGTTACGTCGCCTTTAAGCGGTAACGCTCCGCTGCGAGGCAGGTAAGGGGTGGCGGGGTGGTCGGGAAGCTGCGGGTCCGCTCTGGCTGATCGCGCCCCCGCGGCGAAGCCGCAAATGTCACAGTCCCGCGCCCCTAAAGGGCGCGGTACTGCTCGCGCCGTTGCCTCTTGCCCAGCGGGGCCTGGGACAGGTCCTCGGCCTGGGAACGCAGGTTCTTGAAGCCGTATCCGCGCGCGTTCAGCCACGCCTCCGCAGCGGTCTCGGCCCGTTCGGTCGCTTCCAGGATGTCCTCCTCCGCCTCACCGGAGTCCTGGAAGCGGAAGGTGAAGGCGTCGCGTGCGGTGATGTCGTAGCTGAGATGCCCCTCCGTGGTGAAGGCGGCCCGCAGCACATCGTGCTCGGCGGCATCGGCGAGCAACGCGTCGCGCTGCTCAGCACTCAGCCCATCAAAAACCCCACGCACGGTCACCCGAAACACACGATTGCTCATCCCACGACCATAAGGACGAGGCCGCCCTCGCCTCCACCGGATTTCCGGGCGGTCTACAGATAGCGCTCGTAGTCGTCCAGTATGCCCAGGACTTCCTTCTCTCCCGCCGGCGGGAGTTGGACGACGACCTCCTTGATGCCCAGGTCCGCGTAGTGGGTGAGTTTTCCTGGGGTGGGGTGGATGGCGTGCGGGATGATCTGGAGGGATTCCGGGGTGCGGCCCGCTGATTGCCAGGCGGTGCGCAGGCGCGGGAGGGATTCCGTCAGGCCGCGGCCTCCGATCGGCATCCAGCCGTCCGCGTACGCGCTGATGTGCGCGAACAGCTTCGGGCCCGCCGCGCCGCCGATGAGGGTGCGGGGGCCGGTCACCGGGCCTCGGGGCCGCTGGAACGGTTTCGGGTAGGCGTGGCTCGCGCGGACCGAGATGCCGAACTCGCCCTTGTACGCGGTGGGTTCGGCGGACCACAGGGCGCGCATCAGCGCCATGCGGTCGCGGGTGAGTTCGCGGCGGGTGCGCCATTCGACGCCGTGGTCGTCGGCCTCCTCGACGTTCCAGCCGAAGCCGACGCCCAGCGTGAAACGGCCGCGCGAGAGATGGTCCAGGGTCGCGATCTGCTTGGCGAGGGCGATCGGGTCGTGCTGGGTGACGAGCGTGATGCCGGTGCCGAGGGCCAGGTCGTCCGTGACGGCCGCCGCCTGGGCCAGGGCCACGAACGGGTCCAGGGTCCGGGCGTACTCCGGGGGCAGGTCGCCGCCCATCGGGTACGGGGTCGTGCGATCCACCGGGATGTGCGTGTGCTCGGGCAGGTACAGGCCCGCGAAACCACGCGCCGCCAGCTCCCGCGCCAGCCGTACCGGCGTGATCGTCTCGTCGGTCAGGACAATCGTGGTCGCGATCCGCATCGACATCGGCACGCTCCGGGTCAATTCGTGTGGGTCGGCGAGGCGCCCTCTTCCTACACTCAGGGGCTTCAGGAGTCCATCCGCCTGTCCATCTGCCGATCCCCTTCCCTTGCACGGGAGTTCACGGGTCAATACCAGAGTTGCGTGGCACCACCCGTGTCACACCCGACCCAGGTCACACCCGACCCCCAGGGGGCATTTCATGTGTGAGGACGACACCACGATCGGCAGGCGCACACTGTTCGTGACGGGCGCCGCCGCCGCGCTTACGTTGGGAAGCGTGAGTTTCGCGAGCGGTGCCGAGAATCCCGACGCGGTCCGGAGAGAACCGGGCAGCACGGAGACGAAGACGGTCAAGGGCACCCTGCCCACCGGTTCGCCCGACTTCGTGTACCTGCCCGTCGAGGTCCCGCGCGGTGTGCGCGAGATCCATGTCGCGTACACCTACGAGCGGGTCACCGTCCCCGCCGGTACCCCGGGCAACGCCCTCGACATCGGTATCTTCGACGAACGCGGTACCGACCTCGGCGGCCAGGGATTCCGGGGCTGGTCCGGTGGCGCCCGTACCGAGTTCTTCCTGCGCGCCGACGACGCGACCCCCGGCTACCTCCCGGGTCCGGTCCGCGCCGGTACGTGGCACATCGCGCTCGGCCCGTACACGGTCGCGCCGCAGGGCCTCCCGTACGAGGTCACGATCACCCTGACGTACGGGGAGCCCGGTCGTACGCCGAAGCCGGTGTATCCGCCGGAGCGGGCGCGGGGGCGGGGGCGTGCCTGGTACCGGGGCGACTGCCACTTGCACTCCTGGTACTCCGACGGCAAGCGCACCCCCGCCGAGATCGCCGCGCTCGCCCGCGCCGCCGGGCTCGACTTCATCAACACCTCCGAGCACAACACGCAGTCCGCGCACGCCCATTGGGCCGACCAGGCGGGCGACGACCTGCTGATCATGCTGGGTGAGGAGGTCACCACGCGCAACGGCCATGTGGTGGCGCTCGGCACCGAACCTGGCACCTTCATCGACTGGCGTTATCGCGCGCGGGACAACCGGTTCGGGCACTACGCCCGGAAGATCCGTTCGGCGGGCGGTCTCGTCGTGCCGGCGCATCCGCACGCGACGTGCATCGGCTGCAACTGGAAGTTCGGCTTCGGTGAGGCCGACGCGGTCGAGGTGTGGAACGGCCCCTACACGCCGGAGGACGAGGTGTCCCTCGCCGACTGGGACAACACCCTGGTCGCCGGGGTACGGCAGGGCCGCCGCGACTGGATTCCGGCGATGGGCAACAGCGACGCGCACCGCGACCCGGACCGGATCGGCCTTCCGCAGACGGTGGTTCTCGCCGACGACCTCACGCGTACGGCGATCCAGGAAGGTATCCGCGCGGGCCGCAGCTATGTCGCCGAGTCGTCGGCGGTGACGGTCGCGTTCTCGGCTTCCGGCGGGCGCGGCAAGTACGCGGGCATCGGGGAGCGGCTGCGGGTCGACGCGGACACCCCCGTGACGGTACGGGCCGAGGTCGCCGGGGTGCCCGGGTGCACGGTCTTCTTCGTCACGGATCAGGGCACCTTGTTCAGCACCTCCGTCCCGCAGTCCGGCGAGGTGACCGCCGAGTGGCGCACGACGCCCGCGTACGCCGCGTATGTCCGTGCCGAGGTCCGGCGCGCGCCGATGGTTGCGGGGCTGCCGGGACCGCTCGCGGCGTTCACGAACCCGGTGTTCCTGGGGAGTTGAGCGGGACCCGTTCCGGAACCGTCGCCTCCTGCCCTCTCCTGTCACAGACGTGTCACCAAGGTGTTCGCAACCGCACAGTCGATCTTTCCGCGTGGCATGATCACGTCTGAACGGGGGCGCTTGGCCAGTGAGTAGTCCGGTAACTGGCCCGCACCTCGGGGGAATTGACATCCATCGCAATGGAGAACGACATATGAAGCTGAAGCTGGCGGCGACCACCATCGCCACCGTCGCCCTGGTGGGTACCGCGCTGACCGGCGGGGTCGCCGTGGCGGCCACGCCCACCGCGGCCCCGGCAGTCGCCGCCGCGCACGACTGCGGCAACGGCATCACCAATGTCACGGCCAAGGAGAGCGTGAAGATCCGTACGACGAAGAAGGTGAACGGCACCGCGGTGGGCCTGTGGCTCAAGGGTGGCCGCGGCGACCTGTGCGACAACGCCAAGGCGACGGTGGGCGAGAAGTACACGCTGTGCGGCAAGACCAGCGACAAGTGGTACTGGGGCGACTCCCGCGGCGTCCAGGGATACGTGCCGGCGGCCTGTATCAACTGGTGACCCCACGGGCCTGAACCACAGGGAGCCCGCCGTTCCGGTGAAGGAGCGGCGGGCTCTCCGTAATGCCGACCTGCGTAGTGCGGACCTGCGTAGTGCGGACCTGCGTAATGCCGACCTGCGTTCCGACCTGCGGGCTGTGGTCCGGCCGCCCGGTGCCGGTGGACGGGGCCTCAGCATCCGGCCTTGTAGACCGCCGACTGACCCGCACCGGACAGGCTGTCCTTGGTGATCATCGTGAAGCCGGTCTTGATGGACGCGGTGGTCGGCTCCCCCTTGATCGCCTTGATGGCCTGCTGCACACCGTCGGTCCCGATCTTGGCGGGCTGCTGCGCGATGAGCGCCTGGACGGTGCCTTCCTCCAGGGCCTTGACCTGGTCGGGCCCGGCGTCGAAGCCGATGATCTTGACCTTGTCCTGCTTGCCCGCCTGCCGGACACCGGTCGCGGTGCCCTCCGCCGAGAAGAGGTTGGAGGCGAAGATCCCGACGATGTCAGGGTTCTTCTGGAGGGCGGCGCTGACGATCGAGGCCGCCTTCGCCGGGTCGTTCTGGGCGTACTGGACACCCAGATAGCTGAACGCGGAGTCCGCCTTGGCCGCGTCGGCGAAGCCCTTGTCGCGGGCGTCGGTGGTGCTGATGCCGGGCTGGTTGCCGATGACGAGGACCTTGCCGCCCTTCGGCGACAGCTTCTTGATGGCGTCGAAGGCGGCCTTGCCACCGCCGACGTTGTCCGACGAGATCGAGGACGCCGCGACGGACGGGTCCTTCACCGTCGTGTCCACCAGAACCACCTTGATGCCCTGCGCCTTGGCCTCCGCGATGGGCTGCTGCATCGAGGACACATCGGTCGGCGCGATGAGGATCGCGTCGGGCTTGGACGCGACGACCGACTGGAGGATCGGGGTCTGGAGCGTCGGGTCGAACTTCTGCGGACCCTGGGTGGTGACGGTCGCGCCCTCGGCCTTCGCCTCGGCCTGCACCCCGCACTGCATGGTGATGTAGAACGCGTCACCGGTGACGCCCTGCACGAAGGCGAGCTTGTAGCCCTTGCCGCCGCCGGAGGAACCGGGTGAGGCGGCGGCGCCGGTCGAGGAGGTCGGCGTACCCGAGCTGCACGCGGCCGTCACCGCGAGTACCAGCGTGGCGGCAGAGGCTCTGGCCAGGAACTTACGGTTCATCGTGGGTGTCCCTTCTGGGTCCGCTCCCTTGGCGGGAGAGGAAAGGAAAGCGCGGGGGTGCGGATTTCCCGCGCTGTGCGGCGGAGCGGCGCCGCTGGTCCACGTAGACGACGGCGATGAGCACCGCGCCGACGACGACCTGCTGCCAGAACGGCTGGACCCCGGTCTGGACGAAGCCGTTCTGGAGAACGATCGGGATGAACAGGCCGATGACGGTGCCGAAGACGGACCCGACGCCGCCGAAGAGGCTGGTACCGCCGATCGCCACACCGGCGATCACGTTGAGGCCGGTGTTGGACTGGCCGCTGATCGTGGTCGACTGGAAGAAGGCGAGGTTGAGGATGCCGGCGAGCCCGGCGAGGAGTCCGGCCAGCGCGTAGACCTTGATGAGGTGCAGGTCGACATCGAGGCCGACGCGGCGCCCCGCCTCGGCGTTGGAGCCCGCAGCGTAGGTGTGCAGACCGAAGCGGGTCCGGTGCAGGACGACGATGCCGCCGACGACCACGACGGCCGCGATGACGGACAGGGTCGGTATCTGCCCCAGCACATTCCCGAACCCGACCTGGCTGACCAGGACTTGGGGGGCGTTGCGCAGATCGAGGCCCTTGGTGATGATCTGGGCGAAACCGAGGGCCGCGCTGAGGCTGCCCAGCGTGACGACCAGGGGTGGGACCTTGGCCTTGGCGATCAGGACGCCGTTCAGGAGCCCCCAGCCCAGGCCGCAGGCGAGGGCGACGGCGACACCCACCAGGGCGGTGCCCCAGCCCTGGCCGCCCATCGCGCCCATCACCTTCGCGGCGACGACCCCGCTGAACACGAGGACGCTGCCGATCGACAGATCGATGCCGCCGGTGATGATGACGAAGGTCATACCGACGCCGAGCACCGCGTAGATCGAGGTGTTCTGCACGATGCCGCGCATGTTGAAGGCGGTCAGGAAGGTGTCGGGCTGGGCGACGCTGAAGATCGCGACGGTGACGGCGAGGAGGACCAGGATCTGGAGCGCCTGGAGGCGCCGGAGCCGCTGGCCGCGGGTCGCTGTGGTGATGACGGTGTTCGACCGGCTCGGCATGGCCACGGTCATGACTCCTCCCGTTCCTGTTGCCGCCCCGGTTCTTCCGGTTCCTGCTGCGGCTCCTGTTGGAAGGCGCCGGTCATCGCGCCGACCAGCTCCTCCATCGTGGTATCGCCGGTCCGGAAGGTCGCGACCCGCCGGCCCCGGCGCATGACCTGGACCCGGTCGGACACCTCCATCACATGGGGCATGGAGTGGCTGATGAACACCACGCCGATACCGCCCGCGCTGACCCGCCGGATGAGGTCCAGGACATGCGCGGTCTGGACGACGCCGAGCGCGGCGGTCGGCTCGTCCAGGAAGATGACCTTGCTGGCCCAGGCCGCCGCGCGGGCCACGGCGATGCCCTGCCGCTGACCGCCCGACATCGACCCGACAGGACCCGCGAGATCGCCGACGGTGGCGCCGAGGTCGTCGAACGCCTTCCGGCTGCGTTCACGCATCGCGGGTACGTCCATGAAGCCGAGGCGTCCCAGGAGGCCGGGGCGCATCACCTCGCGGCCCAGGAACATGTTCTGCACCGGGTCGAGATGGGGGGCGAGCGCGAGGTCCTGGAAGACCGTTTCGATACCGAGGGACTGGGCGACGATGGGGGTGTCGATCTCGACGGGCTCCCCGTTGAACCGGATCTGCCCGCTGTCCGGCGTCTCACTGCCCGACAGGGCCCGTACCAGCGTGCTCTTGCCCGCGCCGTTGTCGCCGATCAGGGCGACCACCTCACCGGCCCTGACCTCGAAGTCGGCACCGGCGAGCGCCTGCACATGCCCGTACCCCTTGCGCAGGCCACGGGCCTCCAGGAGGACCGTCATCGCGCGCTCACCGCCTCGGTCCACGGGCGGGCGCGGCCCGCGACGGCGGTGAGGCAGGTCTCCAGACGGGGCCGGGCGACGCTGTCGAGGAACTCGGCGCGCGCCGGACCGTCCAGGCCCACGGCCTCCTTCCAGATCGAGCGTCCGGCGATGAAGCCGGAGGCGCCGCCCTCCTCGCAGGCGTCCTTGAGCACCCGCTGGAACTCCTCGAAGCCGACCCCGGCGGACAGCACGGCCCACGGCTGGCGGACCACCTCGGCTATCCGACGGCAGCCCCGGGGCGACCCCGGGTACTCCAGCTTGACCAGGTCGGCACCGGTGTCGGCGAGGAGCGCTGCGGCCTCCACGATCAGGTCCTCGCGCTGCTGTGCCGTCAACTCCTCACCGGGCAGCGGGTAGATGAGGTTCTCGATCACCGACGGAATCCCCTGCGCGGCACAGTCGGCGACGACCTCGCGGACCACGTCGAGTACCTCGGCCGCCAGATCGGGGCCGCCCGCCGGACGGCCGGGGCGCAACTGCACGAGGAACTTGACCGCGTCGCCGCCCTGGTCGCGTACCCAGGAGGCGTTGAGCGCCGGGTCACGGTGGGTGCGCGGCTCGCCGTTCAGGGTGCCCCGCTCGGAGGGTTCGGCGGCGACCAGCAGACCGCAGGTGGCGGCCAGCGCGCGGCCCTCGGTGACGGCCGGCACGCCGTACGTCGGGTCGAGGAGGATCCCGCTGGCGAGCGGGGTCAGCGCGGCGGCGACGTCGATCTTCGCGGTGCGCAGGTCCGAGGTCTCGGCGGGGTGGCCGACCGCGGCGAACATGCGCTTGAGGGTGTTGCGCTGGTCCATCGCGACGATGGAGAAGACCCCGTCGGCGTCGGCGATGGAGGCGAGTCCCGTGCGGGCGGCGGTGCCGGTGTCGGTACCGGCGGGGAGGGATTCCGTGGCGTTGCTCATTGCGTTCTGTTCCTTATGGGTCAGTGGTGCGTGTCGGCCGGGAGCCGTGGGGGCGGTGGCCCGGTGGTCTGGGGAGGCGTGGTTCGCCCCGGCGGCGGAACGTCGGTGTCCGCTCGGGGCGGCGGCCCGGATGCGTGCGTGAACAGCGGCGACAACGTCTCGACGCTCGCCCCCTCCAGCGCCGCGCAGGCGGCGAAGAGCGCGGCGCCGAGTGCGCCCGGCTGGTCCTCGGAGCAGAAGGTGAGCCGGGAGACGACGGCGGACTTCGAGGCGCGGACGCTCCGCAGCCGGGTCCAGCCGCCGGCGGCGACGGCCCGCCCGTGCTCGCCGACGACGCTCTCCATGTCGGCGAGCAGCGCGGTGGTGCGCTGGGCGACATGGGCGAGCGCGGCGGCCCAGGCGGCGTCGGGTGAGGCACCGTCGCGCAGCCGCAGGGTGATCTCGTTGTCCTGGATGGCGCCGCCCCGTACGGAGACGGCGCGTGCCGCGTGCGTACGGGCCGTCCAGCGCCGGTCGATCGCGTCGCGCCCCTCGGGGTCGTGCGCGCCGACCAGATGCAGCACCCGGCGCATCAGCAGACCGGACCGCATGCCGCCGATGAGGGCCGAGTGGCCCGGCAGGGCGTGGCGTCCGGCGTCGACGCCCCGGGCGACCAGGGCGGCCCGGTCGCCGTCGCCGAGCCGTCCTGGGGTCGAGCGCAGCAACACCTCGGCCGTACCGCAGGAGTTGAAGAGGTCGGACCGGCCGACCGCGCCCGCGCCGACCGCCGCGACCGGATGGTCATGGCCGGCGACGGTGACGACGGCGCCGACCAGTTCCGGTACGGCGCACTCCGTGACGCGTCCTGCGGCCTCTCCGGCGGGCAGCAGCGGCGGCAGGAAGTCGGCGCCGACGCCGAGTGCGGTCAGCGCGTCCTCCCAGGGCGCGTCGGTCGCCTGGTCGAGCAGGGCGGTACGGGATGCGAGGGACGGTTCGCTGATCTGCTCGCCGCAGAGTGCGTACGCGATGTACTCGGGTACGTTCAGCCAGCGCGAGCCGCGCCGTGGGGCGAGCCCCGCCCCGCTGAGCCAGAGGAGTTTCGGCAGCGTCCACTGGGCGCCGACGGGCAGTCCGGTACGGGCGGGGAGTTCGGCGAGCAGGGCGGGGTCGAGCCGCTTCAGTTCGTCACCGCCGCGGTCGTCGAACCAGGCGATGACGGGCGACGCCTCCAGCCCTTCCGGGCTGAGGACGACACCGCTCTCACCGAGTCCGGCCAGGCCGATGCCGAGGACCCGTACCGGGCGGCCGTCGACGCTCTCGCGTGCGGCGGCCAGGGCGTCGGCGACGGTGGACAGGACGTCGTCGAGGAGGGCGGCGCCCGTGGTCTCCGTACGGCCGTCGTGGGTGATGGTCCAGGTGGTGGGACGGCGGGCGAAGGCGATCCGGCGGCCGTCCGGGGTGGTGATCAGGGCCTTGGTGTCGGTGGTGCCGAGGTCGACCCCGACGACGACGTCACGGGCGACGACGTCACGGGCGGGGCGCGCGACTTCTTGGGAGTGGGTCACGGGGTCAGCTCCCCGCTGCCGCGCGCGACGATCTCCAGGGGCGCGAAGATCCGCTCGGGTGCCAGGTCCTCGCCGCCGAGCCTGCGGAACAGCCGTTCCGCGGCCAACTGCCCTATCAGCCGGGGCGAGTGGTTCACGACGGAGACCGCGGGCGCGAGCGTGTCGGCCATCGCGAAGTCCCCGAACGAGACGAACGCGATGTGCGTGTTGTCCGTACGGTGCATGACGGGCAGCGCGCGCAGTGAGGAACGGGTGTTGGCGCAGAAGATCGCCGTGGGCTGCGGGTCGAGGGCGAGCAGCTGCCCCACGGCGTCGTGGTCGCCGTCCTGCCCGTCCAGTTCCATATGGACGACGTACTCGTCCGGGGCGGTGACCCCGGCCGCCGCCAGGGCGTCCCGGTAACCGGCGAGCCGGTTGCGCACCGTGGCGAGTCCGAGGCGGTCGCCGACGTAGGCGATACGGCGGTGGCCGTGGCTCAGCAGGTGCTCGACCGCCATCCGGGCGCCGGCGCGGTCGTCCACGAGGACGGCGTCGGCCGTCAGCCCGGTGGCCTCGCGGTCGATGAAGACGATCGGGTAGCGGGCGGAACGCAGGGACGCGTGGTCCTCGGTGACCGAGGAGAGGATCAGTCCGGCGATCCTGCGGTGGGCGAGGCCGTCGAGGACGGTGCGTTCGCGTTCGGCGAGCCGGCGGGTGCTGGCCACGATGACGGTGATGTCCCGGTCGAGCGCCATCCGTTCGATCTCGCCGATGACGCTGGCGAAGAACGGGTCGGAGACCTCGTCCACGACGACGCCGATGGTGTCGTCGGTGCCGCTGCGCAGGGAGCGGGCGAGCGGGTCGGGCTGGTAGTCGAGTTCGATGACGGCCTGCTGTACCCGCTCACGGGTCGCCTGGGAGACCCGGGGGTCTCCGTTGACGACGCGTGAGGCGGTCTTGGTGCTGGTCTTCGCGAGTTGAGCGACATCGCTCAGCCTGACCCGGGGGGCCCTCATGATCCGCCTCCTGTAACTGACCGGTCCTGCCCGGCCGTTGCTTCGATACGAGCCAGCAGTGTCTCCACCCGGGCGGGGTCGACGCCGCCGGCCCGGAGGTTCTCGCACGAGGCCGTGGCGGTCGCGGCCCCGCGCAGAACGGCCGAGCGCCAGTCGACGGGTCCGGGGAGTTGCCCTTGGAGGCTGAGGGCGACTCCGGCGAGGAACGAGTCACCGGCGCCGACCGCGCTGACGACGTCGACGGGGACGGTGCGGATCCACTGGACGGCCGCCGAGCCCTGCCGGGCGAGGGCGATCCCGTCGCCGCCGACGGTGACGGCGGCGGCGCGCGCACCTTCCGCGCACAGGGCCCGTGCGGCGTCGGCGGCGCGTTCCGGTATGTCCTCGTCGGCGTCGGCGAGGACGGCGCCGGAGGTTCCGGCGAGCGCGGACTCGGCTTCCTGGAGGTTGGGCGCGACCAGGTCGGGGCCGCTGGCGAGGGCGGCGCGGAGGGCGGCGGGGGCGGTGTCGACCAGGGCGAGGGCGCCGGCGCGGTGGGCCGCTTCGACGAGTTGCCCGTACGCGTCCGGGGGTGCGCCCGGGGGGAGGCTGCCCGAGCAGATCAGCAGGTCCTGGCCCGGCAGATTGCGGTCGATCTCGTCGGCGTAGCGCTGCCAGACCTCGGGGGCGACGGGGCTGCCGGGTTCATTGACGATGGTGACGCGCCCTGGCTCCTGCTCGATCATGACGATCGCCATGCGTACGGGGCCCGGGGCGGACACTTCTCTGAGGTCGGCGCCCTCTTCGGCGAGGAGTCCGACGAGCCGTTCCCTGTCCTCCTGGCCGACGAGTCCGGCCAGCACGGCCTTGCCGCCGAAGGCCCGGACGACGCGGGCGATGTTGACTCCCTTGCCGCCGGCGGTGACCTCGACATGGGCCGCCCGCATGACAGCACCCGGGACGATCCGGGTGAGGAACTGTGTCCTGTCGAGACACAGATTCGGCGTGGCGATCAACATCCTTGGTCCTTCGGGTCGTTGGGCGGAGCGCTGGGGACGGGGTAGGTAATCGATGTCACGGACGGGCGGGGAGTGGGCCGGGACCGGAACGGCGGCGGGTGCGGAGGTAATCGATGTCACGAACTGCGAAGCTCGCCGTTTCCGCAGGTGGGCGGGGCATGGCGAGGGGAGATCGGTTCTGCGTGAGGGTCGATAGGTAATCGATGTCACGCAGCGATTGAGGGAACTATGAGCCGCGCGTCGACGGCCGTCAAGAGTGAACGCGAAATCTCGCTGTCATTTCGTCGGTGTGACGTCGGACCGGGTTGGGTTGCCGGGTTGGGTTAGGGTGCCGCCGTGGAATCAGGCAGAGACGGTGCGGACGGTTTGCCCGTGGTGGTCGTGTGCGGGCCGCCGGCCAGCGGGAAGTCCACCGTCGGGGAGGTGGCCGCGCGGGCCCTGGGTGCCGTACTGCTCGATCAGGATGTGGTGACCGGCCCGCTGACGGCCGTGGTCGCCGAGCTGCTCGGCACCGACGACCTTGACAGTCCGGCACTCGGCGGCGCGACGAGGGCCGCCCGGTACGAGACGCTGCACGCCGCCGCCGAGCACAATCTCCGGGTCGGCCGACCGGTGGTGCTGGTTGCCCCGTACACGACCGAGCGGCGCGATCCCCTCGCGTGGGACCGGCTGGCGGCCCGGCTGAGGGAAGCGGGCGGCGCCCCGCTCATGGTCTGGCTCCGCCTGCGCCCGGAGGAACTGCTGACCCGCCTACGGGACCGGTCGGCCGCCCGGGACCGCGAAAAACTCGCCGAAGGCGACAGCTACCTGTCCCGAGTAGACCTGACCCCACCAGCAGCCCCCCATTTGGCAGTTGACGCCACGTCACCTCCGGAGGCCCAGTCCGCAAAAATCCTGAAGGCCCTCGTCGACTGACAACAACCCGCCGGTGTTGGGAAGTCGGTGAAGGAGTTGGCGCCAGGCAGCCGGTACCGGTTCCGGAGCGCCCCAAAGGGGCGCGGGGCCGTGACATGTGCGGCTCCGCCGCGTGGGCGCGACCAGCCACGACGGCGCCGCAGTCAATCGACTTCGTATCGCGGCACTTCCAGCGGAGCGTCATGTCAGCCCGGCCAGACCACCGACTGGATTTCGCTGTACGCGTGCAGGGCGTAGGAGCCCACGTCGCGTCCCACACCGCTCTTCTTGAAGCCGCCGAACGGTGCCTCCATGTTGCGGCCGACCGTGTTGACGCCGACCCCGCCGGCCCGCAGTCGGCGGGCGACGCGGAAGGCGCGGGCGACATCGCCGGACCAGACGTAGTCGATGAGGCCGTAGTCGGAGTCGTTGGCCAGGGCGATGGCCTCCTCCTCGTCCGTGAAGGGGACGACGACCACGACCGGGCCGAAGATCTCCTCGCGGACCACCCGCATGTCGGCCGTGCAGTCCGCCAGCAGGGTCGGGGCGACATAGGAGCCCCGGCCCCCCGCCACGTCGGGGCGTTCGCCGCCGGTGACCAGGCGGGCGCCCTCCTTGCGGCCGAGGTCGACGTACGACTCGACCCGGTCCCGGTGGGCCGCCGAGATCACCGGGCCCACCACAGTGCCGGGGTCGCGGGGGTCGCCGACCGGCAGGGCCCGCGCGTAGGCGGCGAGTGCGGCCACCAGCCGGTCGTGGAGGCCGCGTTGGACGAGGACCCGGGTCGGCGCGGTGCAGATCTGGCCGCTGTAGAAGGAGAAGGTGGTGCCGATGCCCGCGACCGCCGCGTCGAGGTCCGCGTCGTCGAAGACGAGGGCCGCGCCCTTGCCGCCCAACTCCATGAGCTGGCGTTTCATGTCCCGGCCGCAGACCTCGGCGATCCGCTGACCGACCACCGTCGAACCGGTGAAGCTGACCATGTCGACGTCCCGGGATTCGACGGCCGCCTCGCCGACCGCGATCTCACGGCCCGAGACGACGTTGACGACACCCGGCGGCGCCCCGGCCTCCGCGAGCACGGCGGCCATCCGGTACACCGACAGCGGGTCCTGCGGCGCGGGTTTCACGACGACCGTGTTCCCCATGGCCAGGGCGGGCGCGACCTTGCCCGCCGGATTCGCCCAGGGGTTGTTGTACGAGGTGATGCAGCTCACCACACCGACCGGCTGCCGGATGGCCACGGCACCGAGCACGCCCGCCTTGCCCATCGGTCCCGCCTCGTTGATCTGCGGCGGCAGCGGCGTCTCGACCGGTTCCAAGGCGCCGCGCGCGTACCGTCGAAAACGAGCCACCGCCACACCCACCTGCATCCCCCGCGCGGTACCGACCGTGGCCCCGCTCTCCGCGCTCGCGAGATCCGCGTACGGGACGAGTGCGGCGCGCATCAGGTCGGCCGCCCGGTCCAGGATCGCCGCCCGTTCCTCCGGTCGGGTACGGGACCATCCGTCAAAGGCGTCCCGTGCCGCCGCCGTGGCCTCGTACACCTGCTCGCGGCTCGCTTCGGGGGCGAGGCCGACGACGTCCTCGGTCGCCGGGTCGGTCACCTCGTAGTGACCGGAGGCCGGCTCGGTCCACTCGCCGCCGATGAACAGCCGTCCCTCCGGGAGGACTTCGCGGGTCACCGGGTACTCACCGTCCGGGTGTCGCGGCCCGAGCGCAGGACGGTGCCGGGGGTCGCGCCGGAGACGCGGTCGTCGCGGATGGCCTCGACGCCGTTGACCCAGACGGCGGTGATCCCGATCGCCTTGGCGTCGAGACGGGGGCTGTCGCCGGGCAGATCGTGGACGAGCGTCGCCTTGCCGGCGTCGATACGGGCGGGGTCGAAGAGGACGAGGTCGGCGTGGAAACCCTCGGCGATCCGGCCGCGTTCGCGGAGCCCGAAGAGGCGCGCCGGATCGTCCGTGAGCATCTTCACCGCCTGTTCGAGACCCACCAGTTTTCGGCCACGTAGACAGTCCCCGAGGAACCGTGTCGTGTACGGGGCGCCGCACATGCGGTCCAGATGGGCGCCCGCGTCGGACCCGCCGAGCAGGACGTCCTCGTGGGCCCAGGTCTCCTGGCGCAGCGCCCAGGAGTCGGGGTCGTTGTCGGTGGGCATCGGCCACAGGACCGTGCGGAGTTCGTCCTGCGCGCAGATCTCGACCAGGCAGTGGAAGGGGTCCAGGCCGCGTTCGGCGGCGATGTCCTTCACGACCCGGCCGGTGAGGCCCTCGTTGGCGGCGCTGTAGGTGTCGCCGATGACGTATCGGCCGAAGTCGGCGAGGCGGCGGAAGACGCCCGCCTCCTTGCTGTCGGCGCGTCGCAGCATCTCGGCGCGGACCTCGGCGTCCCGGAGCTTCGCGATGCGTGCGGGCACCGGCAGGCCGAGGATGTCGCCCCAGCCGGGGATGAGGTTGAGGGCGCAGAAGGTGCCCAGGGACATGTTCATGGGGGTGAGGATCGGCATGGTCAGGGCGACGATCCGGCCACCGGCCGCGCGGGCCCGCTCGCTGGGCACCAGTTGGCGCGGTACGCGTTCGGGGACGGACGCGTCGATGGTGAGGACGTTCCAGTTGAGGGGGCGTCCGGCCGCCGCGCTCATGTTGACGAACAGGTCGATCTCGTCGTCGTCGAACTGGTCGAGGCAGCCCGCGACGATCGCCTCCAGCTGGGTGCCCTCGTGCTCGCCGACCGCGCGGGACAGGGCGAGGAGTTCGGCGGGCCGGGCGTGCCGGGACGCGACCGGTTCGCCGTCGCCGTCCGAGTGCGTGGACGACTGCGTGGTGGAAAGTCCCCAGGCACCGGAGTCCATGGCGTCGTGGAACAGCCTCACCATGGCGTCGAGTTGAGCGGGACTCGGCTGTCCGCCGACCGCGTCGGCGCCCATGACGTGCCGCCGTAGCGCGCAGTGCCCCACCATGAAACCGGCGTTGACCGCGATCCGGCCCTCCAGGGCGTCCAGGTACTCGCCGAAGGTGTGCCAGCTCCAGGGCGCGCCCTCTTCGAGCGCGACCAGTGACATGCCCTCGACCTTGGACATCATCCGCCGCGTGTACTCGGCGTCCTCGGGCCGGTCGGGGTGGAGCGGCGCGAGCGTGAAGCCGCAGTTGCCGCCCGCGACGGTGGTGACCCCGTGGTTGAGGGACGGGGTGGCGTACGGGTCCCAGAAGAGCTGGGCGTCGTAGTGGGTGTGCGGGTCTACGAAGCCGGGGGCGAGGACGAGCCCGGCGGCGTCCTCACTCGTCCTCGCCTCCTCGGTAACGGTGCCGGAGCCGCTGCCGGAACCGGAACCGGTGCCGCTGCCGCTGCTGCCGGGCGCGGAGATCACCGCGATCCGGCCGTCCCGGATACCGACATCGGCGGTGTACGAGGGCGTGCCCGTGCCGTCCACGACGGTCACGCCCCTGATCAGGTGGTCGAGCATGGCGGCGCCCTCCGTTCTCAGTTGCCCGCGCCCTGGCGGAACCGTGTCGTGCGGTGCACCGGATCCGTGTCGATCTTCGGGATGACGTGCTCCCCGATGAGACGTATCGACTGGAGGGTGTCCTCGCGGGATATCCCGATCGGCATACCGAAGCTGAGCTGATCGGCGCCCGCCGCCTCCCAGCGCTTGCACTGCTGCGTCACCTCGTCCGGGTCGCCGCAGATCAACAGCTCCTCGGCGATGAGGAGTTCGATGATCTCCTCGGTGAACTCGGGCAGCGTCTCGGGCCAGACGGGGAAGCCCTCGGGGCGCGGGAAGGTGTCGTGGTAGCGGAAGACGAGGGACTGGAGGTAGTGCAGCCCACCGCCCGCCGCGATCCGGACGGCCTCCGCGTGCGTGGGCGCGCAGACGGCGGTCGAGGTGACCATGACGTTGTCGTTGACGTAGTCCCCGATGGGTTCGGCCTGGCCGATGTTCCCCTTGTACTGGTCGAGGACCCACTGCATGTCGGAGACCTTCTGCACACTGAAGCCGAGGACCCCGAGCCCTTTGCGGGCGGCCATGGCGTACGAGGGCGGGGAGCCGGCCGCGTACCACATGGCGGGGTGGGACTTGCCGTACGGCTTGGGGAAGATCTTGCGGGGCGGCAGCGACCAGTGCTTGCCCTGGAACCCGACGTACTCCTCCTGGAGCCACATCTTCGGGAACTCGGCGATGGTCTCTTCCCAGATCTCCTTGGTGTAGTTCATGTCGGTGACGCCCGGGATGAAGCCGAGGATCTCGTGGCTTCCGGCGCCGCGTCCGGAGCCGAACTCATGGCGCCCCTCGCTGAGATGGTCGAGCATGGCGACCTTCTCGGCGACCTTCACGGGGTGGTTGACCTGGGCGAGCGGGTTGAAGATGCCGGAGCCGAGGTGGATGCGGTCGGTGGCGTGCGCGAGATAGCCGAGGAAGACGTCGTTGGCGGAGAGGTGCGAGTACTCCTCCAGGAAGTGGTGCTCGGACGCCCAGGCGTACTTGAAGCCGGACTTGTCCGCCTGGATGACGTACTCGGTCTCCTCCATCAGCGCCTTGTGCTCGGCCAAGGGGTCGGTCTCGGCCCGCTTGCCCACGTATCCCTGTACAAAGAGCCCGAATTCCAAGGAGGTTCACCGTCCCTGTGAGGTGTTCCGACAGGAGTATCAGAATCCGACGAGTATCTGACGTACCGTCAGATCTGTTGCTGTGACTGTTCCATCGCCCGCGTGGACCGTCAATAGCTGACGGCACGTCAGCAACTCCCTCAGAGAACGCTGACCCCGGCCAGCCAGCCCCCGTCGATCACGAACGGCTGCCCGGTGATGTACGCGGAGTCCTCCTCGGCGGTCAGGAAGAGCACGAGCCGCGCCACCTCCTCCGGTTTGCCGACCCGCCCCAGCGGTACGAGCTTGCGGTAGAGCCCGTCCATGGCCGCCGCGCTCGCCTCCGGATCGGCGTCCGGGTCGAGCTGCGACGGATTGCTCATCGCGGTGTCGATCGCGCCGGGGCACACGGCGTTGACGCGGATGTTCAGCGCCGCCAGTTCCAGCGCGGCGACCCGGGTCAGCCCGACGATGGCGTGCTTGGTCGCCGCGTACGCACCCACGTACGCCATGCCCGTGAGGCCCGTGTAGGACGCGGTGTTGACGATGGTGCCGCCCCCGGCCGCCCCGATCTCCGGGGCGACCGTCTTGATCCCGAGAAACGCCCCGACCTGGTTGACCCGCACGATCTGCTCGAACTCTTCCAACGGCGTGCTGACGAGTTCGTTGAAGCGGAGGATGCCGGCGTTGTTGACGAGCCCGTCCACCTTCCCGTACGTGCGCCGGGCGGCGGCGACGGCGGCCTGCCAGTCGTCCTCGCTCCTCACGTCGAGATGCACATAGTGCGCGCCGATCTCCTTGGCGAGCGCCTCGCCCTGTTCGTCCAGGACATCGCCGATGACGACCTCGGCGCCCTCGGCGACGAACAGCCGTGCCTCCTGCTCACCCTGCCCGCGCGCCCCACCGGTGACGATGACGACACGCCCGTCGAGCTTGCCCATGGCTTCCTCCCTGCTCTCCCCGCGCCCTAGGCGAGTTGCGGGGCGACGTCGGCCGCGAACGCCGCCATCTGGTCGGTGAGTTCGGCGCGGCTCCGGGAGCGGAACCGGACCTGGAGCTGGTGGACACCCATCGCGCCGTACGCGCGCAGCGACTCGGCGAGGGCGTCCGGGTGGCCGGTGAGGGTGCGGCGCCCGACGTGCCAGCCGGGCTCGCCGATGTACAGCGGTTCGGTGAGGGCGCCGAAGGTGAAGGGGCCGGTGAGTCCGGCCTCCGTACGCAGCGCCCTGATCCGGGCCAGCCGCGCGGGCATCTCCTCGCGCGGATCGCCCTGCGGCAGCCAACCGTCACCCTTGAGTGCGGCGCGGCGTACGGCGGCGGGCGAGGAGCCGCCGACCCAGACGGGGACCCGGGTCTGGGCGGGCCGGGGGCGCTGCCCGAGACCGGCGAAGGCGAAGCGCTCGCCCTTGAACTCGGGGTACTCCTCGGGCCCGAGCGCGGCCTTCAGCGCGTCGATGGTCTCGTCCAGGAGGGGCCCGCGCCGCGCGAAGTCGACCCCGAGCGCCTCGAACTCCTCCGGCACATGACCCGCGCCGACGCCGAGGATCAGCCGGCCGCCGGAGAGATGGTCGAGGGTCGCGTACTGCTTGGCCGTGACCAGGGGGTGACGCAGGCCGACCACGGCGACATGGCTGAGGAGCAGCACCCGCTCGGTGACACCGGCCAGGAAGGAGAGGGTGGCGACGGGGTCGTACCAGACGGTCGACATGGCGTCGGCGAGGCGGCGCGGGATGGCGACGTGGTCGCAGCTCGCGAGGTAGTGGAAGCCGGTGCGGTCGGCGACGCGGGCGATCTCGACCAGGTCGTCGACGGTGGCGTCGGCCTCCCACGGTTCGGTGTAGAGGGTGCTCTGGGACTGGACCGGGAGTTGCATGCCGTAGGCCGGGGGGCCGGTGGGGGTCTCGGGGCCTTCGGGGATCTCGGGTCCTTCGGGGGATATCGGGGTGGGCACGAGTACGCGCCTCCTCGTCGGAGCTGGATCTGACGTTTCGTCACGTGCGGGTGCGGGGTCCCATCGTGATACCTGACGGTGCATCAGACAAGGGGTACGGGGAGAGCGCGGGGCGTGGCCCACGGACCGTCAGGTCCCTGTGCCTGTAGGCCGGACGGGGTCTTCTGCTGACCCGGACGGGTCGCGGCCTGCCCCGGACGGTCCCACCTGGTGGCTCGTTCCCGGGACCTGCCGTGTAGTGGGCGGGTGCGGCCAGGGAACGGGCCGTCACAAGCAACGAACAGCGAACAGCGAAACAGTGGACAACCGGACCAGGAGTCCCGAAATGAGTCAGACAGCCACGGGAAACAACGGAGCGCGGGGGCGCGACGGCGCGAGGGTGGCCGGGGTGGTGGCCGCCGCCGCGGTGGTGGCCGTGTTGGTGGGCGGCTGCTCCAGCGGCGGCAGCTCGTCGTCGCCCGCGAAATCGGCGAGCCCGAGCGCGAGCGCGACCGGTACGGCGTCCGCCTCGCCGTCCGCGGCACCGAGTGCCGCGGGCGGCGAGTCCGAGGTGACGACCACGACCGGGGCGCTCGGGACGTACCTGGTCGACGGCATGGGCCGCACCCTCTACCTCTTCGAGGCGGACAAGTCGTCGAAGTCGTCGTGCTACGGGAACTGCGCCAAGGCGTGGCCTCCGGTGACCGCGGGCCCGGACGGGCCGAGCGCGGGCAACGGCGTCAAGAGCGACCTCCTCGGTACGTCCGACCGCGACGACGGCACCTCGCAGATCACGTACAACGGCCACCCGCTGTACCGCTTCTCCGGGGACCTGAAGGCGGGGACGACGGCGGGCGAGGGATCGACCGCGTTCGGCGCCACCTGGTACGTGCTCGACGCGTCCGGCAACAAGATCGAGAGCAGTCCCAGCTCAAGCCCGAGCGGGAGCACGACGGGTACGGGCGGCTACTGATGTCGGGCCTCCCCCGGCGCCGGGTCGCCCGCTCCCGTATCGGCGGACCGCTCGCGGCGGTCTGCCTGCTGGCGCTGACGGCGTGTTCGAACGGCGGCGGGGGCGGCTCGTCCACGCCGTCGGGGTCGGTCTCGGGGTCGGCATCGGCGTCGGGGACCGGGCAGGCGGCGGTGATCGTCATCAAGAACTTCGCGTTCGAACCGTCGACTCTCACGGTCGCTCCGGGCACGAAGGTCACCATCAGGAACGAGGACTCGGTGACCCACACCCTGACGGCGAGCGGAGGCGGGAAGCCGTTCGACACGGGGGACATCGCGGCCGGCGCGTCGGGCACCTTCGCGGCTCCGTCGGGGGCGGGCAGCTACCCGTACATCTGCACCATCCACCCCTTCATGAAGGGGACGCTCACCGTTTCCTGAGGGGGATGCCCACCGTCCGCTGACCGGGCCCCCGGGCCGGAGGAACCATGTCGCCACCCGCCGCACCCGCCGCACGCTCGCACCGCAGGCCGCGCCACGTCCGTCCCGTCCATGCCGTCACCCGGATCGTGGCGGCGGCGGCCCTGGCGGTGGACGCGTACTACCACGCGCATCTGGCCCCTCAGTACGACGGCGTCAGCGCCTCGATCAGCCAGGGCGACCTGTTCCGTATCGAGGCGGCACTCGCGGCCCTCGCGGCGCTCCTTGTGCTGGTCTGGCGCCGGCTGCCGGCCGACGTGTACGCGTGGCTGGTGGCGGCGGGCGGCCTGGCCCTGCTGCTGATCTACCGCTACATGGACGTGGGCAAGCTGGGCCCGATCCCGAACATGTACGAGCCGTCCTGGTACACCGAGAAGTGGATCACGGCGGTGGCGCAGGCGGTGGCGGTGGTGGCGATGACGGCGCTGATCCTCGCGCGGGTGTGGGCACGCGCACGCAGATCGCGAACGACGTTCGAGGACGAGCCCCGGGTCCTCTAGCCTCTGGCCCCTAACCCCCGTCCGGCCCCAACTCCCCTTCCTCCGGCGCCGGTTCGTCGCGGACCGCCAGCCCGGCCACCCACATCGGCATCAGCCAGTGGGTGACGAGGACCGCGACGAGGACCGGGATGAGCAGATCCTTGGCCTCGACCTGACCGGTCAGGTCGCACGCGGCGGCTCCGACGACGGCGCACGCCAGGAGGTACGTGGTCAGGCGGTGCGCCCGTGCGCGCACCCGGTCCCGCTCGGCCAGTTGGCGTTCGTCGAGGACGTGGGTGCGCAGTTCGAGGAGGCCGCGGGTGGCGCCGTTGATCAGGCCGGTGGCCACGCACCAGGGCAGGATCAGGGCGAGCAGGACATAGGCGAGCCAGCTCACGTCGGTCACGTACAGGGCGATGCCCGTCGCCACGGATGCCGCCGTGAGCGACACGTGGACCGTGACGGCCGCGCGGCGGCGGGCGGCCGTCGCGTACAGCGGGGCCCCCTCGCGGTTGTTCATCAGGGCGAACATGCGCTCGTCGTAGCGGGTACGCCGGTCTCGCCCGGCCATGTCTGTGCTGGTCACTGCTTCCTCCCGTAGACCTCGTCCGTGAGCGAGCGGAACGGCCGCAGCGAGAACAGTGCCTCCACCGGCAGTTCGAAGAACTCGGCGATGCGCAGGGCGAGATCGAGGCTCGGGTTGTACTGCCCGCGCTCGATGTACCCGATGGTCTGGTAGTGCGCGCCGACCGCTTCGGCCAACACCTGCCGCGACACGGAGCGCTCCGCGCGCACCATGGCCAGTCTGTTGTGCACTTGCTCGCTCATGTATAAGAAGTACTACATCTGGGAGCAGGTTGACAACAGGCATGGAGGAATGTGGCCCCGGCCCGAAGCAGACCGAGGCCACACCGCAGTGCACCGCCGGGCCGGTCCGGGCCGGTCCCGTCCGGGGATCAGCTCGGCTGGTCGCCGATGTAGCGGTAGATCTCGTTGGCCTTGTTGACGTGCCATACGGTGCCGTCGGCACCGGCGCCGATGTCCGTGGCAGTGCCGGGGATCTTGATCCACGGGTTGGCGTCGTAGTTGGTGTACCGGTAGATGCCGCCGGCCGTATCGACACCCCAGACGTTGGTCCGGGAGCCCGCCGAGATGCGGACCAGGCTGCCGTTGATGCTCACCCACGGGTTCGAGCTGTTCTGGTCCCCGGTGTACCGGAAGATCTGGTTGCCCGCGTTGACGCCCCACACCGTGCCGTCCGCCGCGGCGCCGATGTCACTCAGCGCGCCCGGAATCTTGATCCACGGGTTGCCGTCGTAGTTGGTGTAGCGGTAGATGCTGTCCGCGGAGTCCACACCCCACACGTTGGTCCGGGAGCCGGCCGAGATGCGGACCAGGCTGCCGTTGATGTTCACCCACGGGTTCGAACTGTTCTGATCCCCTGCGTAACGGAAGATCTGGTGACCCCCGTTGACGCCCCACACCGTGCCGTCCGCCGCTGCGCCGATGTCACTGAGCGCGCCGGGGATGTTGATCCAGGGGTTGGCGTCGTAGTTGGTGTACCGGTAGATGCCGCTCGCGGAGTTCACCCCCCATACGGTCGTCCGGGACCCTGCCGAGATGGCAGTGAGACTGCCCGTGACCTTCACCCAATCCGCCATGCCGAACTCGCCTTCTTTCGTGCCGATGCTTGCCCCCGCATCTTTGGCAAACAGACGAGTCGGCTAAACAGGTTAATAGTTGTATCAATATGGGAAAGGTCTATATTTCGTCGTTTTGATCCCGATGGCCTGGGGAGTCCTGGGCAGTTGGGGGCGCGGGGTGGGAGCGGTTCGGCCGGAAACGCTGTCCCGCCGACGGCGGATCGACAGGAGACCGGGGCCGTGCTCAAGGCGGGAGACGACTCTCCGGCGGGGTGGCCACGGCGTAGTTCGCCAGGTGCGGCAACTCCGCCCGCACATCGGCGTAGACGGCGATCAGGTCACGACGGCTCATCCGGCACGTCGGCGTGTTCCTCGACGATCTGTCGACGCAGTGCTTCGGTCTCGGGGTCGTGTACGGCCCAGGAGTGGGCGCGGGAGTGATCCCAGTAGAGGGTGCACGCGTCCGCGTCGGAGCCGCCCAGGGTTTCGCACCAGGGCAATGACTCGAACCGTAAGGGTTGGCCCGTGGTCCAACGGGCCCACAGCGCGTGGGCCGGCTGGTGGTCCCAGTCCCATACGTGGTCGGCGTGTTCGCCGTCGTGTCCGAGCCCGAGTTCGCAGCGGACGCGCGGGGGTGTATACGCGAGTTCGCTGCCGAGGACCCGCCCTTGCCCGGCGAGAACGGCGAACAGCAGCCCGGCGGGCGGCACATGGGCGGTGGCTTCGCATTGACGCATAGCTGGTCCTAGTGTGATGCGCCAGAAAAGGCGGTCTTAAGTTTGCTGCTGGTTTTCGGTGCTGGGTGGGCTGATTTTGGTGAGGTAGTCGGCGAGGGATTTGAGGATCTCGTCGGCGGTCTTGGTCCAGGTGAACGGTCTGGGGTTCTCGTTCCAGGTGTCGATCCAGGCGGTGATGTCCTTCTCCAGGGCTTTGACGGAGGTGTGGACGCCGCGGCGGATGAGTTTGTCGGTCAGCAGGCCGAACCACCGCTCGACCTGGTTCATCCAGGAGGAGCCGGTCGGGGTGAAGTGGACGTGGAAGCGGGGGTGTTTGCCAAGCCACGTCCTGATCTCGGCGGTGTTGTGGGTGGCGTAGTTGTCGCAGACCAGGTGGACGTCGAGTCCGGTGGGCACTGCCTTGTCGATCCGGATCAGGAACTTCTTGAACTCGATGGCGCGGTGGCGGCGGTGCAGTTCCGATATGACGGTGCCGTCGGCGATGTTGAAGGCGGCGAACAGGCTGGTGATCCCGTGCCGGTAGTAGTCGTGGGTGCGGCGTTCGGGCATGCCCGGCATCATCGGCAGCACCGGCTGAGACCGATCCAGGGCCTGGATCTGGCTCTTTTCATCGACGCAGAGAACCACCGCCTTCTCCGGCGGATGGTGGTAGAGGCCGACGACGTCGACGACCTTGGCGACGAACTGCGGATCGGTGGACAGTTTGAAGGAGTCCTGCAGGTGGGGCTTGAGGTCGAACTTCTTCCAGATCCGCCCGACGGTCGATTTCGACAGCCCACTGTGCTTCGCCATCGAGGCACGCGACCAGTGCGTGTCCTTGCCCGGGACGGACTCCAGAGTCGCCACGAGTACGTCCTCGACCTGGTCGAGCAGGACCGAGGGCGGCCTGCCGGGGCGGGGCTCGTCCGTCAGCCCGTCCAGACGCAGGGTGATGAACCTGGAACGCCAGCGGTTCACCGTCGCGTGGGCGATGCCGAGTTCGGCCGCGACCTCCTTGTTCGTCCCGCCCTCCGCACACCGCAGCACGATCTTCGCGCGCAGGGCCAGGAACTGCGCGGTCTTCGCCCGCCGCGCCCAGCGCGTCAGCTCCGCCCGCTCAGCTGCGCTGAGCACCAGGTCCGGCTTGCGCCGGCCCGGACGCGGCTCATCCGCCAGACCCGCCAGCCGCCGGGCCACGAACCGCGAACGCCACTTGCGCACCGTCTCCACGGACACCCCACAGTCCGCCGCCACAGCGGTATTTGACGCCCCGTCCGCACAAGCCAGGACGATCCGCGCCCGCTCCGCCACACGGGCCGGCACCCCGCCACCCGCCCAGCGCAGCAACTCCGCACGCTCCTCAGCGGACAGCACGACTTCGACAGCGCGAGGGCCTCGATGCGACATAAAAACAGCCTACAGACTTAAGACCGCCTTTTCTGGCGCATCACACTAGTGAGGGAGAGGCCAGACGCAGAGGGTGTATGTGCAGTCCGCGTCCGGGAAGGTGGCGAAGAGGGAGTGGCCTGTCTTGATGTACGCGCGGGCGGCCCGATGCTCTTCCGGGTCCTCGGCCCATGTGCGTAACTCCGTGGGGCAATCAGGGATCGGCGCTGTTGCCTTGCGTATGGTCGGCAGCGCCCAGGGGGAGCGGGTGGGGTCCGGGTCGAGGCGGTCCGCGATACGTAGTGCCTGGCTCCGGAGCCAACGGAGTACGAGTACCGGCGAGATGGTGTGGAAGGTGCCGAGTACGTGGTGGGCGGTTTCGCCGGTGCCGTAGACCGGTCCCTCGGCGTGCACCTCGCAGCAGTAGCTCACGCGGGGCCCTCGCGCCACATCACCCAGGGGCGTTCGATGACTTCGGCGTAGCTGGTGTGCTCGGGGTGAGCACGGAGGTGGTCGAACGCCCAGGTCTGGGGTTCGGTCGGGTCGGTGCTCGTGGGCGACTTCGCGTCGCACTCGGTGTCGTCGGCGGCGGCGAGGGTCAGGCAACGGAAGGCGTACGTGAGCGGCGGGGCGTCTTCGTCCTTGTCGGGCCGTAACGTCCATCGGACGAAGCCGAGCGTGGTCACAGGTACTCACCCCGGCTTCGCGCGTTCGCACCGGCGGTCTCGGCGCGTAATCGCTGCTCGGGGGTTGCCGGTCGCGCGTCGGCGGGGTCAACGGTCCACTCCGTACCGCCAGTTACGGGGCGCAGGGACCACAGGTCTCCGGAGGTGCCGCAGAAGATCCCGACCACGTCCCTGTCGGCATCCACGATCACCGACCCGAGAGCGGGGAGCGCTCCCGCCGGAGCCCTGTACGCGGTCACGGCCCCCGGGACCACCGTGACCTCGTTGTCCTCGGTGGTGGTGTGCAGGCGCCCGGTCATGACCGTGTCCCAACGGCGATGGTGTCGGATCCGGCCAGCGCCACGATGGCACGGAGCACGATCCCGAGGCGACGGTCGTCCAGCAGCTCGACGGGCCAGAGCGGTACGGCACGCGGGAAGCGGATCGCGAGGATCAGCGCGAGGAACGCCTTGTCCGCCGACGTGAGACCCGGGGCCAGGGTGTACCGGTTCTCGAACTCCGGCCAGTCGCACGAGACCGCGCCGTCGTGCTCGGCGACCAGGAGGCGGTGGACGCAGTCGCGTGCCAGTAACTCGTCCTCCTCGATGAGCGCGGCGACGGCCGCCCGCTCGCAGGATGGCCGACCGTGTACCCACGCGGTGAGTCGGTCGGACAGGAGCGGCGGGTCGTCCGCAGGAGGTGCCGGTTCAGCGGGGCGCGACACACTGTCGTGCGGCGCACAGGAGCCGGAAGGCACCGCGCCCTCTCCCACTCGTGGGTCAATGCTCACACTGCGTCCCCTGCCTGGTTACGGTTCTGAGCGATCGGCAGGCTCACTCGGGCCGTTCGGTCGATCGCTCCCTGTAATCAGTGAACGGCTGCGGAACCAAGATCAGTTCGCACAGAACTTGCACAACGGCGCAGCCGAACAACGCAGTTCGGGACGGGCACTCCCGGGCATGGGAAGGTGAGGCGCATGGAGAGCACGAGCGCCGGCGAGAACATCGCCGTATTACGCAAGACGCGGGATATATCGCAGGCCCAGCTCGGCCGCGCGGCCGGACTCAGCGTGTCTTACGTCAGCAAAATCGAGACCGGGCTGCGGCCGGTCACTCCGGCAGTCGCCGCCGCGTGCGCGAAAGCCATGAACGTCACCACGGCCCGGATCTACGGCCAGCCCTATCGCGACCGGTCACAGACCGAGGTGGAGCGGCTCGATGCGCTGCGGACGGCGGTTCGTCGGCACACTCTCCCCAAAGAAGACGTGCCGGACCCCAAGACGTTGGCGGCCGACGTGAAGAGGGCCGCCCATCTGCGGGCGGAAGCGGAGTATCTGGAACTGCTCGATATTCTGCCGACTCTCCTCGGGCGGGCGACCGCGACGGCGTTCGCCGCCGGTGGTGATGCCGTTGCCTGGGGGCAGGTCGCCGACCTCTACGGCTGCGCCTACGCCGTAGCTCACCGGCTCGGGGAGCCTGACCTGGCCGACATGATCGTCTCGCGGCAGCAGTGGGCGGCTCACCAGACCTGGAACCCGGACGCGGAGGCCGCCGCATCGTGGAATGAAGCCGGTACCTACCAGTCCGCGGGCCACTACGACGACGGCCTCACCATCGTGGACCGGGCGATCGTCCAGTACGAGCGGGGTGGTGGCAGTGAGCCCTCTCACGCCGTGGTCCTCGGATCGCTCCATCTGCGCGGAGTGGTGCTCGCCTCCCGACACAAGGACGCAGCCGCCACCGAGGCCCACCTCACCAGGGCGCGTGATCTCGCGGCGAAGCTCCCTCAGAAGAAGGACACCCTTCTGCACAACCTGACCTTCGGGACGGGGAACACCGCGCTGTACGAACTCGCGGCGCATATCGAGCTGGAACGTCCCGACCAGGCGGTCAGCATGGCGACGCCTCTTCAGAAGAAGCCGCCGGCGGGGTTGAAGCCGAGCAGGATAGGGCGTCTCCACATCGATGTGGCGCGGGCTCGCCTCGCCATCGGCGACGTGGCCGGTGCGGAGGACTCGTTGAAGGCCGCTTTCAAGGTGGCGCCAGAAATGAGCGAGCTGCACCCCATGTGCCGAGAGGTCGTAAGAGTGCTCTTCGTCATGCACCAGCGAACCCGTCCCGAACTCATGGCGATGGCCCGACGAGTCGGCCTGACGGATTGACGGATTGACGGATTGACGACAGCAGAGACCAGACGCGGGGGCGGCACTGGTCCGCCAGGACTCGTACCCGCGCCGGGAATTGGACGCCGTGGCTCTCGCGATGGAGCCCTGTCAGGCTGAGCCGATCGGCCAGAACCTCGCCGAGGTGCTGGCACCCATCGGCAAGGGAGTGTGACGTGGCGGAGGCGCTGTCCAAGGAGCAGATCGAGGAGCGCATCAAGGACCTGCCCGGGTGGTCGACTGATGGCCGAAAGATCGAGCGGTCGTATCTGATCAAGCATGTTCCCGGTGCCGCGTTCGTCGTGCACATCGCGGCGATCCAGGACGACCTCGGGCACCACTCGGACACGACACTCAGCTACCGGGGCGTGCATGTCTCGATCAGCAGCAGCGACCTCGGCGGGTATGTCGCAGAGCACGACATCGAGCTGGCCCGGCGGATCGAGGCGGCGGCCGGCGGGCACGGCGTCCAGTAGCGCCAGAGTTCGCCCCCATCGATGAGCGCGGCGACCGCCGCTTGTTCACCGTCCGCGCCGCCGGAGGGCACGGGTGGATGAATCAGTGGAATCGCGCCTGGTCGTGCGGGTGAAAACGGTTCGACATGGTCCTCAGCCGCTCGCTCATGCCGGTCCGCTCGCCGTGGACGATCTTCCGTAGCGTGGCTCGCGCGATGGGGTGGTTGCGGACCAACTGCGGAGCAAGGCTCTCGGCGGTTTCCAGTTCCTCGAACGCCTTGCCCCGGTCTCCCTCCCACAGCCACGCCCGCGAGAGGTCCATGTGGTGGTGCCCTCTACGGGACTTGGGCAGCCCTGCGATGTGTTCCGGATCCGCGCGGCGGTTCAGCGTGAGCGCCTTTGTCTGGTTCCCGGCCTCCAGGGCGACGCTGATGCGGTGAATCTGTACGTTCCCGCTGGAGAACGTCAGCGAGTGCCGGTCGTACACCGGTGCTCCGCGAAGGGTGTCCAGGCGGTTGCCCGCAGCTTCGGCGTGCTCCAACCGTGCCTCCGCCTCGCCCGCGTTGCCGCCCCGTACGCAGGACACGGCCGCGCGGAGCTGCACCGTACCCCACACCCGAAGGGCGAGCGGGTCACCGTCGTCGTAGGCGCGCTGCACCGTGGTGAGAGCCTTGTCGGACAGGGCAACGGAGTCCTGCCAGTCGGCCGTCGCCCACATGTCCCAGACGCGCATCCAGTCGGCCACGGCGGGCATCAGCGGGTCGCCGGAGAGCTGCGCCGCCCAGGCCGCGCGTTCGCACGACATCGCGATCAGTTCGGGGTGGCCGAGAGAGTGGGCCGCCGTGTGGGCGAACTTGCAGCACACCGCGTAGACCGAGAACGCTTCCTCGCGCTCATGGCCGGTCGACCTCTCGGCAAGGGCGAGTGCCTCACGCAACAGGTCGGGCAGGCACTTGAGGATGGCGACGTTCGCCGCCGCGTCGCGTAGCCGGTGCAGGCGTTTCATGTCCTGCCAGATCTCGCCCGAGGTGCGTGGTTCACCGTCGAACACGGGCGTGAGGTCGTAGCGGCGCAGCTCACGGAGGATCGACGCGGCGGCCACCTGCCACTGGTTCTCGTGCACGTCGCCCGCGTAGGGCCGCTCCAGCAGTATGTTCGGATGGCAGTGGAGCGCGGCAGCGAGCATGTTGATGAGACCGGTCCGGTCGAGTTCGATCTTTCCGCTCTCGACCTTGGACACCCAGCCCTGGGTCTTGCGGACCGCCGCGGCCAAGTCGGCCTGAGCCATACCGAGACGTAGCCGCTGACGCTTGATACGGCTGCCCACCGCCTCCGGCCCCTCAACGTAGTACGGCATACCGGACCTCGTCCTGTCCCGTGGAATGAAGCCTCCACCGGAACGGTACCCGGGGCGCCAGACCACCGGGACGGTAACGGCCGCGCGCGCGACCCTGCCGGAGAGACGGTCGGAAGCCGACCACGGCTGCGCCGCCGACGCGGGGGCGATGGCCCGCCGAGTTGGTCTGACGGATTGACGGCACCAGAGATCGGGCCGGGGGTCGCCCCTCGTCCGCATTGAGCCTTGGCCACCCGACACCGCCGCCGGCGGGCGACACCAAGGGGTCAAAGGGATTCGTCGGGTCGGGCAAACGGCGTCAACCCGTACACACCTCTCACTCCCCCGGTCCCCCAAACCCGCCGCCGACCAGCGAGCCGTCCTGGAGAGTTCATCCATCGGTCACCGGAAAGCCACCCGATACCGCACGCGTTCGGGCACATTCGGCCTCCGATTCGGAGAACGGTGGAACAGCGGATGACGAACCCCCTGGCGGGATTGTTCAAGGCACGGCAGAAAGAGGCCGCCAGACGGGACCTGTTCACCCGGAGCATGCGACGCTGCGGGGAGTACCTCGCGGCGCAGGGCGACGCGTCCACCGCCCGGCAGGTCCGTGTCGCCCAGGCCATCGGGGTCCTCGCCACCTCCCTCGACGGGCCGTCCGCCGACCCGTTCGACGCCCTGCTCAAGGTGGGCGAACGGGCGCTGGAGGCCGGTGACGACCACGCGCTCGCGCTCGCCCTGGACATCGCCGAGGCGTCGACGCGACTGCGGCAGCGCTCCAAGGGCGCCTGGCGGCTGCACGCGCTGGCGCTGGACCGGCTTGGCCGCGACAGCGAGGCGCTCACCTCGTACGACCGTCATCTGGCGCTGCTCCAGAACACCGACCCGGCGCCCGAGATCGTCCGCCGGATCAGCACCCTGCGCCGCCGCCGGGCCTGTCTGGACGCGGCCGTCGCACTGTTTCCCGGCGCCGAAGCGCCCCGGCTCGACCGGCCGGCCGCCGCTCTCGCGCCGGAACTCGCCGCGTTCGTGCGGACCCAGATCGACCGGCACGGCACGGCCGACGCCAAGGTGCGGCGGCTGACCCAGCTCTACGGCGGCTACCGGCGGCTCACCGAGCGCGACGCGCTGCCGCTGTCCTCGGTCGGCCGGACCGCGCCGCTCGGCGTGACCGGGCTGCGCGGGCTGCTGGCCGGGCGGAGCGTGTGTGTGGTGGCCGACGGCGAGGCCCTGGCGCGCGGTGGCCCGGGGGCCGAGATCGACGCGTACGACGTGGTCGTCCACTGCGACGACTTCCGGATCGACGCGCCCGTAACCGGTACGCGCACCGACATACACGCCCTCTCGCTGCGCGGCGCGACCCCGTGGGAAGGCCCGGCATGGGGCCGGCGGGCGGACGTACGGCTGGTGTTCGGGGACCCGGCGGGGCCCTGGCGGCGGGCCGTACGGCAGCGGCTGGTGGCCGGCGCGCAGGACCATGTCGGGGACGCCTCGCTGCGCCGCCCGCTGACCGACCCGGCGCTGCTCGGCGAGAGCGGCTGGGACCCGTCGACGACCACCGCGTTCACCGTGCTGCGGCTGCTGGACTTCCTGGACGTGTCCTCGCGGCTGGATCTGATCGGCCCGGGGCTGCCCGGCCGGCTGCGGCCCGAGGAGGCCGAGTGGGTCCGGACCCGTGCCGTGCACGCCGACGACAGTGAGACAAGGATCGCCCTGCGATGACCCTGACCTCCGCGGACGACCGCAGAACCATCACCGGCAAGCGGCGGATCGCCTTCGCCGTCCACACGGACGAGGAGCGGCTGCCGGATCTGGCCACCCTCGTCCGGAGCCTGGTGCTGACCAACCCGGAGGTGTGCGAGGACATCGTCGTCCTGCACCCCGGACTGCCCGACAGCGCGTTCGACGCGCTGCGCCCGCTGCACCCGCGGCTGGTGACCCGCCGCGCGGACGGCCGGGGCGAGGTGTTCCGGCTGGCGGGCTACGACACCGTCATAGCCCTGGACCCGGCGATGGTCGTCCTCGGCGACCTGGGCGAACTGCTGCGGCTGCGGCACGGCGTGGGTGCCGTACGGCAGCCCGTGCGGTACGGCGAGCGCGAGGAGCGGCGGGTCCTGGCGGACGGGCTGCTCGTGGTGCAGCGCGCCGACGTGGACGAGGCGCTCGCGGACCGGCTCGCGGGCACCGCCGACCTGGACGCGGAACTGCGGGACGTGCTGGTGCCGGTCGACGCCCGCCATGACTTCCTCACCCGGCGGCTGTACGACGACACCGAGGTGCCCGCCCAGGTCGCGGTACTGCGCTTCACCGAGCCGGTGGACACGCCCGGATACGGTCCGGCGGCCGAGGCGCGGCGCCGGTTCGAGCTGGGCGACGAGGAGTTCCGGGCCGCCTATCGCGCGCTGCCCGGCGGCAAGCACCCCGAACTGCTCGCCCACTTCGCACCGGTGCTGCTGGCCGAGCGTCCCTCGCTGGACCTGGCCCGTACGGTCGCCGACGTCTACCGGCAGCAGGGCCGCTACGACGAGGCCGTGCGGGTGCTCGCGCCGGTCCTTGGCGACCGGCTGGACGCGCCGCGCTGCCACGAGACGCTCGGGCTGTGCCTGATGGCGCTGTCGCGGTACGAGGAGGCCGAGACACATCTGCTGCTGTCGGCGTCCGCGCCGGACGCCGCGCCCCGCGCCTTCGCCCAGCTCGCCCGGCTGGCCTGGCTGCTGGGCCGCGAGGAGGACGCGCACGTCTACGCCCGGGAGGGTCTGGAGGCCGATCCGGCGGACGCGGGCTGCCATGCCTGGTTCGTACGGACCCGGCCGGAGCGGGCGACGACGGCGACGACAGCGACAGCGACAGCGACGACGGCGGCTGAACGGCCGGTGGCCTCGGCGGAGTCCGTGCTCGCGGAGGCGAAGCCCGTCGTACCGGCCCCCGTCGTACCGGCCCCCGCCGCCGAGCAGTTCGCGCATGTGGCGCTGTTCGCCGACGGGAACGAGAACGCGGGCGACAAGGTGCTGCCCGAGGCCGTGCGGATGTGTTTCGACGCGGACACCGGGCCGTACCGCTGGTATCAGCAGCCGGTGCACCGGCTGGTGGACGAGGCCGCGGTGGAGCGGCTCAACGCCCGGCGCGGGGTCATCGTGGGCGGCGGCGGGCTGTTCCTGCCGGACACCTCGCCGAACGGCAACAGCCACTGGCAGTGGAACGTCCCGGACGACCTGCTGGCCCGGATCACCGTGCCGCTGGCGGTGTTCGCCGTCGGCTACAACGTGTTCGACGGGCAGCTCTACCGGCGGACCCGGTTCGCCGAGAGCCTGCGCGTGCTGGTGGAGCGGTCGGCGTTCTTCGGGCTGCGCAACCACGGTTCGATCGAGCGGGTGCGTGAGCTGCTCCCGGCCGAGCTGCGCGACCGGGTGCGCTACCAGCCCTGTCCGACGACCGTGGCCCGGCACCTCATCGACGGCTGGACCGATCCGGCCGAGCGCACCGACAGTGTGCTGGTCAACGCCGCCTACGACCGCTCGGGGCTGCGTTTCGGCCATGACTACGGACATTTCCTCGCCGAGATGGCGTCCGCGCTGCGCACCCTGCGGGAACGGGTGGACGTACGGTACGCGGCCCATATGCCGGCCGACGAGAAGTTCGTGCACGATCTGCGGCGGGAGCACGGCCTGACGCTGCCCGTGGACCGGCTGTACGAGATGTCGAACGACGAGATCCGTGCCCTGTACCGCTCCACCCGGCTGGTGATGGGGATGCGCGGGCACGCGGGGATGATCCCGTTCGGCTGCGGGACGCCGATCCTGAGTCTGGTGTCGCATCCCAAGCTGGCCTATTTCCTGTCGGACATCGGCCGCCGGGAATGGGGGATCTCGGTGCACGACCGGGAGCTGGGGGCGCGGCTGGCGGAACGGGCGACGGCGATCCTCGACGACCATCCGGCTGCCGTGGCCGATGTGCACACCGCGCAGGAATTCCTCTGGAAGACCACTCGATCGAACATCGAAGAGCTGAGTGAAACCTTCACCAGGGGCTGAGCACCAAGAATTCATCTCGGTCACGAATGGACTTCACTCTTCCGCGTCCTCATCGCCACCGTTGACCTCGGGAGCCTCGATAATCTGTTCGTTCCCCTCGGCAACGTTTACCCGCGAAAGGCCGTCCACGTGCCCAAACTCTCCGTCGTAGTCCCCATGCACAATGTGGGGGCCTTCGCCGAGAGCACTCTGCGGAGTCTCGCCAAGAACGCGGACCCCGACTTCGAGTTCCTGCTCGTCGACGACTGCTCCAAGGACTCCACCCCGTGGGTGATCGACCGGTGGGCGGACAAACTGCCCCACACCACGGTGGTCCGGCACGAGCGGAACATGGGCATAGCGCAGGCGCGCAACAGCGGCATCGACGCGGCGAACGGCGACTACCTGACCTTCCTCGACGGCGACGACTGGTACGGCCCCGGCCACCTTTCCGAACTGGTGTACGCCATCGAGGAGTTGGGCTGCGACTTCGCCCGCACCGACCATGTCCAGGCCACCGGCACCGAGCGCGTGGTCCGGCGCGCCCCGGCCAAGGTGCGCAACCGGGTCATGGACCCGCGCGACGGCATCATGCCCGCGCACACCGAGACCATGGTCGACTATCCGTTCGTCTGGGCCGGGATCTACTCCCGCCATCTCTTCGACGACGGCGGTATGCGCTTCGCCACCGAACTGCGCACCGCCGAGGACCGGCTGTGGATCTGGCGGCTGCATCTCAAGGCGGAGAGCTACGCCTCGCTCGGCCTGAACGGGATCTTCTACCGCCGGGGCGTCGCCACCTCGCTCACGCAGGTCAAGGACGACCGCCAGCTCGACTTCATCCCGGCCTACGACGCCCTGATCCAGGACGTGCTCCAGGACCGGGAAGCCGATCGCTTCCTGCTCAAGGTCGTGCGTACCTACTGCGCGATGATCGCCTTCCACATCGGCAAGGTCGACGCGTACGAACCGGCCGCGGCCAAGCGGCTGCGCCGCGACGCCCGCGCGGCCCTGCACCGGATGCCGGAGCAGGCCCTGGAGGAGACCCTCCGCACCATCGACAACACCCGGGGCAAGCTGCTCAGCCGGCTGCGCGACGGGCGGAAGGCTGCCTGAGCCATGCGCGACACCACCCAGATCTTCCAGGTCTCCACCCTGTACGGGGCCGCCACCCTCGCCGCCGCGCTGGACGCGGGACAGTTCGGCCCGCGCGGCTCGGCCCGGCGCGTCCTGCTGGTCTCCAACAACGCCGGCACCCCCGAGACCGCGCTGCGCCTGGACGAGATGCGCGGCTACACCCGGATAGCGAGCCGCTTCGACGACGTCATCAGCTGGAACGACGCGATACGCCCCTACCACCCGAGCACCTGGGGCCCGCGCGGCAGCGACGTCGGACTGTGGCAGAAGGCGTTCCGGCTCGCCTGGGACATCGACGAGCACGAGCTGATCGAGCTGGCCGTCGAGTCGATCCAGGTCAACCCCGGCCGTGCGCTGGCCGCGATCTTCTCCGAGGCGTCCGTCCATGTGTACGCCGACGGTCTGATGAGCTACGGCCCCACCCGGGACCGGCTGCCGCTGACCCTCTCCAGCCGTATCCAGCGGCTGCTGCACCTCGATCTGATACCCGGCCTCACCCCGCTGCTGCTCTCCGAGTACGGGGTCGCGCCCGAGATCGTCCCCGACGCCGCCTTCCGCGCCGTACTGGACGAGATATCCCAGGACACCGCCGAGGACCCGCAGCTCGCACCGGTGCTCCAGGAGGCGCCGACGGCCGTACTGCTCGGCCAGTACCTCGCGGCGATCAACATCCTGAGCGTGGACGAGGAGGAGGACCTCCATCTGCGGATGCTCGCCGGCGCCGCGGCGGCCGGACACAAGTCGGTGGTCTTCAAACCGCACCCCACCGCCCCCGCCAGCTACTCGCAGGCGCTGACCAAGGCGGCGGCCGAGGCGGGCGTCCGGCTCACCGTGCTGGACGCGCCCCTGCTCGCCGAGACGCTGTACCACCACGCACGGCCCGAACTTGTCGTCGGCTGCTTCTCCACCGCCATGGTGACCGCGTCCCACTACTACGGCACACCGGTCGGCCGGGTGGGCACCGCACTGGTCATGGGGCGGCTCAAGCCCTACCCCAACAGCAACCGGGTGCCGCTCGCGATCGTCGACCACCTGGTGGCGGACCTGGAGCGCGACGCCGACCCGGCAACCGTCGGCGCCGCCCCCGCCTCGCTCTCCCCGCTGGTACGGGCCATGGGCTTCTGCATGCAGCCCACCGCCTACGCCGAGTTGCGTGAAACGACGGCCGACTGGCTGCGGGCACAGCTCGGCTCCCTGCCTGCCGGCTACTTCCCCGACGCGCGCCTGGCCGAGCTGGGTCTGCCCAGCAGCGCGCAGGCACGGGCCAAGCTCCAGGTGCGCCGGGCCAAGCGCGTGGTGCGCCGCGCGGTACGCCGGGCCGGCAACGGCTGACCGCCCGCACCTCCCTCCCTCATGACTCCCTGACCGTTTCCTCTGAAAGGCGCGCGGTGCAGAACGAGACAGCGGTACACCTGCCACAGCAGCGCACCACCCCTTCCCCCGGTTCCGCGGAGTCCGGTTCCACGGAGTCCGCTCCCCGGCGCGAACACCGCTTCGACGTCGATCTGATGCGGCTGGTCTGCTCCGCGATCATCATGCTCGGACATGTCGGCGCGCAGTTCATCAAGTCCACCGGCGACAACCCGGACAACGGCGCCGGTTCGTACTGGGCGGGCCATGTGGCCGAGGCGATCAACCCGTTCGCCGTGCCGATGTACTTCGCCATCGCCGGATGGGCCGTCCTGGTCGGCGCTCCGCCGAAGGACGGGGCGCGGATGTGGCAGCGGGTGGTGCGCAACACCGTGCCCCTGTTCGCGTGGACGGCGATCTACCTGACCTGGGCGTTTCTGCGGGACCGCAACGACCGGCCGATGACCGAGCTGGCGGTGGACTCCCTCTTCGGGTCGGTGCGGCCGGCGTACCACCTGTGGTTCATGTACAACTACATCCCGATCATCGTGCTGCTGGCGTTCGCCATCCTGGTCAAGGCCGGGCAGCGGCCCTGGCGGCTGGGCATCGCACTGATCACCATCGCGGTACTGCCCTCGGTGATGACCACGATCACCGAGGTCACCGAGTGGGAAACCCCCACCGTGGCCTGGGGCTTCGGCACCTATTCGGTGGTGTACGCGGTCGGCGGCGCCCTGCTGTTCGCGCTGCCCGCCGGGTTCGTGCGGTGGCGCTGGCCGCTCCTTGTGCTGTTCCCGCTCACGGCGGTCGCCTGCCTCTGGTACAACACGCAGGTCCACTATGTGATCCCCAACGCGCATCTGTTCGTCGCCGTGATGGCGGTGTGCGTCCTGCTGCTGATCAGCCGGATCCGGATCCCGGAGAAGCGCCGCCCGCTGCTCCAGAAGCTGGCCGGGGCCGCGCTGGGCGCCTATCTGGTGCATGTGCTGTTCGTCGAGGAGATCGTCGGCCGGCTGGTGTCGCCGGACCTGAGCGCGGTGGCGGCCGGGTCGCTGCTGGTGGCGCTGGTGGCGCTGGTGATGGCCCTGTCCTTCGCGACCAGCCTGCTGTGGGGGAAGCTGAAGCTGCGGCGCTGGCTGGGCTGACAAGAGCCGGGGCGGGCGGGGCGGGTGGGCGAGTGGCCCCGCCCCCCCCGCCGTTAGGCGTGGAGCGAATCGGGGGCGGCCAC
>NZ_JBHVQT010000004.1:310552-645759 GCF_042886315.1 Streptomyces sp. NPDC058001
GGGCCGCGGGGGCCTCCCCCTCCCGGGGGCGGTGGGGCGGGGCGCCCGAGTGGCCCCGCCCCGCCCGCCGTTCGCATTGCTGCGATACGGGCGCGTCCACGACGCTCACGCGGACGTACGACGACCGGACACCCACCCCCACGCCTGGACCACCCTCGTCCGCCATGGGGAGTTCCGCCGCTGTTAACTCCCCGCTCAGCTCACACACCTTTCCCCAGGGAACGGCCGACCTAGCCTGTCTGGAAACCGCGAGCCGCACACTTCCGACTCGAACACCCGACAGATCGAGGTCTTCGTTTCCATGAACAGCCGCTCCCTGCTCACCAGTTCGGTATCCCGGCGCCTGCTGCGCCCGGTGGCCGACCTCATCGACCAGCGCATCGACCGGCGGACCCGCGCGGCGACAGCGGCCCGGACCGCCGAGCACGACCAGCTCAAGGACGCGATCGAGCTGATGAAGCAACACCAGCTCACCGTGGAGCTGTTGCTCGGCCCGCGCGGGCGGGGACTCTCCCGAATCGTCGCCCACGGCCCGCTGAAGCGGCTGCACGCCGAGGTCGAGAAGCTGGTCGGCAGCCAGGAGGCCGCGCAGCGCAATGTCGCCGCCGCGTACCGGCTGCTGGTGGCGATGGAGTCGCTCGGCGTCGGCCGGATCGCCGGCGGCACCATGAACATCTGCGGAAAGCTGGGCACGATACCCCTGCTCGACCCGCCGAACGACGACATCCTGGAGATCGGCACGCTGTACGGCATGTTCTCGGCCGGGCTGGTGCGGATGATGGAGCGGGACGGCCGCAGCCCGAGCGTGACGATCGTCGACCCGTTCGCGGGCGTACAGCTCCAGCCGGGTACCCCGGAGCGTTCCGACCCGACCGGCGCGCCGGTGGACGAGCACGCCGTGCGCACCAATCTCGCGCTGGCCGGCCCCGCGGGCGCCGCGGCCCGGATCCAACGGGGCTTCTCCGAGGACCCGAAGACCCGCGCGGCCGTCTCGGACCGCCGCTACGGCGTGATCGTGATCGACGGCGACCACTCGGCGGCGGGCGTCCAGGCGGACCTGGAGTGGGCCGAGGAGATCGCCGCGCCCGGCGCGGTCATCGTCCTCGACGACTACGGCGACGCCAAGTGGCCCGGCGTCAAGGACGCCCTCGACAAGCATCTGACGGGCGAGACCCGCTTCACCTACCTGGGCAAGGCGGCCCACTCGGCGTTCCTGCGATCGGCTACCTGAGCCGCGGGCCGCGGCGCCTTCCCCTGACAGCCATTTGGTGGAGGGCTCGCCGGTACGCGGCGGCACTGCCCGGTTCCTCCCGTATGCGGCGGTCTACGGTGACACCGTCACCCATGACGGTCAGCGGCCGAGCGTTCCCGGACCGCCTCGGCCGCCTGAAGAAGGAACGGTGCGATGGATCCCGAAATCCGGACCAGGGCCGCGATCGAGGAACACTGGCGGGCATCGGAACGGGGGGATATCGAAGCCGAGCACGCCATCTACGCCGCCGACGCGATCCTCGACTACCCCCAGTCAGGTGAACGGTTCCGGGGTCGTGCGGCGATTTCGGGGCAGCGTGGCGGGCACCCCGCCGATCGGCATTTCACTGTCCAACGGATTGTCGGTGGTGGGGATTTGTGGGTGAGCGAATGCGTCATCACCTATGACGGGGTGCCCAGTTACTCGGTGAGCGTCATGGAATTCGCCCACGGGCATGTGGTGCACGAAACGCAGTATTTCGCGGACACATTCGGTGCGCCCGAATGGCGGACAGCACTCGCGGAGCCGATGCCGGGCAGGGACATCACCAGGGCCTGATCCAGGGGCGGCCTTGATCGTTCGCCGCTCGCGGGGGCGTCACTCCCCGGCCACCTCGAAGTAGCCCAGGTTAACTTCGCGAGGCGGCCGGAACACGGTCCTGCGGCGAGTTCGTATAGAGGGGTTATAGATCGGTTAAAGACCCTCGCGTTTCTGATGTGATGCGCGTAGACACTCCTTGACCTGCTACAACGCACACCCTCAGAGCAGACTCGGAGAGTCCATGCGCACGTCCCTCAGAGCCGCCGCGCTCGTCGCCGTCTGTGCCGTCGCCGGAGGCGCCCTGTACGGCGCCGGCGCGGCCACCGCCGGGCAGACGACGGCCAACTCCACCAAGGAGCCCTACAACATAGGGCTGTTGGTGAAGGACATCGACACCTACTACGGCATCACCACGGACAGCGCCGGCGTTTACCAGGCGTCGTCGACCAGCCCGTATGCCAAGGACCTCGCGCGTATCGACGCCGACGCCAAGAAGTACATCGACCAGGCGGCCGGCAAGGCGCAGCACAAGAAGCAGAAGCCCGCGGTCGTCTTCGACATCGATGACACGCTGCTGCTCAGCCTCGATTACGAGAAGCGCTACAACTACACGTACAACTCGGCTTCCTGGGCGGCCTATGTCAACCGCGCCGACCGGCCCGGCGTCTTCGGCAGCGCGGAACTCGTGCGCTATGCCGAGAAGAAGGGCGTCGAGGTCTTCTACAACTCGGGTCTGACCGAGGCGCAGCGTTCGGCCGCGGTCGAGAACCTGAAGAAGATCGGCGCCGATGTGAATCTCGACGCCGGTCACATGTATCTGAAGGACGCGGCGAACCCGCCGTCGTACCTCAAGTCCTGTGCCACTCCGGGCGCATGGACCTGCACGACGGTCCAGTACAAGTCCGGCACCCGCAAGCACATCGAGAAGGACCTCGGGTACGAAATCATCGCCAACTTCGGCGACCAGTACTCGGACCTGGACGGCGGATATGCCGCCCGTACGTACAAGGTGCCGAACCCGACGTATTTCGTCGGCTAGAAATGCGGTGCGGTCGAGAGGGTGTCCGGCTCAGCCGTCGCCACCGACGTCGGACACCCTCCCTCCGTCACCGCTCACCCCAGCAGCGCGTACACGGTCGATGCCCGCCCCGCCAACTCCCCCGACTCCTCCACCGTCATCGCGATGTCCGTGAACGCCATACGGCGCCCCAACTTGGTGACGCTCGCCTCGATCAGGGTGGCCGTGCCGGTGACCGGGCGCTGGAACGTCGTGGACTGCTGCACCGTCGTCATCGGGACAAACGCGCCCCGCGCCGCCGAGACCGCGATCACCGTCGCCGTGTCCGCCGCCGCCATCAACGCCTGACCCGACAGCGCGCCCCCCTCCCTGGCCAACCGCTCCGACCAGGGCAACCGCAACACAGCCCGCCGTTCCCCGACCTCGATCACCACAAGCCCAAGGTCAAGCACCCAAGGCGCGAAGTTCCCGGCGAGAATCCGTTCCGCTTCTGGCACTGTCAGCGTCAGCGTCGATGTCATGAGCCGATGGTGACGCCCCACCTCCCCCACCGACAACCCACCCGGCCGACAGGCAGCCGTGACATCGAGGAGGAGCTGTGAACCACCACCAGTGGAAGCTCACCCGGGACAAGAAGGCCACCGAGGGCTACCAGGAAGGTCCCAAGGAAGCGGCCCTGGCGGCGGAACTCGATGCCGCCTGGGACCTCGGTCAGGCCGTGTACGACCGGCGCACCGAACTGGGCCTGTCCCAGGCGGAACTCGCCCGGCGCGCGGGCATGGCGCAGCCGAAGATCTCGAACATCGAGGGCGGCGACGGCATTCCGACGATTCCGCTCCTGACCCGACTGGCACAGGCACTGGACGCGAAGCTGATCACCAGCCTGGACGAGGGCACCTCCGCGTTCACCTTCCACCCGCACCCGACCGGCGAACCGCGCCACAACGCCGCCTGAAGCGTCACGCCCCCGCCCACAACCCCTCCCCCGTCAGCCCCAGCAGGGAAATCGCGTTGCCGCGCACGATCCGTTCCACCGTCTCGCCGTCCAGGTGGGACATCTGGGCCTCGCCCACCTCCCTCGACTTCGGCCAGGTCGAGTCCGAGTGCGGGTAGTCCGTTTCGTAGAGGACGTTGCCGACGCCTATCGCGTCCAGGTTCCGGAGGCCGAAGGCGTCGTCGAAGAAGCAGCCGTAGACGTGGGAGGAGAACAGCTCCGACGGGGGGCGGTGGACCTTGTCCGCCACTCCGCCCCAGGCCCGGTTCTCCTCCCAGACCACATCCGCGCGTTCCAGGATGTACGGGATCCAGCCGATCTGACCCTCGGCGTACATGATCCTGAGGTTCGGGAAGCGTTCGAACTTGCCGCTCATCAGCCAGTCGACCATCGAGAAACAGCAGTTGGCGAAGGTGATCGTGGAGCCGACGGCCGGCGGCGCGTCCGCCGATGTCGACGGCATCCTTGAGGACGAGCCGATGTGCATCGCCACCACCGTGCCGGTCTCGTCGCAGGCCGCGAGGAACGGGTCCCAGGCGTCCGTGTGGACGGACGGCAGACCCAGGTGCGGCGGAATCTCCGAGAAGGCGACCGCCCGTACGCCACGGGCCGCGTTCCGCCGTACCTCCGCCGCCGCCAACTCCGGGTCCCAGAGGGGGATGAGGGTCAGGGGGATCAGGCGGCCCTGGGCATCCGGGCCGCACCACTCCTCCACCATCCAGTCGTTGTACGCCCGGACCCCGAGGAGTCCCAGTTCGCGGTCCTTGGCCTCCGTGAAGGTCTGGCCGCAGAAGCGGGGGAAGGTGGGGAAGCAGAGGGCCGACTGGACGTGGTTCACGTCCATGTCCGCCAGGCGGTCCGGGACCGAGAAGGAACCCGGGCGCATCTGCTCGTAGGTGATGACTTCGAGCTTGATCTCGTCCCGGTCGTAGCCGACGGCCGTGTCCAGGCGGGTCAGCGGGCGGTGCAGGTCCTCGTACACCCACCAGTCGCCGATCGGTCCGTCGTCGCCCGGCGCGCCCATGACCGGCGCGAACTTGCCGCCCAGGAAGGTCATTTCCTTCAGCGGGGCGCGGACCACACGCGGGCCGATGTCCCGGTACTTCGACGGGAGCCGGTCCCGCCAGACGTGCGGCGGCTCCACCGTGTGGTCGTCCACCGAGATGATCTTCGGGAAGGTCTCCATGGTCTCCATGCCGTCCACGGTAGCGCCGATCTGACGAACCGTCAGCTACCTTGACGGCACCCCCCCGGACGGCCGGTACCGGGCCCCACCGGTGAGGGGACCCTGTGAGAGGTGTCTCGCACGGCTGACGTATCCGCCATGAACAAGGCAAACTGGCGGAAGCGAATCGACCGGTACGGCAGGGGGACGGCGATGGACGGTGGACCGCGAGTTCCGGAGCAGTGGCGTCCGGCTGCGGGTGCCGGCCTGGAAGGGTCCAAGCAGGGCACCGGGGCACAGACGGCTGCCGGGTCCCAGCAGGGTGCCGGAGCACAAACAGGCCCCGGGTCACAGCACGGTGCCGGGTCCCAGCAGGGCGTCCCCTCCGTGCACGGCCTCGAACCCGCGCTCGGCTTCGGCGTACTCGGCCCCGTCCGCTCCTGGCGCGGTTCCGAACCGCTGCCCATGGGCTCCCCGCAGCAACGCGCCCTGCTCGCCGCCCTGCTGCTCCGCGACGGCCGGACGGCGACCGCGGCGCAGCTCATCGACGCGCTGTGGGGCGACGACCCGCCGTCGCAGGCCCTCGCAGCGGTCCGTACGTACGCCTCACGGCTGCGGAAGGTCCTGCCGGGCGTCCTGCTCAGCGAGGCCGGCGGCTACGCGATCCGGGTGCCCGCCGAGGCGCTCGACCTGTCCCTCGCCGAGGAGTTGGCCGCCGACGCCGAGAAGGCGCGCGGCACCGGGGACCTGTGCCAGGCCCGGTCGCTGATCAACAAGGCGCTCGGCCTGTGGGACGGGGAGCCGCTCGCCGGCGTGCCGGGGCCGTTCGCCGAGACCCAGCGGGCCCGCCTTGAGGAGTGGCGTCTCCAACTCCTCGAATCCCGGCTCGACATGGACCTGGAGCAGGGCTGCCACGCGGAGGCGATCTCCGAACTCACCGCCCTCACCGCCGCGCACCCGCTGCGCGAACGGCTCCGCGAGCTGCTGATGCTCGCCCTGTACCGCAGCGGCCGGCAGGCGGAGGCCCTCGCCGTGTACGCGGACACCCGACGGCTGCTCGCCGACGAGCTGGGCGTCGACCCGCGCGCGGGCCTCAGCGACCTCCAGCAGCGCATCCTGCGCGCCGACCCGGGCCTCGCCGAACCGTCGACGCCCGCCCCGGAACCCTCGGCGACCTACGTACGCCCCGCGCAACTTCCCGCCACCGTGCCGGACTTCACCGGCCGGGTCTCCTTCGTCAACGAACTCAGCGACGTCCTGTCGACCGCCGAGGGCCGCGTCATGGCGGTCTCCGCGCTCGCCGGGATCGGCGGTGTCGGCAAGACCACGCTGGCCGTGCACGTCGCCCATCTGGCGCGCTCCCGCTTCCCCGACGGCCAGTTGTACGTGGACCTCCAGGGCACAGGCGCGCGGGCCGCCGACCCGGAGGCGGTACTCGGCCAGTTCCTGCGCGCACTGGGCACGACGGAACCTCCGGCGCTCCCGGACACCCTGGACGAGCGGGCCGCGCTGTACCGGTCGGTCCTGGACGGCCGCCGGATCCTCGTCCTCCTCGACAACGCCCGGGACGCGGCCCAGGTCAGGCCGCTGCTGCCGGGCACCGAGGGCTGCGCGGCGCTGGTCACCTCACGCATCCGCATGGTGGACCTCGCCGGGGCGCATCTGGTGGACCTGGACGTGATGTCGCCCGAGGAGGCCCTTCAGCTCTTCACGAAGATCGTCGGCGCGGAACGGGTCGCCGCGGAGCGGGACGCGGCGCTCGACACCGTCGCGGCCTGCGGTTTCCTGCCGCTGGCCATCCGGATCGCGGCGTCACGGCTCGCGGCACGGCGCACCTGGACCGTGTCGGTCCTCGCCGCGAAGCTCGCCGACGAGCGGCGCCGCCTGGACGAGTTGCAGGCCGGTGACCTCGCGGTCAAGGCCACCTTCGAGCTGGGCTACGGGCAGTTGGAGCCCGCGCAGGCCCGCGCCTTCCGGCTGCTCGGTCTCGCGGACGGCCCGGATGTCTCGCTCGCGGCGGCGGCGGCCGTCCTCGATCTTCCGCTCACCGACACCGAGGGCATCCTCGAATCCCTCGTGGACACCTCGCTCCTGGAGTCGGCTGCGCCCGGCCGCTACCGCTACCACGACCTGGTGCGGCTCTACGCGCGTGCCTGCGCCGAGAGGGACGAACAGCCGCCGAGCGAACGGGACTCGGCGATGTCACGGCTCCTCGACTTCTATCTGGCGTCCGCCTCGGCCGTGTACGCGCTCGAACGGCCCGGTGACCGGCTGGTCGACCATCTGGAGGCGACCCGCCACCCCGGCCTGGAGTTCGGCGACCGCCATGTCGCGCAGGACTGGCTCTACGCCGAGGCCAACTGCCTGATGGCCTGCGTCCGCCAGTCCGTCGGCGACAGCCGGCTGCGCCGCGCGGTCGACCTGCTGTGGGCCGCCAAGGACCTGGCGGAGTCGGGGGCGAACGCGCGCGAGTACGAGATCGCCGCACTCGCGGCCCGCGACGCCGCGCGGACGGCGGGCGACCCGCACGCCGAGGGCCGCGCCCGGACGACCCTCACCACGGTGCATCTCATCGGCGGCCGGTTCAACGAGGCCGACGAGGAGGCACGGCAGGCGATGCTCCTCGCCGACCGGGCCGACGACCCGCTGCCCAGTTGCTGGGCCCCCAACGACCGGGGCATCATCGCGCTCTACCAGAGCCGGCACGCCGACGGCGAGGGCCATCTCCAGCAGGCCATCGACAACTTCCGCGCCGACGGCAACGACGTCGGCGAGGCGAGCGCGCTGTGCAACCTCTCGCGGATCCGGGTCGCGATGGGCCGGACCGCCAGCGCCATAGAGCTGGCCCAGCGCGGCATCGACATCTACGACCGGATGGGGCTCACGCTGCGCCTCGCCAACGGCCGGTACGCGCTCGGGATCGCCCTGACCAAGGCCCAGCGCCTGTCCGAGGCGCTGGACCAACTCACCGAGGCGCTGGCCCTGTTCCACGACAACCGGCAGCCCTTGTGGGAGGGCGTGACCCACTTCCGTATCGCCGAGGTGCATCTCGCGGCCCGCCGCCCGACGCTCGCGGCGAGCCACGCGGAGCAGGCCATCGCGCTGCGCGGCATCGGCGGCGAATGGCGGCGCGGCACCGTACTCACCGTGCTCGGCAAGGCCCTGGTCAGCATCAACCAGCCCGACCGGGCGCGGGCCTGCTGGCAGGAAGCGCTGTCGATCTACGAGCAGTTGGGCTCCCCGGAGGCGGACGAGGTACGGGCCCTGCTGACACCGGCGGCCGTCGCCTGAACAGGCCGGACCCGAGGGGCGCTGTGGGAGTGGCGGCGAGCGCGGCGGAACGCCCGTAGGCGTTCATCGTTCGTTTATCGGCCCTAGGCACGCTTACAGCAACGATCCGTCGTGTCGGGGGGCAGACGGGTCGCGGAAGAGGGCCCCTTGAAGACGAACTAGTGTGAGCGGCCCATAAAGGGCTCGTCCGGCCAACCTCGGGGGAATGGCCGGGCGTGCTCGCCCCATCATCTCTCTGACGGGAGTTTCACAGCATGAGCGAAGCAGCCAAGAAGAAGCAGCCGGTCGTCAAGCCGCAGGACAACCACGCGTCGGACGTGCAGGACGGCGAGCTGACCACGAAGGACAACCACGCGTCCGGCGGCGTCATCAAGCCCCTGGACAACCACGCGTCCAGCGAGCCGACCAAGCCGCTCGACAACCACGCCTCGGGCGAGCCCGCCTGAACCACCCCTTCCGGGTGACCGGATGACCGGGGACCTGATGACCGGGACCGGATGACGGGGGACGTACGGGGGAAGTACCGGGGGAAATACGGGGGTCGATGTACGGGGGTGCCGAGGTCCGGGGGGATCGAGGCACCTGAGCACCACGGTCCGGGGGGACCAGGGTGCGGGGGATCGAGCCACTGAGGAACAGCGCGGGGGAAGTCGGCCGCGACGGCGCGGAGGGGAGCCGTCGCGGCCGACGCGTGTCCGGAACCGGGAGGCAAGGGTCGTGGACCGGGAGGCAAGGGTCCGGGACCGGTCAACGCGGGTCCAGGGATGGTCCTTTCAGGTGGCCGCCGCCCCCCGCAGCTCCCCCTTCACCACCTTGCCGCTCGCGTTCCGTGGCAGTTCCGGGACGAAGCTCACCGACCTCGGGACCTTGTAGTTGGCCATTTCCCTGCGGGCCCAGGCGATCAGGTCATCGGCGGTGAGCGTGGCCGCCGGGCGACGGACGACATAGGCGCGGCCGACCTCGCCGAGCCGCCCGTCCGGTACGCCGATCACCGCGACGTCCGCGACATCCGGGTGCAGCCCGAGCAGTTGCTCTATCTCGGCCGGATACGCGTTGAAGCCGCCGACGATGAACATGTCCTTGATCCGGTCGGTGATCCGCAGATTGCCGTCGTCGTCCAGGACACCGACGTCCCCGGTACGCAGCCATCCGTCCGGCGTGATGGCCCGTGCCGTCGCGCCCGGGTCCTCGAAGTACTCGCCCATGACGTTGAAGCCACGGACCAGGATCTCACCGGGCTCCCCCGGCGGCAGGGCCGTACCGGACGAGGCGACCACACGGACCTCGGTCCCCGGGATCGCCCGACCCGACGTCGACGCGATCACCTCCGCCGGGTCGCCGCGCCGGCACATCGTGACGATGCCGCTGGCCTCCGACAGGCCGTACGCCGTCAGGACCGTGCCGATGTGCAGCTCCGCGCGCAGCCGTTCCACGAGCCGCAGCGGGACGACGGCCGCCCCGGTCACCACCAGCCGCAGCGCCGTCAAGTCGTGGGCGTCGCGCGCCGGATGGTCGAGCAGCGACTGATGCAGGGTGGGCGGGCCCGGCAGTACGGAGATCCGTTCGGCGGCGATGTTGGCGAGGACCGTGTCCACGTTGAACACCGGCTGCGGCACCATCGTCGCGCCCCGCATCAGACACGCGATGACGCCCGCCTTGTAGCCGAAGGTGTGGAAGAAGGGGTTCACGATGAGATAGCGGTCGCCCTCGCGCAGCCCGGCCAGTTCGCTCCATACGGCGTATCCGCGCAGGGTCTGCGCATGGCTGATCACCGCGCCCTTGGGGCGGCCCGTGGTGCCGGAGGTGTAGATGATGTCGGACGCCGCCGACGGGTCGATGGCGTCGGCCCGCTCCCGTACCCGCTCCGCCGGGACCGTGTCGCCGCTCGCGAGGAAGTCCTTCCAGGTACGGAAGTCGGCCGGCGCGTCATCGGAGAGGACGACCACCTGGTCCAGGTCCGGCAGGCCGGACAGCGGCCCGGTGCCGTCGCCGTCCTGGGCGGCACGGCGCAGCGACGCCACGTACGAGGTGCCGAGGAAGGTGCCCGTGACGAAGAGAAGGCGGGCGCGGCTGCGGGCGAGGACATAGGCGGCCTCGGCGCCCTTGAAGCGGGTGTTGAGCGGGACGAGGACCGCGCCCGCGCTCACCGCGCCTAGCGCCGAGACGATCCAGTCCAGGGTGTTGGGGGCCCAGACGGCGACCCGGTCACCGGCGCGTACGCCGCTCGCGACACAGGCGGCGGCGGCCCGTTCGACGCGGTCGCCGAGGTCGCGGTAGGTGACGCGGGTACGGCCGTCCACGACCGCCTCCCGCTCGCCGAACCGCCGTGCCGCGTCCCGTACGAGCCTCGGGACGGTGCCCCATTCCAGGTCCCCGCGCATAGAACGCCTCCCACATCACTAGCTGACTACCCGTCAGATTAGCTGTAGCCTGACGCCCTGTCAGCAACCCTGGCAGCAGCCTGTCAGCAGGAGGTGGGTCGATGACGGCGGCACTCAAGGACGCCACGGCGATCGTCGGGATAGGCCAGACGGCGTTCGCGAAACAACTCCCCGAACCCGAGAAGACATTGGCGTGCCGGGCGATCCTGGCGGCCCTTGACGACGCCGGTATCGCTCCGTCGGAGGTCGACGCGTTCGCCTCGTACACGATGGAGGAGACGGACGAAGTCGAGATCGCCAAGTCGATCGGCGCGGGCGACGTCACGTTCTTCAGCAAGGTCGGCTACGGCGGCGGGGGTTCGTGCGCGACCGTCGCGCATCTGGTGGCGGCCGTCGCGACCGGGCAGGCGAACGTCGGCGTGGCCTGGCGGTCCCGCAAGCGCGGCAGCGGCCCGCGCCCGTGGCGGAACACGGCGGTCCAACTCCCCACGCCCGCCCAGTGGACACGGCCCTTCGGACTGCTCCGCCCGGCCGACGAGATCGCGATGCTCACCCGCCGCTATCTCCATGAGTACGGGGCGACCCGCGACCATCTCTTCAACGTCGCCCTCGCCTGCCGCAACCGGGCCAACCAGAACCCGGCGGCGATGATGTACGAACGGCCGCTGACCCGCGAGATGTACATGACCGCCCGCTGGATCAGCGAACCGCTGTGCCTGTTCGACAACTGCCTGGAGACGGACGGCGCGCTGGCCTGTGTCGTGGTGTCGGCGGAACGCGCCCGGGACTGCCGCCGGCAACCCGTGTACATCCATTCCGTCGCGCAGGGCCTGCCCGCGCAGCACCACGGCATGGTCAACTACTGGAACGACGACCCGCTGTCGGGCCCGGCCTGGGCGGCGGCGCGGCAACTGTGGAAGCGGGCGGACTTCGGCCCGGACGACGTGGACGCGGCGCAGATCTACGACGCGTTCACGCCCCTCATCCCGCTCTCCCTGGAAGGCTACGGCTTCTGCGGCCGGGGTGAGGGCGGTGCCTTCACGGAGGGCGGGGCGCTGGAGATCGGCGGCCGGCTGCCGCTGAACACCGGGGGCGGTGGGCTGAGCGAGGCGTATGTGCACGGGTTCAACCTCATCAACGAAGGGGTGAAGCAGTTGCGCGGGACAAGCACGGCACAGGTGCCCGGGGCCGGGACCTGTCTGGTGACGGCGGGCGAAGGCGTGCCCACATCGGCCCTGCTGCTGAGGAGTTGAGACCCATGACGACACCGGCACCTGGATACGAGGGCCTGCTGACCCCGGTCATCGACGAGGACGGCGCGCCCTTCTGGTCGTACGCGGCCGAGGGCGAGCTGCGCGTCCAATCCTGCGACGGCTGCGGGGAGTTGCGATTCCCGCCCCGCCCCTGCTGTCCGCACTGCCAGTCCTTCGCCTCCTCGTGGCGCCGGATGAGCGGCCGGGGCCGCGTCTGGTCGTACGTCGTCCCGCATCCCCCGCTCCTCCCGGCGTACGCGGCCGTGGCGCCGTACAACGCGATCGTGGTCGAACTGGCCGACGCCCCGCGCATCCGCCTCGTCGGCAACCTGGTGACGGGCCCGGACGCACCGCTGAACTCCTTCCCGCAGGACCGACTCCGGATCGGCGCGAAGGTGCAGGTGGTGTTCGCGGAGGTGGACGGGATCGCCGTCCCGCGCTGGGTTCTGGAGCGGCCGTGACGGTGAAGGTGGAGGCCGACCGGGACACCGGGGTGGCGGTGGTCGTGCTGGATGACCCGCTCAAGCACAACGCGTTGGATCTGGCCACCATGGAGGAACTGGTGTCGGTGTGGCGGGACTTCCGCTTCGACGACACGATCCGCGCCGTGGTCCTGACGGGCGCCGGAACACGCGCCTTCTGCACGGGAATCGACCGAAACACGGAAGTCCCCCAGCCCGCGTCCCCGTACGCCGTGGACGACCCGCTCGCGAGCATCGGCCCCAAGTCCAACGACCTCTGGAAACCGGTGATCGCGGCGGTCAACGGCATGGCCTGCGGCGGCGCCTTCTACCTGCTCGGCGAGTCCGAGTTCATCGTCGCGGACACGGAGGCGACCTTCTTCGACCCGCACACGACGTACGGGATGGTCAGCGCGTACGAGACGATGTACCTGGCCCAGCGGATGCCGTACGGCGAGGTCGCGCGGATGGCGCTGATGGGCACGGCGGAACGCGTCTCGGCCCGCCGCGCCTACGAGACGGGCCTCGTCTCGGAGTTGACCCCTCCCGGCGAGGCGGTCCCCGCGGCGGTCGCCTGCGCCCGCACCCTGGCGACGTACCCCCCGACCGCGGTGGAGGGCACGGTCCGCGCCCTGTGGACCACCCGCCAGACCCTCCTGACCCAAACCCTCCCCCAGGCCCCCCTCCTGGTCAGCCTGGGCAACCTGCCGACGAAAGCCCAGAGGCCCCTATTCACCAACAGACACGCTCCGAACAAACACCGACTCCGCTAAGGAAAGCGCCCCAAAGGGGCGCGGGGCTGTGACAGCGGGCGCACCCCACGAAAGCAGCGAACCACGCCCGCACACCCCCACGGACGCGGAGAACGGCGCGCAGCCCCCCAGGGGCGCGGGGAACTGCGCACCCCACGGACGCGGCGAACCACGCGCACACACCCAGGGGCGCGGGGAACGGCGCAATCAGGGGCGCGGGGCTGCGACATGTGCGGCTCCGCCGCGTGGGCGCAACCGCCGCCGACGACCGGCACATCTCAAACCGGTCGACCGGCGGAGCCCGTCCCTTCCTTCGCGTCCAGCGCGTACACGCACCGGTCCTTGCTGCACGCGTACACGACACCCGCACGGACCACCGGTGCCCCGGTGATCTCGCCGCCGGTGGCGAGTTTCCAGCGCAGTCGGCCGTCGTCGGCCTTGAGGGTGTAGAGCAGATGGTCGGTGGAGCCGAAGTGGATACGGCCCTCGGCGACGACGGGCGCGCCCACCACGTCGCCGCCCGCCTGGAACCGCCACTTCGGGGTGCCGGTGACCGCGTCGAGCGTGTAGAGGCCCTTGCCGCTGCCGACATGGACATGGCCCTGGGCGACCAGGACCGGTTCCACCGAGGACCGCGCCTCGGTGGCGATACGCCAGCGGTCGCGGCCGTCGGTGGCGTCGAGGGCGTAGACGGTGCCGAGGTAGTCGGCGAGGTAGACCCCTCCCCCGGTGACCGCGGGGCCCGGCGCGAAGGCGGGCGGGGACAGGAAGACGGCGGGCGCCTCGAAGTGCCAGCGGACATGCCCGCTCGCCACGTCCAGGGCGAGCACCCTGGTACCGGCGGACACATACACGTACCCGTCCGGCACCTGCGTGAGCCGTACCGGGACTCCGCCGCAGGAGGCCGCGTCGCCGATGGGGTACGACCAGCGCTCCTCGCCGGTACGTGCTTCGAGGGCGCGCAGCCGGGCGTCCTGCCAGACGTAGACGGTGCCGTCGTGGACGACGGGTCCGGCCTCGGGGGTCTCGAAGTCGGCCTGAGCGCCGGTCAGTTCCCAGAGTTTCCGGCCGCCGGACGCGTCCCACGCCTGGACGCCGCCGCCTCGGGTGCCGGTGACGAGGGTGCCCCGGTCGGCCTTGAGCGAGTAGATCCAGCCGTCGGTCGGCAGCCGCCACAGATCGGTGCCCTCGCGGGCGTCGAGCGCGAACAGGGTCGGCCCGTCGGACGCGTGGATACGGCCGTCCGCGACCGCCATCGACCAGGCGACGTCCCGCGTCTTGAACCGGCGCCTCCCGGTACCCACGTCCAGGGCGTGCACCTCGAAGGACGTGACGTACACGAGGTCGCCGTCGACGGCGGGCGTGCCCCATACGTCGTTCGACATCCGGAACCGCCAGGGCCGCCAGGAGGCCGGCGCGCCCGCGTCGGGCGGGGCGGGCGGCACGACGGGGGCGGCGGGGCCGGGTACGACGGGGTCGGTGCCGTTGGCCCCGGCCCGGGACCGGGACCAGGTGGCGGCGAGCCCGGCGACGGCGGGTTCGGCCCGTACGGCGGCGGCGCGCGCGTCGGAGACCCGGGGCCCGGGGCCGATGGGCACCTGACCGCCCGCGAGCCGCACGGGACCGGAGTCGGGCGCCCCATGCCGGCCGCCGCCACCCCGGCCGGTGACGGGGACGGGCGGGGCGTGCGGAGGGGCGTGGGACGGCACGTGCGGAGGGGCGTGGGGCGGGGGCGGCGGCACTGCGGGCCCGCCCGCTCCGCCATGACCTCCGCCGTGAGCGCCGCCGTGACCGTGAGCGCCACCGTGACCGGCACCAGGGCCGTGACCGGAGACGCCTCGGCCGCCGCTGCGCCCGCCCCGGCTGTGCCCCCCGGACGGCTTCACCGGCGGACGCCCGCCCCGGCGTGACTCGATGAGCCCGGTGGCCCGTTCAGGCAGCCACGCCGACGCCGTACCGCTGTCGTCGGAGCCGGACGCGAACAGATGCGGGGCGAGCTGCGCCTGAAGGTCGGCCGGGCTGGGGCGCGCGGCGGCCTCCATCTGCATACAGGACTCGATGAGGGGCCGCAGTTCGTCGGGCAACCCCTCCAGGTCGGGGCCCTCGCGCAGCAGCATGAAGACGGTCTCGACGGGGTTGGCGCCGTGGAAGGGCGCGTGTCCGGTGGCGGCGAACACCAGCGTGGAGCCGAGCGAGAACACATCGCTGGCGCCGGTGACGCTACGGGAGTCCTTGGCCTGCTCGGGCGACATGTACGCGGGAGTTCCCACGGCGACGTTGGTCATCGTCAGGCGGGTGTTGGACACTCCGCTGGCGATACCGAAGTCGATGACGCGGGGACCGTCCTCGACCACCAGGACGTTGGACGGCTTCATGTCCCGGTGCACGAGTCCGGCGCCGTGGATGGACTGGAGGGCCTCCGCGATACCGGCACCCAGCCAGCGCACGGCCTGCGCGGGCAGCGGCCCGCACTCGTTGACCATCTCTTCGAGCGAGGGCGCGGGCACATACGCGGTGGCCAGCCATGGCACGGCGGCCCGGGGGTCGGCGTCGACCACGGCGGCCGTGTAGAAGCCGGACACGGCCCGCGCGGCCTCCACCTCACGGGTGAAACGGACGCGGAACAGCTGGTCCTCGGCGAGTTCGGTCCGGACCGTCTTGATCGCCACGCGCCGCCCGGACGCCGAGCGTGCGAGGTAGACGAGTCCCATACCGCCGGCGCCGAGCCGGCCCAGTACCTCGAACGGCCCGATCCGCCTCGGATCATGCTGAGTCAGCTGATCCACCACTTGCCTGCCACCTCCCCGTACGGCCGCGTCCACGAATACGGCCCCGTGCAGCGTCTCACCACCGAACCGCACCGGCGGCACGCACCCCGATTCTTCCTGTCCCGGCCACCGGTGGCGAACCAGGGGCGGAATCGGGGTGTCTCAACCGAATACGGACGTCTGTACGTCGATCCTGTGTACGGCAGCATGGGAGTGGAGACGCGGATTCCCCCGGCCACATACAGGGCCGGGGGAATCCGGGACGCGTCGATCGAGCGTCGGCCAGGCGTCAGTCAGCCGTCAGGCGGTCACGGTGAACGTGCCGAGCTTCCTCATGTCGGTGCCCCTGACCGAGTAGACGATGAAGTTGATCTTCCGGCCTTCAGCGACCGAGTAGTCGCACGTCTTGCTGCTCTTGCCCCGGGTGCTGCAATAGGGCGTGAGGTTGTCGTTCGTCCCCGCGAACTGGCCCATGGCGTAGATGTAACGGCCGTCACTCTTGGTGTCGTTGACCTTGAGGACCTCGCCGTTTGCGGTCCAGGTGAGGCTGGCCCCCGTGAACTTGTACGTCGCGGCCTGGGCTCCTCCGGCGGAGAGACCCACCATGGCGACGGCGAGCGCGCCGGCGGCCAGGGGCAGGGTCAGGCTCTTCTTCAGTTTCTGCAACTTCTTCAACGTGTTCCTTTGGTCGCTGTCCTGTGGGGCGGGCGACGAAGAACCGGGCAGGCTCTTCCACGGACCGGGGGGGGGTGTCCTTGATCTTCATATCAGATGGGCAAATTGAGCAAACGGTCAGGGCCGCGAAGATCAGTCCTGGAGTACGGCGAAAGTCGCGCCCTGGTTGTCCGCGCAGACGGCGATACGGCCGTGCGGCGTACTGAGCGGCGCCTGCCGGATCCGGCCGCCGAGCCGGGTCACCGCATCGGCGGTGGCGTCGCAATCGGCAACGGTGAAGTAGGTGAGGAAGTGCGGCGGCATCTCGGCCGGGAAACTGTCCCCCATGACCACGCGCCCGCCGATCGCGGATTCGAGCCCTGCCGTGGCCCCGGCGGGTGACCAGACCCGTACGTCGTCACCGGCGGCGCCCGACAGGTCCTCGTCCCGCAGCTCCGCGCCCACGTACCCGAAGACCTCCTCGTAGAACGGGTCGACGGCCGCCTTGTCCCGGGTGTACAGCTCCGTCCAGCAGTAGGAACCGGGGCGCCGCTCCGCCTCGAAGCCGATGTGCGTGCCGGCCTGCCAGAGCCCGAAGACCGCGCCCCCGGGATCGGCGGCGAGCGCCATCGTCCCGAACGGCCCCACGGGCATCGGCTCCATCACCATCTGCCCGCCCGCGCCCCTGATCCGTCCGGCGAGGGCCACCGCGTCCGGGGTCGCGAGGTAGACCGTCCACACGGTGGGCATCCGGCCGTCGGACTTGGGCGCGAGCGCCGCGACGTTCGCGCCGTCACTGTACGCCTGTGTGTAGTACCCGTACTCGGCGCCGGCGCCCTCGTCGAAGGTCCAGCCGAGAACATCTCCGTAAAAACGCTTGCCCGCCTCTACGTCGGGGAGCATCGCGTCGACCCAGCACGGAACACCCTCTGCGAATGCGGCCATGGGCTCGGTCCTTCCCGTACGGTGTCCGACGCGGTGGCGTCACCGTGTCCGTCGCGCCCAAGTTAACGGCCTTTGACCGGCCGCGCAGCCCGATAATTCGAACACTTGGTCAATTTTGCGGGCCCGGTCGCCGACCGTTGTCCACAGCCTGTTGACAGAGCGGGCGCCCGCCGACCGGTCCCCGCCGCATGGGGACCCAACCCCATTTGCAGTCGGCCGAATAGCGCTCCGATCACCCCTCGGTAAGCTGACGGCATGACAGGACAGGTACGTACCGTCGACGGCCGCGTGGCAGGACGGCGCGGGCAGGCGACGCGTCAGAAGCTGCTCGACTGCCTCGGCGAGATGCTCAGCTCCTCGCCTTACCGGGACGTCAAAGTCATTGATGTGGCCCGGAAGGCAGGCACCTCACCGGCCACCTTCTACCAGTACTTCCCGGACGTCGAAGGCGCCGTCCTGGAGATCGCGGAGCAAATGGCCGCAGAGGGTGCCGGGTTGACCGCGCTGCTCGAAGGCCGCTCCTGGGTCGGCAAGGCCGGCTGGCAGACCGCGCAGGAACTCGTGGACGGTTTCCTCGACTTCTGGCGCCGTCACGATGCCATTCTGCGGGTCGTGGACCTGGGGGCCGCCGAGGGGGACAAACGGTTCTACAAGATCCGTATGAAGATCCTGAACTCGGTGAACAACTCCCTTACGGACACGGTCAGGGAGCTTCAGGCCAAGGGCAAGGTCGACGCCGATGTGTCGCCCGCCGCGATGGCCGGTTCGCTCGTGGCGATGCTCGCCGCGGTGGCCTCGCATCAGAAGGGTTTCCAGAGCTGGGGCGTGAAGCAGGCCGAACTCAAGCCGAATCTGGCCCTGTTGGTGCACCTGGGGGTCACCGGGAAGAAGCCGACCCGGTAGGTGGGCTCTGAGTCACGCGGAACAAGCGGATCTGTCGGTCCACGCGGGACTGGTAAGTGGCGTACGGGGGCCAGAACTTCAAGGCCGCCTGCCAGGCTTCGTCGCGTTCCTCGCCCTCCAACAGGCGGGCCGCGACCGGGATGTCCTCGCCCTTCCAGTTGATCTCCGCCTCCCCGTGGGCCAGGAGGTTGGCGGTCCAGGACGGGTGGCCGGGGCGGCCGAAGTTGGAGCCGACCAGGAGCCAGGTGCCGGACGGCTCCGGCATGCAGGCGAGCGGTGTGCGACGCGGCAGCCCGGACCTCGCACCCCGTACCGTGAGGATCACACCCGGCAGCATCTGGGCGCTGAGCAGCACTTTCCCCCGGGTGATCCGGTGCACCACACGGTCCATCGCGGGGATGACGTGCGGGGCGACCTTCGCGAAGGCGCGGGTGGACGACATCCTTTGCACCAGGCGGATTCCGGGCGGCATCACGCGACCTCCGTACCGGGGAGCGGCGTGGCGGGTGTGCCCGAGGTGGCCGGTGCGCCCGGTGCGCCCGTCGCGTATGGCGTATCCCTCGCATCCGTCGTGTCCGTCGCGTATGGCGTATCCGGCGGGAACAGGCCCGAGCGTTCCGCCGCGCGGGCCCGCAGCCGGTGGACCGGGCCGAAGAGCAGATCGTCGGCGGACGCCCGCTTGAAGTAGAGGTGCGCGTCGTGCTCCCAGGTGAAACCGATCCCGCCGTGCAACTGGATGCCTTCCGAGGCGGCCGTGCGCAGCGCTTCCAGCGCCTGGGCGAGGGCCAGCCCGCCCACCGCCTCACCCCGGCCCTCCCCGCCCGCCGCCCACGCCGCGTAGTACGCCGCCGAACGGGCCGCCTGCACCTGTACGTACACATCGGCCAAGCGGTGTTTGACGGCCTGGAAGGAGCCGATGGCGCGGCCGAACTGTTCGCGCTGGGTGACATGGTCGAGGGTGCGTTCCAGGGCGCGGTCCGCGGCGCCGACCGCTTCGGCGGCGAGCACGGTCGCGGCCCGCTCCCCCGTCGCCGCCAGCGCGGCGGGGATGTCGGCGGCGGTGCCGGATCCCAGCAACTCGACGGGCACGTCACGTAGTTCGAGCCGGGCCTGCGGGCGGGTCTCGTCCAGGACGGTACGCCGGGTCCGTACGAGCCCATCGGCCTCCGCCCGCACCAGGAACAGGAGAATGCGGGAACGGGCGAAGCCGCCGGTGTGCGCGGCGACCAGGAGGAGCCCCGCACTGTGGCCGTCGAGAACCTGGTCGGCCTGACCGTAGAGCCGCCAGGTCCCGTCCGCGAGGGTGGCCTGAACGCCGCCGGAACGCCCCCCGCCCGCCCAGTCGCCGTGGTTGTCGCCGGTGAGGCCGAGCGCGGTGGCGAGTCCCGTGCCGGGGACGGCGAGCGTGGCGGTCGACTCACCGCGCGCGAGTGGCGGCAGAAGCGCGGCGCGCTGCGGCTCGGTACCGAGGGCGAGGATCAGCGGCGCGGCGAGCGCGGCCGTCGCGAACAGCGGGGACGGTACGAGGGCGCGGCCCGACTCCTCGCAGGCGAGGGCGAGTTCGGTGACCGTGCAACCGACGCCCCCGTACGCCTCCGGAAGGGCGAGGCCCGGCAGACCGAGCTGTCCGGAGAGGGTGGCCCACAGGGCGGTGTCGTATCCGGCGGGGGTACGGACGGCGGCCCTGCCCTCGTCGGGGCCGCTGCGTTTGGCGACGAACTCCCGCAGGGTGCGGCGGATCTCGTCCTGTTCGGCGGTGAAGGTGGCGTCCATGGGCTCCCCTTCCGGCGACCGGCCGGTCTCCGTTGATCTGACGGCGCGTCATATTAGGGCGCGGGGGCGGAGATGCACAGAGGTCGGGGCTCCTCGGGTGGGACGCCTCCACCAACTGTCGATCAGCCGATGGTCAGTTGCGGGCCGGCGCCCGGATCTGACGCATCCGATCCAAATCTATCTGATGTACCGTCAGATTTATGACTTCAAGGCATCGCAGGGTGGCCGTGGTGGGGGTCGCGCTCTCGGACTGCGGGCGGGTGGACGACGCGACGCCGTACGCGCTGCACGCCCAGGCGGCCCGCCGCGCGCTCGCGGACGCGGGACTCAAACGCGAGGTGGTGGACGGCATCGCGTCGGCGGGACTCGGCACGCTGGCGCCCGTGGAGGTCGCGGAGTACCTGGGCCTCGCGCCCCGCTGGGTGGACTCGACGTCGGTGGGCGGCTCGACGTGGGAGGTGATGGCGGCCCATGCGGCGGACGCGATCGCGGCGGGCCACGCGCGGGCGGTACTCCTCGTCTACGGCTCGACGGCCCGCGCCGACATCAGGGCGGGGCGGCGTACGTCGAACCTGTCCTTCGGCGCGCGCGGCCCCCTCCAGTTCGAGGTCCCGTACGGGCACACGCTGATCGCCAAGTACGCGATGGCGGCCCGGCGCCATATGCACCAGTACGGCACCACGCTTGAGCAGTTGGCGGAGGTCGCGGTGCAGGCGCGGGCTAACGCGGCACACAATCCGGACGCGATGTTCCGCACGCCGGTCACGGTCGACGAGGTGCTGTCGGGCCCGATGATCGCCGACCCGTTCACCAAGCTGCACTGCTGCATACGGTCCGACGGGGGCGCGGCGGTCCTGCTGGTCGCGGAGGACCTGGTACGGGACTGCGCGAAGGCGCCGGTGTGGGTCCTCGGTACCGGGGAGCACGTCTCGCACACGACGATGTCCGAGTGGGACGACTTCACGGTCTCGCCGGCGGCGGTGAGCGGACGGCTGGCGTTCGAACGGGCCGGGGTCCGGCCCTCGGAGATCGACGTCGCGGAGATCTACGACGCCTTCACCTACATGACCTTGGTCACGCTGGAGGATCTGGGCTTCTGCGGCAAGGGCGAGGGCGGGGAGTTCGTGGCGAAGGGGCGGCTGCTGCGGGACGGCGGGTTGCCGACGAACACGGACGGCGGCGGTCTCTCGGCCCAACATCCCGGGATGCGGGGACTGTTCCTGCTGGTGGAGGCGGTACGGCAGCTCCGGGGCGAGGGCGGTGAGGGGCAGGTACGGAAGGCGGGGGGCCGCCTTCCGGAACTGGCGGTGGCGTCCGGGACCGGAGGATGGTTCTGTTCGTCCGGGACAGTCGTACTGGGGCGGAGCTGACGGGACCTGGGGCAGGGAACCCTTCGGCACCGGTCCGGCGTCCCGTACCTCGGGAAGTCGGCGACTGGAGGCGGGACCGTGCGCAGTTTTGCCGGAGTGTTCATCGGCAAGCTCATCTTCGTGCTGATCTGTTTCACCTTCATGGGCCCGGTCTGCCTCGTCGTCGGCTACATGGCCTGGCGCGACGGTGCCGAGTTCACCTTCGTGGGACCCGCGATCGGTATCGGCCTCGCCATCACGGTGCCGATACCGTTCGTCGCCCTCAAGGCGGCGCGGGAGGACTTCCCCGGCATCACCCTCAGGAACCGCCTGGCCGACGGCGCCGAAACCTACGACGACGACACCTTCGTCATGCTGGTCCCCCGCTCCTCGGCGGCGACGGACGGCGCGCGGGTGGCACGGGCGGACGTCGTGAAGGCCACCTTGGTCAGCTACGACCCGGACAACGAGGCCACGTTCACGACCTATGGGGGCAACTACGCCCCGGCGGAGTTCACGGCCCGGGTGCGGCTGACGCTGCGGGTGCACGAGACCGACGGCGTGGCGGGGTTCGAGACGACGGACGACCGGCTGGTGCCGTCGCTGTGCCTGGCGGCGGTGACGGCGGGCCGCCTGGTGGTCAACGTCGACCCGGCGGACCCGGGGAAGGCCATGGTCCGGTGGCCGCGCAGTCTCATGCTGTCGGGCGTACGCGCCTTCAAGGTGATCGGCCTCGACGGACAGCGCACGGAACTGACCGGACGCCCGGACCTCCTCCTGGAAGGAATGCGGGGTACGGGGCCGGCCGGAGGTATCCCGATGACCGCCGACGCGATCGACCTGCGGCGCCTGGACGCGGAGACGGCGGCCCGGTACGGGGCTCTGGCGGAACGGGCCCGCGCCCTTCCGGCGGACCGCGCGCCGATCACGGAGCCGGGCGAGGAGGCCCGCTGGATCGTGGACGAACTACCGGGCGAGAAAGGTGAGTTCGGCCGTGTCAGCCGCCGGTGGGTGCGGCGGGGCGGCCACCTGGCACGCGGCCGGTTCCTCGAACTACGGGGTACGTGCACCTTCCAGACGCACGGCCCGGTCCTGGACACGGTGTTGCGGGTCGAACCGACGCACGGCAGCCCTCCCTTCCTCGCCGAGCGACGCCTCACGCTCCCGATGAACTACCTCGCGGTCCTGCACCGGACCCACGAAATCGTCCTCCAAGTCGCCCCGAACGGCCGCTCCTTCGTGATCGACTGGGCCCGCACCAACCTCCTGGCGGGCGTCACCCCGGCAAAGGTCATCTCTTTGGACGGCGAGGAGCACTCGCTCACGAACCGCCCCGACCTGATCTGGCCCCTGATGACCCTCCTGGCCACCCACGCCGTCTCCATCCCCGGCCCCACCCTGGACCTCCGCACCCGCCCCGCCGGCCCACTGGCAAACGAGGCGACGGCTCTACTCCGAGGACCAACCGCCGCGAACACGCCCCACCTCTAGGCCCCAGCCCCTCCGACCGCCGAGGAACCCTGGAACTCGGCCGGGACGGCGTCCATGAGCAGTTCGTCGACGGGCTGCCCGAGCCAATAGCCCGCCTGCCGAAGCCGCCCGGCGGTACGGAACCCGGCTTTCTCGTAGGCGGCGATCCCGGCGGCGTTCGGCGCCAGCACCTTCAGCCAGACCATGCGCAACGCCCCGAGGTGGAACCCCCAGTCGAGGGTGAGGCGGGCTGCCTCGGCCGCGTATCCCTTCCCCCGCTGCTCCGGGGCGAGGAGCATCACGAACTCGGCGGTGCGGACGAATGGGTTGACGCTCAGCACGGTCATTCCGACCGGGGCCAGGTCCTCCAAACGGACAACCTCGAACTGCGCGTAGTGGTGATTGCCCCGCTGCCCCTCCCAGCCCGCCTCCCGGACCTCCCAGGACTGAGGAAACTGATTGCCGTAGCCGAGCAAGGTGCCGGGGTCGTTCTCCCACCGGTGGTACTCGGCCAGCATCTCGCGACGCGGCTGCGCGAGACCGAGGCGGTCGGAGGTGAGGAGCGGGTGCGGAGGGTTGTGGGTCATGGGTCGATCCTTGGTCATGCCTCACCGCTGGGCGCGGACAGGGCCGTCTGGTGTGCACGTCGGGGTGTAGTGAGCGGTATCGGCGGGCTCGGCGACGGGATGCCCGGCACGGCCGGCCATCCAGGCATGCAGCCGTACCGGGTCCGTGGCGACACCGTGACGCCACTCCCCGCGCCGCCCGGCCAGGGCCAGGAGGACCGCCGCTGCGGTGGACTGCTCCAGGCAGGCCCAACGGGCGGGAACCACCGCGGAGACAAGGCGCACGGCGCGCACGGCGAGCAGGGTCTGTGTGTCGGACGCAGGAGGGAGTGAGCGGCCTATGCCGGCGAGCCGCACCACACGGGCGAACCTTCTCCGCCGGGTCCCCACCGCCTTGACGGCGAGGGTCACGACGATGGCAGGCACCGCACCCAGCAGCCACCGGAGCGGCACCGGATGCGGACGCGGTAGAACCGTGGGGACTTCGAGCGTCCCCCATGAGAAGGCAGAGCCGTCATGCCGCACCACGCTACCGGGCGGTGCGGAATCCGAGTCCCGGACGAGGGCGCGCAGTGTGGTGTTTCCGGTGCGGTAGTCGACTGTGACGAGGGCGTTCGGTGTTCGGACGGATACCTGATCAGCACCGGTCATCGTTCAGCCTCCGTTGCCGCTCCCAGACCGTGGCCGGGGCGCCCTCGACGGACTCCAGCCACATCTCGGCGCCCAGAACGGTCAACAGTGAGGGCCAGACAGTGTCCGCGCCGAGTGCGACCGCGCGTATCGCGGCCTGGAGAGGCGCCGGTTCGATCAGTCCCATCGCAGCCAGTCGGCCATCGGCCATCGAGAGGACGCGCGCGAGGTGGGACCGTACTCCGTGGTGGAAGTCTGCGGCGAAGACGCCCTTCGCGGCGCGGCCACGGTGGGACGGCGGCAGCAGGTCACCTACCGCGTCGATGAGCACCGGCTTGTACCGGCGAGCCGAGAACCGTTGCCAGGACGGTACGGAGACGACCGCCTCCAGCAGGGCTCCGTCGAAGTACGGGTTGTGCAGGTCGACACCCAGGGTCTCAGCGAGTTGGATGTCGGCGTGGGCGAGCCGGGCAGCCCCTCGGACATCCGCCACGAGCACCGCGTCCGCATTCCGGCCCGTCCCTGCGGTCACAGCCGGGGCGGCGGCCCACGGGGGCGTGGCGAGCCAGGGGCGAGCCAGCCTGTGGGCGTCACCTCGCAAGGCTGAGCGAATGACCGGCCAGGGGCTGGTTCTCCGCAGCCTTGCCCACGCGTGGGCGTCGGCGGTAGTGCGGATCAGACGACCGTGGCGTGCGAGGTCGGCAAGGTGAGTGGGCGGGGGAAGGAAGAGGTTGTCGCCACCGTCCCCCGTCAGGTGACACACCGTGCCGGTTCTGGCAACGGCTCTCAACTGCTCGGAAAACAGGGACCACAGAGGAGTAGACGGCGCAGGTTCGTCGGTCACCGGCAGCCGATCGCGGCCAGGAGCAAAGGGAAGGTGGCGGGGCCCGAGGGGAAAGTAGGTGCGGCTGAGGGACGGGATGGTGAGGGCACGGGCATAGGTCAGGTCGCCGCCCTCCGTGACGTCCTCGGGATGCAGAGTTGTCGTCGCGACCGGTCCGTACCGTGCCGCGATGACGGCGAGCGTCGTGGAGTCCGTCCCCGCGAGGTCCGCCGAGGCCGTGACCCCTTCAACTCGGGTCCGCACCCCTTCGGTCAAGGTGCGGCGCACCACGAGCAGGGCTTGTTCGTACGACCTCGCCGCAGGAACCCACCACTCGGACGCGGACGCTGCACCCGTCCCTGCGGCCAGGGTCAGGCAGTGCCCCGGCGGAATGGGCACAACCCCCGTCCATGCACTGCGATCCGCCCGGGGCATCTGGCGGTCGCACAGATATGAGGCCAGCCAGTCGGCATCGACACGGCTACGGGTCAGGCTCGACAGGGCGAACGAACTCGAACCCCAGACCACGCCGCCGGACGTCCGGACCATGTACAGCGGACAGGCCGAGGCGGCGTCGGTAATGATCTCGACATCACCTGACGATTGAAGCCGGACGACCGTGTACGTACCGGCCCAATCGCCCACCGTAGAGGCGAGGTTCCGGGCCGTGAGGGCTTCGCCGAGATCGGCGTGCTGGGCCGAGCAGGTGCCGAAGACGGTGATCCGGGCTCCCTCGCCGTCCCGCGTCCGCACCAGCCGGTCCGGCCAGGGACCAGCCGTCCACAAGGGCGGATCACTCCACACCATCCGTGCGCCGACCGGAATCGCCGCTCTTCCTGCTGACACACTTCCCCCGAACCACCGCACCTTCAACTCCCTCCGTTCCTGGGCGAATCGACCGGGCGACGGCCTCCGCCGGGGAGACCGCCGCCCTAAGGGTCAGCTGTACGGGGTCTGCTTGGACTCGACGCTGCTGCTGGTGCTGCCCTGCGTCAGGCTGACCGCGTCACCCAGGTCGATCACGAGCGGCAGAGTGCTGCCGTCCTCCGCGCTCTCCGAGCACGTCGTGAGGTCGTTCTGATGGTCCATGTGCGTCCTCCTGCTCTCATATGCACCGTCGTGAATGGTGCAACTGTCTCCATGACACCGGGATCGCCGACCGGTTCCCAGAGACGGAGTCGGGACGTTTTTGGGAGCGGAGGTGGGAGGTAAGTGGGACGCGACTGGGAGGCTCAGCCCGGCTGGAGAAGGTCGCGGACAGCCTGTTGGTAGACGGCGTGGACCTGCGGCAGTTCCGCGATCCGGGCTCGTTCGTCCACGCCGTGCAGGCCCTCGTACGCCAGGCCGAACCCGGCGGTCGCCGGGATGCCCTCGGCCGCGAGCAGGTTGCCGATGTTCGACGGGCCAGCGGTCTTGGCGCGTACGGAGAGCCCGGCCGCCGCGGCGGCGCGTAGCAGCGCTCCGGCCGGCTGCTGGTGTTCCTGGAGGCGGAACGGGGGCCAACTCGACACCGGGGTGACCTTGGTCGGGCGGGGGACGGGCAACTCGGCATCCAGTTCGGCGACGGCCTTTCGTACCAGGATCTCGGCGTGATCCGCGTCGAATGCGGGGGTGGTGCGTACGTCGACGTTCAGCTCACACAGGTCCGGAGTCACCGAGAACCCTTGGCCACCGTGGATGGACGTCACGGACAGTTTCGGTGGCAGGGGGAACCCTGAGTCGTGGTCGACGCCTGGCAGTTCGGCGGCGTCCAGCAGGCGCACGAGGTGAGCGGCACGGGAGATCGCTCCCACCACAGTGTGGCGGGAGCCGGAGTGGCCAGACGGAGCGTGCACCGCGATGGAGGCCCGCCACAGGCCACGGCCGCCGACCACGATCTCGTCAAGTCCCGGGTAGCCGATGAGCACTCCGGCGGGACGGGCGGCCCCGGGGTCGGCGAGGTAGGCGCGGGCACCGCCGAAGCCTCCCGTGTGTTCATCGACGTCGAGCAGGACGGCGAGCCCGCCATGCAGGGTTTCGGCGTGTTCTTGCAGGTCGGCGGCAATGTGGCAGAACATCGACGCCGCGAGCTTGGAGTCGGCGGCGCCTCGGCCCAGGAGCCAGCCGTCCGTGACGTCCCCGCAGACCGGCGGGAACGACCAGGCGGATTCGTCACCGAAGGGCGCGGTGTCCACACAGGCATCCAGCGTCCACCAAGGGCCTGGCCGACCGCCGGTGATCTCCACGAGCAGCCCCACCGCCCGCCCCGAGTCGTCGTGCAGGCGACGGTGCGGCAGCCCATTTTCGGCGAGCCACGTCTCCAGTACGGACAGGACGGGTCCGTACTCGTCGATCCCGGCCCGGCTCGGCTGCCTGATCAACTGCTGGGCCAGCGCGACTACGGACGCCGACCGGGCCTCGGTGGCCCACTGAATGCTGTCGCTCACGCTTCTCCCCGCTACCTGTCAGGTGGACCGTACCGGCAGGGCGCGGATCGCCTGGACGGTCTCCAGGGGCCGTGCCGACGCGCATGCCTCCCGACCATGGTGGACCAGGCCCGCCGCAGCCTCACGGCTGAGGAGGACACCGCAGTCGAATCCCTCCGCACCATGAAAGCTGGGCAGTGGAACGACTGCCGCGGTCTCCGAAGCCACGAAGAAACGCTCCAGGGCTTCCGGCGAGTCGACCAGGCCGACGTGGAGCGTCTTCACGCCGTTGCGGCGCGCCGACGGGTCGCGCAGTTCCAGCAGCCGCACGAGGTGGTCGGCAAGGGCACTGTGACGGGGAATGCCGTACAGCACTCGGTAGTGCACCAGGTCCGGCTGCCGCGTCACCGCCTCCTCGATCGCCGCGAGATACGCCCCTTCGCGGCTACGACTGCCTGTGACGACCAATTGTTCACGGGCACCGGTCACGACATCGACCATCGCCTCGACCAGATCGGCCCAGCGGGTCAATACCTTGACGACGACGGCGGTGCCCGAGTTCTCCAGGGCACTGGTCGCCGCACCGTCCTGATGGGCGAACAGCACCTCCGGCCTGTCTCGGTAGAGGCGACAGAGCCCGGCGCGGTTCCTGGTCCCCGTGCGGCGCCGACCGGACTCCCACGCGCTCAAGAGACTCGCGTCGGCAGCGCCACCGGTGATCCCGTTCAACGCGTCGGCCGCTTCCTCCAGTGTCATGTTCCGGGCGAGCCGGGCTCGCTTGAGCGCTGACTCCGGAGTAGGCAACGTGACCACGGCCGTACCCCCTCTCGCCCCTGTTCTGGCAAGTCTGCCCGTGGCTCGACCGGTTGGTGCCCAAGAAGTGGCCGGCCTAGCCAGGGGCGCATGGATCTGGCCATCTCGGGAGGGGAATCCGTCCGGTTCAGCACCAGCCGCAGGAGCGGGGTTCTCCACCAGCTGGCCGCGCGGAAGGGCGCCATCAGGAGTTCGCGTTCAGTTGGCGGAGCTGTCCGTGTCCTTCGTCTGAAGCACGAGACAGCTCCACCGGACGCTGTCGCGGCCGTGAAGATCGGGACGCTCACTGCGGTGGACCGTCCGCAGGCCGTACGCGGCGCCCAGTTCGGTCGTCTCGGCCGGGGACACGTCGAACATGTGGCGGCCATCGGGCACAGGGCCGTGGCGCAGATTGACGAAGAACCGGCCGCCAGGCAGCAGCAACGCGGCGATCCGGGCCATGGCGCGTTCGCGTTCCTCGGCGTCCAAATGCATCCACACCGCCGTGGCGAAGACCGCTTCGAACCGGCCTGCGTGCCGGCTCAGCGTCAAGTCCGGAAGAACGTCGTCGACCCAATCAATCCCGCTGTCCGCATGGATGCGTTGGCCATGCGCGCGCAGCTCCGCAGTCGGCTCGACAGCCACGACCCTGTGTCCACGGGCCGCCAGCGCGGCAGCATCGCGCCCGGTCCCCGCACCCACATCGAGGATGCGTCCGGGCTCGGCAGGGACCAGCTTCAGCACGTCGCGGTGGACTTCGCCGAAAGTGACCTCCTCGTACTGGACGGCCAGCGCATCCGCCGCCTCGGCGTACCCAGCGGTTCCCTCGGCCGGGCTGATGGCGTTCCTGACGGGGACCGATTGATCACTCATGGCCGGAGGCTACCGGCCCACTGGTTGTCCACATCACCCTGCCAGGTAGCGAAGGCAGCGAAGGAAGCTGGAGCAGTCCGTCGGGCACGACAGGATGAGGCAGTTCGATATAGTGAACGTATGGTTCATTCAATCCGGTACTGGTCTCTCTGATGGCGCCCCCGCCGTCCGGCCGCCGACCCGTCAGCAGTACCGCCGCCGCCGTCGGCGCGAAGATCCGCCTGCGTCGGCAGCAGCGCGGCATAAGCGCCGCGGAAATGGCCCGCCGCGCCGGACTGAGCAAGGCCACGTTGTCCCAACTGGAATCCGGCAACGGCAATCCGACGATCGACACCCTCGACGCGATCGCCGTCGCCCTGCGCATCCCGATCGCCGACCTGCTCGCGCGTGACGCCGACACCGGGCCGGTCTTCCGGCCGGGTACGGACGTCGAGCCCGGTGAGGTGTCCCGGGAACTTCTGCGCCGTATCAGTAGCGGCAACAGTCTGGAGATCTGGCGGTTGCGCATTCCGCCCGAGACGGAGTTGCCCGGCGTCCCGCACGCCACCGGCACGATCGAGCACCTGCTCATCGCCACCGGGTATGTCACCGCCGGCCCCGTCGACGCCCCGCAGGATCTCGGCCCCGGCGACATGCTCGCCTTCGCCGGAGACGCCCCGCACTTCTACCGCACCGGCGCCGACGAAGTGGACATCACCGTCGTCTTCGCCTCCCCCATCAGCACCTGAGTCATCAGCAACTCAGCCATCAGCACCTCAGCCGCAACCCCCTGAGTCATCAACCCCCGCGTCATCAACACCTGAGCCTGAGACCAAGGAACACCCCTCATGGGCACCAGCGTCACCCACATCGCCACCACCCCCGCCACCCCCGCCAGCCGCGCCTTCATCAGCGACAACATGGCCGGCGCATCCCCGCAGATAGCCCAGGCCGTCACCGACGCCGCCACCGGACACGTCCTGCCCTACGGCAACGACCCCTTCACCGACAGGGCCCGCCACAAGCTGAACGAGATCTTCGAGCGGGACGTCGATGTCTTCCCGGTCTCCACCGGCTCCGCCGCCAACGGCCTGAGCCTGGCCGCCCTCACCCCACCCTGGGGCAGCGTGCTCTCGCACCCCGACAGCCACATCAACCACGACGAATGCGGCGCCCCGGAGTTCTTCACCAACGGCGCCAAACTCGTCGGTGTACCGGGTCCCGACAGCAAGATCGACCCCGACGCGTTGCGGGTGGCGGTCCGCCGAAGGGCCGGTGACGTGCACACCGTGCAGCCGTCCGCCGTCAGCATCAGCCAGGCCACCGAGAGCGGCAGCGTCCACACCCTGGAGGAGATCCGCCGCCTGTCCGCCATCGCCAAGGACGCGGGGCTACGCGTTCACATGGACGGCGCCCGCTTCGCCAACGCCCTCGACCATCTCGGCGCCACCCCGGCCGAGATGACCTGGAAAGCCGGAATCGACGTCCTGTCCTTCGGCGCCACCAAGAACGGCGCGATGACCGCCGACGCCATCGTCTGCTTCGACTCCGCACTCGCCACCGAACTCGCCTTCCGCACCAAACGCGCGGGCCAACTCGCCGCCAAAATGCGGTTCCAGACGGCCCAGCTCGACGCGTACCTCACCGATGGCCTGTGGCTGCGCAACGCCCGCCAGGCCAACGCCATGGCCTCCCGGCTCGGCGACGGACTCAAGGCCATCCCCGGTACGGGCCTTCTGGCCACCCCGCAGGCCAACATCCTCTTCTGCCGCCTGCCCCCGCAGGTCACGGAGGGACTCCTCGCCGAGGGGTACGCCTTCTACCACGACCGGTGGGAACCGGGGATCGTCCGCTTCGTCACCGCCTTCTCGCACAGCGCGGACGACATCGACCAACTCCTCGACGCGGTACGCCGCCACACGCGCTGACCGGTATGAGCCGCCACCATGGAGCCGCCATCAGGGACGATCACGCGTCTGTCATTAGCGGCGACAAGCCGCAACTCGGCATTGAAGATCACGACGTTGGGGCGGCCAAGTTGCCGGCCTGGCCCCGCAGGATGCGTTCGAACCAGTCCGCAGTCAGTTCCGCGCATCGACCAGGTGAACCGGCCACGCGGAGTATCCCCACCACAGACCCCTGGAGAGGAATGTGCATCTGGTCGTGGAGTTCGGTGCCGAGCACGCCCTGCCCGTCGAAGAACGCACCGAAGACATGGGAAGTGACATTGGTTCCCGGCGTCACCGCACAGAGCAGGGCCAGCAGATGCGCGAACCCTGTCTCCTCGGGGCGGAGGACAAGGGTGTCGTCCGGGTCGCACGGCCAGGTGACGGCGCGCTCACGCAGGACGGACACGAACCTGCGCCGTGCGCCATCCAGCGTCTCGAACCCGTCCTTGTCGGCTTCTCCTACTGAGAACCAGGGCACGTACACGCGGCTGTCCATGGCCTGCACCGTAGCCGACAGGTGACTGATCAAGCCGACCCACCCAAGCCACGAGGAAGGTCACGTTCTACAGCAGAGTGCTAGGCGGCTTTGCGGGCGAGCAGGTGGATCTCCTTGAACTGCCGCCGGTCGGTGGGCTGCGGTTCGCGCACCATCCGGGCCACCTCCGCCAGCCCGGACTCGCTCAGCATCGCGGCCAGGTGATCAGGCCACCACCGGTAGGCCGGCGCGACCGCGTGATCGAAGACCTGCGTCGGATGAGACGGACCCTCGCTCGCCGAAAAGCCGATCAGAAGGTGGCCGCCAGGTGCCAGCACACGGTGGAACTCCCCCAGGATGACAGGGAGTTCCGGCGGCGGAGTGTGGATGACGGACCACCGCGAGAGTACGCCGTCTAGCACGCCGTCAGCGATGTCCAACGCGGCCATCGAGCCCACGTCGAATCGCAGACCCGGGTGGTCCTGTCGAGCCAACTCGACCATCGCGGAAGAGGCATCAACACCAAACGCCGCCAGCCCCAACTCACCCAGATAGGCAGTGACATAGCCGGGCCCACACCCCAGGTCCGCGACCTGACCGCCTCCGACCCCGTCCCCCCTCGCACGTACGACCTCGGCGAAGGCGCCCAGGATCGCGCGGTCCAGGGGACTGTCACGCAGCGAGTCGCGGAACAGTTCCGCGTAGGTGGGGGCGGCGGCGTCGTAGGACTCGCGGGTGGCACTCAGGGCATCGTGTTCGACCATGCCCGCGACAGTAGTTCCCGTTCAGGGAGGGGGGTCATGTTCAGCGCGGCCCGTCGCCCTTGATGCCCTCGATGAACTTCGACCAGGCCGAGGCGTTGAAGGTTAGCGAGGGCTCGTACGGGGTCTTGCTGTCGCGGATGGGGACGGTTCCGTGCGCGTGGGACGGAGCCCATTCCAGGCAGTTGGCGCCCTCTTCGTCGCTGTAGCTCGACTTGACCCAGTCGACGGAGCCATGGGAGGTCACAGTGTCTCCATAACATTGCGGATGAGTTCTGCGGATGCGTCAGGTGAGAGTGCCAGCGCCGTGAGCACATCGTAGGACCGGCTCAGATATCTCGCCGTCTCGGGATCTTCGATGATCGCGCTCGACTTGATTCCCTCCGTGTACACAACTACAGGACCGGTGCGGGGCGTCAGGACCGACAGGGGACCGGCCATCAGACTGTGGCAGCCCGCGTTCAAGGGCAGCACCTGGATCAGGCTCGTGGGGCGCTTTCCGTGCGAGAGCAACGCAACCAACTGCTCCCGCATCACGTCCGGGCCCCCAACAGTGCGCCTGATCACCGACTCGCAGATCACGACGGACAAGACGGTTGGCACACTCCGCTGGAGGATTTTCTGCCGGGCGATCCGGAATCGCACCATGGCCGCGATCTCTTCCTCACTGGGACGGGGATTGGCCTTCCGGAACAGAGTGCGAGCGTACTCGGGCGTCTGGAGAAGGCCCGGCACCACACTCGACGACCACTCAGCGATGGCTACCATGTCCGGCTCCAGCTTCATCCGCTTTCGCACTCGCGCCGGATGCCCCTCGGCCTGGATCCGCCCGTAAATCTCTTTGAACTTCCCCTCCGTACCGAATACTCGATCGAACCCCGCCGGTAGATGAGGTGGGATCGGGAAGTCGCCGCCGCTCTCGATTCGGGAAATCGTGGAGCTGGACGTCCTTACCTCCCGAGCCAGTTGGGCCTGGGTCCACTTCCCCGCCGGACGTAACTCCCTGGCGTCCCGAAGCGCCTCCCCGAATTCCTGTCGGGGATTGCTCACCCTGCCGTCACCCTCGCTCTGTTCGACCACTCTTTGCCTCCTCCACCACGGCTCTGAAAATTCCGGCCCTGCTCCCGTTCCCGCACGTCAGCCGCATCCGCATATGCCGCGCAGCCCAACGTGCAGGTTGGATAAGAAAACCCTTCCGCAGGACGCACAGCCGGTCGCAGGCTGAACATCCCAGCTCACCCAGCGTAGAAGGGAGTTCCCTGCCGTGCCGGAGAAATCCGAGACCCCACCGCGCCACCCATTCGAGCCCCTGTTCGGTGAAATCGTGAGCGACGTCTCGAACGGTCGCACCGGACGCGTCATGGACCGGGTCGGCGGCTGCTATCAGCTCCGGCCACTGAACGGCGGTGTCGAGTGGGACGCCGCGCCCTCGAACCTCAGACCCGCCCCCCTTTCCGACGCCCTCAGCGAAGCCGTCGCCGAGGCCAACACCCGTAGCCGTAAGGGAAATTGAGGAATGACCACTCACCGTCGTGTATGCGGGGCGCAGGCGCTCATGCCTTTACGACTCGTCGCCATGATGCTGCGGTCCCTTCCGCTGTCCGGCGGTAATCCGCTCGACGTCGAGACCTTTCTCCGGTGTGAGATCGAGGAGCACGCCACCGGTCAACACATCGATCTCGTCTGGCAGTTGGACGGCTCCGCGCGCGGGGAGGTCTGGGTGCACTGGACGGACGGGTGCGAACCCGGCTGGGTCGCGGTACTGCCGGACTGCCCCGCCGACAACGGTCGGCCCATCCCGTACGACGAAGCCTGCACCCTGTTCACCCGGCACCCCGGAGCGCACAGCTTCGAACTGGCCGATCCGGCGGCGGACGCGATCCGGGAGTCGGTCGAGTACCGGCTGCTCAAGGCGGAACTGGACGCCGTGTTCCGCAAGTCACGCAAGTCGCGCGATACGCCGTGATCCTTCGTGATACTCGCCCCATGGAATCCGAAACCCCCACCGGCCTTCCCGCCCTCCTGCGCACCCTCCGCGTCTGGGACGTCGACCTGCCCGACTTCGACCCGGAATCCGCCCCGACCGACCCCGTACCCCTGTTCGAGTCGTGGTTCGCGGACGCCGTGGCCGCCGGGCAGGTCGAGCCGCACGTGATGTCACTGGCGACCGCCGGCGCGGACGGGCTGCCCGATGTGCGGTACGTGATGCTGCACGGCGCCGACCGGCGCGGCTGGCAGTTCGCGACGCACGCCGTCAGCCGGAAGGGTCGGCAACTCGCGGAACGCCCGTACGCGGCGCTCGGTTTCTACTGGCCCGCGCTCGGACGGCAGGTACGGGTACGGGGGCCAGTCGTCCCGGCGTCCGAAGCCGAGAGTCAGGGCGACTTGCACGCCCGGTCCACGGGAGCTCTCGCCGCCGCCCTCGTCGGCCGGCAAAGTGACGTTCTCGGAGACGCGGACGAGCTGGCCCGCGTATCCGACCTCGCCTGGGAACGGGCCGGGCGCGAACCCCGTACCCCCGTCCCCTCCTGGACCGTCTACACCCTCGCCCCGGACGAGGTCGAGTTCTTCCAGGGCGACGAGCGACGACGACATGTGCGGCTGCGGTACCGGAGGGACAGCCGACAAGGCGCACAGGGCACTTGGGTCAAGGAGTTGCTGTGGCCGTGAAGTCGTACGTCGCGAAGTCGCCCATCGGGCGGTAACCGATGCGCTGGTACACGCTGTTGCTCGTCGGGTTGCCGAGGTCCGTGAAGAGCAGGACCTCGTCCGCTCCCCCGTCCCGCGCGGCCCGCGAGACCTCCGCCGTCACCGCCGCCGCGTACCCGCGTCGGCGTTGGTCGGGCGGGGTGTAGACCGGGGCTACGCGGACCTGGCCCGCGATGCGCCGCGTCACGCCCGCCAGGGCGACCGGGGTGCCGTCCACCTCCCAGAGGGTGAGGCCGGCGTACATGAGCCGGGAGTCGACCCAGGTGTCCGAATCCATCAGGTTCCGTTCACCGATGTCGCGCGCGAAGGCGACGTGCCAGCGGCGCAGCAGGTCCCGGTCGGCCTCGATGGCGGGGCGCGGGGTGCCCGGTGGGGCGGGGTCGGGCGGCGTGAGGGTGTCGAGGCGGTAGAGGCGTTCGGCGCGGAGGGGGGTGGGGTGGGCGCCGGTGCTGGTGCGGGTACGGGTGTGGGTACGGGTGTGCCAGGCGGTGGCGAAGGCGTCGACCGTGGGGCGGCGGCCGGTCACTCCCGAGAGCCCCGCCGTGGCCTGGTCGTCCGCCAGGGTCGCCGCGAGTGATTCCACCGCGTCCTCCGGCACCGTACCGAGCAGCAGCCGGCGCGGGGGCGTCCGCACCCACGCCCCCGTGACGGTGCCGCCCTCGCCGACCAGCGTCCCGAACACCGGCGGCTCGTCCCCGTACGCCTGAAGTCCGCTGCGGCGCAGGGCGTCCGTGACGCTCAGCAGCACGGTGTGCGGGGCGGGGGTGGAGCGCAGGTGCGGGCCCGCGCGGTCGAGGAAGCGGTCCAGGTCGTGGGTGAGGTGCCAGCCGGGCGTATCCGTGATGGGGACTGTCATGGGGTACGAGGTATCAAGCGGCGGCCCTCACGGGCACCCCTTTTTTTTCGCTCACCCACTTTCCGCCCACTGATTTCGCCCACTGATTTCGCCCGCTACGGCACCTCGTACGGCTCCGGTTCCGGGTCCGTGGCGAGTCGGGCGTGCAGATGCGCGTCCCGGAACTGATCCCACCGCCCCGCCTCGGGCATCGCCCCCCGCAGCGTCCCCTCGTACCGGTACCCGCAGCGCTCCGCGATCCGGCACGACACGTCATGGCCGAGCGCGTGTCCGAGTTCGATACGGAACAGCGTCAGCTCGGTGAAGGCCCACCCGCTGACCAGGTCGAGCGCGCGGCCCGCGACCCGCCTCCCCCGGGCCTCCGGCAGGATCCAGTAGCCGACGCGGGCCAGTCGCATGTTCTGGTCGATCTCGTTGAGGCCGATGTGCCCGAGGATCGTGCCGGTGTCGGCGTCCGTGACGCAGAAGGAGGCGACCCTGCCCGTCTCCGCGCTCTTGACGCGCGCCCGCAGCGACTCGTACGCGTCCGCGAGGTCGTCCACCTGTCTCAGCGGGGTGTTCCAGCGGCGGAATTCCGGATCGATCAGGCCGCGCAGCCAGGCGTCGGCGTCCACCGGGTCGTCGGCCCGCCAGGGGCGGAGGTGGAGGCCCTGGCCCCGTATCTCGGCGTCGGTCAGCGAGTGCGTCGTCATCGTTTCATTGAACACGTACATGTCCGTCGGTTCCCAGCGGGCGGAACACCGGTACCGCGAGACCGTCGGCGACGGTACGGAAGGCGACCTCCAGATCCATCCCCACCTCCAGGTCCCAGGCGGTTTCCAGCAGGTCCGGGGCGGTCTCCGGGGCGCCGTCCACCACCTCCGTCATCATCCTCGGCCCCTCCGCCAGGTCGACCACGGCCGCCACATACGGCGTACGGTCCCCGAACGGCGGCAGGTCATTGCGGTACACGACGGACCACGTATAGAGCGTCGCCCGGCCGCTCGCCCGCTCCCACCTCCCGTGCTCACTCCAACAGAACGGGCAGAACTCGCGCGGATAGTGATGCGCCCGCCCGCACGCCCCGCACCGCCGCACCAGCAGCCGGCCCTCGGCGGCGGCCTCCCAGTACGGGCGCGTGAAGGCATCGGGCTCGGGCACGTCGTAACGGATCTCAGCCGAGTTGTTCGGACTCATCCGAACAGTCCGATCGCGTTGTCCACGGACCACGTCTGCCAGGACATCGCGAACAGCGCGACGACCGAGATGAGCGCCATCATCGCGTTCTGCCCCTGCTCGGCCCAGTCGTGGATCATCAGGACGAGATAGAGGAGGTTGAGGAGGAGGCCGCCGACGAGGGCGACCGGGGTGAGGAAGCCCAGTACGAGGCCGAGGCCGAGGGCGAGTTCGGCGTACACGACGACGTACGCCATGGCGCGGGGGCGCGGCGCGACGACCCGATCGAAGCCGCTACGCACCACCGGCCAGCGGTGTTTCGCGGCGACGTCCGACGCCCACGCGATACCCGTACCGCGTTCGAACCAGCCCTTCTTGTCCTTGTGCCGCCAGCTCTCCAGCCACCACAGGCCGAGTCCGATACGCAGCACGGCGAGCCATTCGGCGCCGGTGAGCCAGATCGCGTCCATGCCGGAACTCTCCTCGGGGGGTTCTCATCTGACGGTACGTCAGTTCAGCGCATCGGACGGGGGCCTCGCAAGAGGCGGGACACTTCGGGTCCTGTGATCAATTCGCAACGCATTCCGGCCTTGACCGAGACCAATCAACTCAGAACGGGATTACGCTCCCGTTCATGGCCGACTCCACAGCCCGCCCCCGCGCCGCCGCACCCCGCCCCTCGGACCGCCCGGTGTACGTCATCGGCGGCGGCCCCGGCGGCCTCGCGGCGGCGTACGCGCTGCGGGCCAGGGGTGTACGGGCCGTCGTCCTGGAGCGGTCCGACCGTGTCGGCGCGTCCTGGCGCGGGCACTACGACCGGCTGCGGCTGCACACGACGCGGCGGCTGTCCGCACTGCCGGGACTGTCGATGCCTCGTTCCTTCGGGCGCTGGGTCGCGCGCGACAACGTCGTCCGTTACCTGGAGAAATACGCCGAGCACCACGAGCTGGAGATCGTCACCGGCGTCGAGGTGCACCGCGTCGACCGGGACCCCGACGGCGAGGGCTGGCTGCTGCACGCCACGGGCGGCCGGGAACTGTCCGGCGCCGCCGTGGTGATCGCGACCGGCTACAACCACACCCCGTATCTGCCGTCCTGGCCGGGGCGCGAGAGCTTCGCCGGTGAGCTGCGGCACGCGAGCGAGTACCGCGCACCCGGTCCCTACGCCGGTCGCGACGTCCTCGTGGTCGGCGTCGGCAACACGGGCGCCGAGATCGCCGTCGACCTGCTTGAGGGCGGCGCCGCGCGGGTACGGCTCGCCGTGCGGACCGTTCCGCACATCGTCCGGCGTTCCACGGCGGGCTGGCCCGCCCAGGCCACGGGCATCATCTGCCGGCGCCTTCCGGTACGCGTCGTGGACCGGCTCGCGCGTCCGCTCGCCCGGATCAGCGTGCCCGATCTGTCGGCCCAGGGGCTGCCGCGGCCGGAGACCGGTCTGTACTCGCGGGTGCGCGAGGGGGCGATCCCCGTGCAGGACGTCGGGCTGATCGACGCGGTGCGCAGGGGGCGGGTCGAGATCGTGGCCGCCGTCGAATCCTTCGAGGACGGCAAGGTGGTCCTCGCGGACGGTACGCGGATCGAACCGGACGCCGTCGTCGCCGCGACGGGGTACCGCCGGGGTCTTGAGCACCTCGTCGGCCATCTCGATGTCCTCGATGCGGGCGGCCACCCGCTCGGCCATGGCTCCCGGGCCCCGAAGAACGCCCCCGGCCTCTTCTTCACCGGCTTCACCAATCCCATCAGCGGAATGTTCCGGGAGATGGCGATCGACGCGGGACGCATAGCGCGGGCCGTCGCGGGGACGCTCCGCTAGAGGGCCGGTACGGGGGCCTCGGACCGTGGGTGCTGGTTGCGCCCACGCGGCGGAGCCGCAAATGTCACAGCCCCGCGCCCCTTAACCCCCGCCGGAGCGCCGGTGCGGAAGCCTCAGGCCGTCGGTGGCTGATCGCGCAGTTCCCCGCGCCCCTGACGGGGCGCTTTGCCGCGCGGGACAGGCGCCCCGACCGGCCGTCCCGTAGCGTGAGATCTGTCTCGGAGGTGGGTTATGGGTGGGTCGAAGGTTGAGCGGGTGCCTCGTAAGCCGTATGAGCGGGAGTTGCTGCGGCTTCAGGTTGAGTTGGTGAAGCTTCAGGAGTGGGTGCGTGCTGAGGGTGTGCGGCTTGTTGTTGTCTTCGAGGGACGTGACGCCGCCGGTAAGGGCGGCACCATCAAGCGCGTCGCCGAACACCTCAACCCCCGCGTCGCCCGTATCGTCGCGCTGCCGACGCCCACCGAGCGCGAGCGCGGCCAGTGGTACTTCCAGCGGTACGCCCCCCATCTCCCGGCACCCGGCGAGGTCTCCCTCTTCGACCGGAGCTGGTACAACCGCGCCGGCGTCGAGCACGTCATGGGCTTCTGCACCAAGGTCGAGTACCAGCGCTTCCTGCACCAGTGCCCCATCTTCGAACGCATGCTGGTCGAGGACGGCATCCTGCTGCGCAAGTACTGGTTCTCGGTGAGCGACGAGGAGCAGCAGCGGCGGTTCCACAAGCGTCTGGACGATCCGACCCGGCGCTGGAAGCTCTCCCCGATGGACCTGGAGTCGATCAACCGCTGGGAGGCGTACTCGCGCGCCAAGGACGAGATGCTCGTCCACACCGACATCCCCGAGGCGCCCTGGTACGTGGTCGAGAGCGACGACAAGCGCCGCGCCCGGCTAAACATGATCGCCCACCTGCTGTCGACCGTGCCGTACCGCGAGATCCCGCCGCCCGCCGTCTCGATCCCGCCCCGACCGCCGTCCACGGGGTACGAGCGCCCGCCGCGCGACCTCCAGACGTACGTGCCCGACCACGCGGCGTCCCTCCTGCGCTGAGGGCCCGCCCCGGGACCCTTCCTGGAAAAGTGGCCAGATCGCCAATACCCCTCTTCGATCCGGCCACTTCTCCCGCACGACCCCCTGCCCCCGCGCCCCCACCCATCAGGACCCAACGCGCGGAAATTCCTTACCGGTCACCCGACCCGTCCCGGTACAGTCCGGCCGACCCACGGCAGGAACGACCACCAGACATACGGCACGGGAGATCACATGACGTCCATCGTCCGGCACATCACCTTCGACTGCGCACCCCCGCACGAGCCGTACGCGATCGCCGAGTTCTGGAGCCAGGTCCTCGGCCACCCGGTCGACCCGATCGACTCCCCCGGCGACGACGAGGTGGCCCTTGAGGTCCCCGACGGCCTCCCCACGCTCCTCTTCGTCCGCGTACCGGAAGCGAAGACTCTGAAGAACCGCGTCCACCTCGACCTCCAGCCGGACCGCCCCCGCGACGAGGAAGTGGAACGCCTCACGGCCCTCGGCGCCACCATCGCGGACGACCGACGCAAGCCGAACGGCCGCGGCTGGGCCGTCCTCGCGGACCCCGCGGGCAACGAATTCTGCATAGAGGTCAGCACCGCGGAGCGCGAGGCGATCACCGCCAAGGAATCCGGCTGAGTCCACCGACGCGCCAAAGACCCGCCGACCGGCCCCCATTACCGGCCATTTCCCCCGCCGCCACGGATGAGACACGCTACTCGCGGGTACGTCCGGGGCGGCGGATGCGTGAGGGGTGGTCCCCGGAGGGTGAGCCTCCGGGGCCGGTGAAGGGTGCCGGCCCCGGCTCCGCCCCATTCCCTTGCTGCATACCCGTTCCTGACGCAGCGTCAGTTCAGTAATCTGACTGTGCGTCAGTTAAGTTGCTGTCACACAGGAGCGGGCGGACCGATGCTTGGATCTACTCACGGCACCCTCACCACCGACTCCCGCCGCGCCCGCGTCGTGGCCTGCGGCGAGCCCCCGGCACCCGCTGTGCACAGCAGGGCGCCCGGCGGCGACGACCTGGACGTCAGCGGTCGGCCGCTGCACTCCACCGTCCCCGATCTGGACCGGTTCTTCCGGCCGGAGTCCGTCGCCGTGATCGGCGCCTCGGACGCCGACGGACGGCCCAACACCGGTATCACCCGGCAGCTGATGGCCTGGGCCGAGCGCGTCGGGGCCCGGTTGCACCCGGTGCACCCGACCCGACCCGCCGTCTTCGGCGTCCCCTGCTTCCCCTCCGTCGCCGACCTGCCGGAACCGGTCGATCTCGCCGTCCTCCTCGTCGCCGACCCCCTTCCCGTGATCGAGGAACTCGCCGAGGCCAAAGTGCGGTTCGCGGTCGCCTTCGCCTCCGGGTTCGCCGAGACCGGCGAGGCCGGGGCCGCCGCGCAGGACCGCCTCGCCGCCGCCGTCGCCCGCTCCGGCCTGCGCCTCCTCGGCCCCAACACCAACCTCAACGCCTTCGAGAAGATCCGCGACGACCTCGAAGGCCCCGCCATCGCCCTGATCACCCAGTCCGGCCACCAGGGCCGCCCCGTCTTCACGATGCAGGAACTCGGCGTACGGCTCTCGCACTGGGCGCCCACCGGCAACGAGGCCGACCTGGAGACCGCCGACTTCCTCTCCTACTTCGCCGAACGGCCCGAAGTCGGCGCCATCGCCTGCTACGTCGAGGGCCTGAAGGACGGCCGCGCCTTCCTCCTCGCCGCCGACCGGGCCGCCCGCAACGGCGTACCCGTCGTCGCGATCAAGGTCGGCCGCACCGAGACCGGCGCCCGGATGGCCGCCTCACACACCGGCAAGCTGACCGGCGCGGACGCGGTGGTGGACGCGGCGATGCGGCAGTACGGCGTGATCCGGGTGGACGGACTCGACGAACTCCAGGACACCGCCGCGCTGTTGGCGCGGGCCCGCAGGCCGCTGGCCGACGGCGTCGTCGTGTATTCGATCTCGGGCGGCACGGGCGCGCACTTCTCGGACCTGGCGAGCGAGGCCGGGCTGACCCTGCCCCGTCTGTCCGACGCCAAGCAGGCGGAACTGCACGAGTGGATACCCCCGTACCTGAACGTCGCCAACCCCATCGACAACGGCGGTCACCCCGTGGGCGACTGGCGCGGCCGGAAGATCATCGACGCGATCCTCGCCGACCCGTCCGTGGGCGTCCTGATCTGTCCGATCACCGGGCCCTTTCCGCCGATGAGCGACAAGCTCGCGCAGGACCTGGTGGACGCGGCGGAGCAGACGGACAAGCTGGTGTGTGTGGTGTGGGGTTCGCCGGTGGGCACCGAGGACGCCTACCGCACCACACTCCTCGGCTCGTCCCGGGTCGCCACCTTCCGCACCTTCGCGAACTGCATCACCGCCGTCCGCGCCTACCTCGACCACCATCGCTTCACCACCGCCTACCGCTCCCCCTTCGAGGACGCCCCGCGCACCCCGTCGCCGTCCTTCCGCAAGGCGCAGTCGCTGATGCGGCCGGGGCGCCGGCTCAGCGAGCACGCGGCGAAGCAGTTGCTGCGGGCGTACGGCATCCGGGTGCCGCGTGAGCAGTTGGTGACGAGCGCTGCGGCGGCCGTGCGCGCCGCCGGTCTCGTCGGCTATCCGGTCGTCATGAAGGCGTCGGGTGCTCAGCTCGCCCACAAGACCGAACTCGGCCTGGTCAAGGTCGGGTTGACCTCCGCGAGCCAGGTCCGCGAGGCATACCGCGAACTGACCGACATCGCGCGCTACGAGGGCGTCGCGCTGGACGGTGTCCTGGTGTGCCAGATGGTCGAGCGGGGCGTCGAGATGGTCGTCGGCGTCACGCACGACCCGCTCTTCGGGCCCACGGTCACGGTCGGGCTCGGCGGCGTCCTGGTCGAGGTGCTGCGGGACACCGCCGTACGCGTGCCGCCCTTCGGCGAAGACCAGGTGCGGGCCATGCTCGGCGAACTGCGCGGCAGGGCCCTGCTCGACGGTGTGCGCGGCGGGCCCGCCGTGGATGTGGAGGCGCTGGTCGAGGTGGTGCTGCGGGTACAGCGGATGGCCCTCGAACTGGACGACGAGCTGGCCGAACTCGACATCAATCCGCTGATGGTGCTGCCTCGGGGGCAGGGGGCGGTGGCCCTGGACGCGCTGGCGATCTGCCGCTGACCCATCGGTCACGCCGACCGACAGACCCCGCGTCCCCGGTACGCACCGGCGCACCCACCCCCGTACGAAACGGAGCCACTCCCTCATGTCCACACCCCCCGATCTCGCGCCCGATCCCGCGTCCAACCCCGCTTCCGATCCCGTCCCCTCATTGATACTCCACGCCACTGACAACGGGGTCTCGTGGATCACGCTGAACCGGCCCGAGGTCATGAACGCCGTGACCTGGGAGCAGCGGGAACGCGTCATCGGGCTCCTCGCCGAGGCGTCCGCCGACCCGGACGTACGGGCCGTGGTGATCACGGCGACGGGCAAGGGATTCTGCGCGGGCGCGGACCTGCGCGGCGGCCCCGGCACCGGTGGCGAGCGCGTCCCGGGTGACGTGGCCCGTACGATCCGGCTCGGCGCCCAGCGCCTGATCGCCGCCGTACTCGACTGCGAGAAGCCGGTGATCGCGGCGGTGAACGGCACGGCGGCGGGCATCGGTGCGCATCTGGCGTTCGCCTGCGATCTGGTGATCGCCGCCGAAGGGGCCCGTTTCATCGAGGTGTTCGTACGGCGGGGACTCGTACCGGACGGGGGCGGGGCGTATCTGCTGCCCCGGCTGATCGGGCCGCAGCGGGCGAAGGAGCTGATGTTCTTCGGCGACGCGGTGCCGGCGGCGGACGCGGAACGGCTCGGCCTGGTCAACCGCGTGGTCCCGCTCGCCGACCTGGAGAAGACGGCGCGCGACTGGGCGGAACGCCTGGCTCAGGGGCCCACCCGCGCCCTGGCCCTCACGAAACAGCTGGTCAACGCGTCACTCGACTCGGACCGCGCCGGGGCATTCGCGTCGGAGGCGGCGGCTCAGGAGATCAACATGACCACGCAGGACGCCCAGGAGGGCGTGGCGAGCTTCGTGGACCGCAGGAGCCCACGGTACGAGGGCCGCTGACCGCGTCAGGACGGGCGGCGTACGAGGATGACGACGTCGCCCGCGTCGGGGTCGCCGTACAGCGCGAAGAGTTCGGGCTCGGTCTCGGTGCCGCCGATCGTCCAGGTCAGGCCGGTTTCGCCGGGGCAGCTCTCGCCGGTCGGGTCCAGTTCGACCGCGTCGCGTTCGCTCGCGGTGTCGGTGCCGAGGGTCCAGGTGGCGGCGGAGTCGCACAGCGCGAGGTCGCCGTATATCGAGCTTGCCGTGACATCTTCGTACGGCAGGGCGGTGAGGGTCGCCCGGCCGTCCGCGTCGAGTCGCAGAACGGCGGATTCGTCGTCCTCGCCCTCCCACACGCCGGTGAGCTGAGCGGCCGTCAAGCGCGGCGGCTCGTACTCCTTGAGCAGGCCCGCGTGCGTGGCGACGAGCGTGCCGCCGAGGACCGCGCCGGACAGGAGCACGCCGGTGAGGGTGGAGCGGCCCCAGATCCGGCCGGGGGTGAGGTCGCGGCGGGCGCAGTAGGCCACGGCGGCCATCGGGAGGACGCCACTGCCGACGGTCCAGGCGGCGGTGGCGAGGTAGGGGAGGCCGAGAAGGTGCGCGAGGAGGACGGCCCAGAGGAGGCCGAGGGTGAGGAGGGTGGCGGGGGCCGCTGTCCGGCGGGCGGTCGGTTTCCGGGACTGGGGTACGAACCGGCTGGCGAACCTGGCGAGTTGAACGGCGGGGAGCGTGAGGGTCACCGCGTGCAGGAGGCCGGCGAGGGCGAAACCGGCGGGCGCCACCAGGCCCAGGCAGCACAGGAAGAGTCCGGCGAGCGCGCCGCCGTATCCCACGCCGTAGTTGTCGCCGGTGGCCGGTCGCACGATCTCGAACAGCAGTACGAGTGCCAGTTGTACGGCGGCCACGGACGCGGCAGCCGCGAGGCGCCGATCGTTCCGACCTCTCGCCGCGCGCCCTCCCACGAAACCCTGCCCCCACCCCATACGACGAAAGGTACGCGGAGGCGGACCGCGCGCTTGACGGGGGTTCGACGAGGGCTTCCCATCTGACGCACCGTCAGCTTCAATGACTGGTGTGATGGGACATGCGGGGATGGCTGCCACGGTCGTGCGGTATCTCAGGTCCGTCGGGGCGCCAACGGTCGCCGGGGGCGTCGAGGCGTTGCCCCGGCCGGAGTTGCGCGCGGTCGGGGACGATGAGCGGGCGCCGCTGGACCCGGGGGAATTCCGGCGGGTACTGGGGCACTTCGCGACCGGGGTGACGGTGATTACGGCGCCGGGGACGGGTTCCGAGGGTTCGGGGGCGGGTTCCGAGGGGCCGGCCGGATTCGCGTGTCAGTCGTTCTCGTCGCTGTCGCTTGATCCGCCGCTGGTGGCGTTCATGGTGGCGCGTACGTCGACCACCTGGCCACGGATCGCTCGCGCGGGCGTGTTCTGTGTGAACGTACTGGGCGCGGACCAGGGCGAGTTGTGCCGGGGCTTCGCGGTGAGCGGTGCGGACAAGTTCGCGGGCGTGCCCCACGAGCCGTCCCCGGTCTCCGGCTCCCCGCGCCTCACGGGGGCGCCGGCGTGGATCGACTGCACGGTCCACACGGTCCACACGGGCGGCGACCACCTGATCGTGGTGGGGCGGGTGGACGCCTTGGGCACATCGGCCTACGAGACCGGACCTCTGTTGTTTCACCGGGGCCGATTCGGGGGCTTGGCGGACTGAGCGGGCGCGTCAGGGTGAGTTCACCCATCAGGGCGAAATTCACGTGCCGGCGCCACTGTCGAGGTGGCTGAGTTGCGTGTCATAGTCCTTCAGTAGGGCGGTCAGTTGGGACAGGGAGCCCTCGGGGACGTCCTCGGGGGCCGTTTCCGCCAGGTAGCGGGCCGCCGCTATCAGGGTCGCCAGTTCGTAGGTGTGGAAGGTGGCCCTGAGTACCGTCGGGCGGAGGCGTTCCAGTTCCATCGGGTCACGCCTGGGCGCGTACGTACTCGGTGATCTGTTTCACCTCGGAGGCGAACTGGTCGTAGTCCTCCCGCATGCCGTTGATGTAGGCGCTCCAGCCCAGGCTGGCCTTCGCGTAGTGCACCGCTTCCTGGATCTCCTCGTCGGTCGCGCCGAACAGCTTCGCGGCCTCCGTGTGGAAGAGGGTGCAGTAGTGGCACTTCGTCTCGGCGTGCAGGCCGACGCCGATGAGTTCCTTGTACTTGTTGGGGATGAGGGTCTCGCCCAGTTCGATGTGCTTGAAGATCTCCCACTCGGGGGCCAGCAGTTCGGTGGGAATCCGCTGGAAGAAGTGCGGGACCAGGCCGAGGGTCTGCTTGATGTCGGCCTCGATCTCGCCCCGGTTCACCGTGGCCGTCATGACAGCCACCTCCTTGGAGATACACGTACGGGCCTCTTTGTCAAGTCAAACACTTCGGTGGAGGGCGGGCCACCTCAGCCCTTCATCAACCCCTTCATCAGCCCCTTTGTCAGCCCCTTTGTCAGCCCTTGATCAGCCTTTGATCAGCACCGTCTCCGCCGGGCGCCTTCGGATGATCAGGGCCATCAGCGCCGCCGCCGCGCACAGCGCGCCCGACGCGTACCAGATCACGTCGTACGTACCGAACACGTCGCGTGCCATCCCGCCCAGGAACGCGACGACAGCCGCGCCGACCTGGTGGGACGCGAGGACCCAGCCGAAGACGATCGCGCTGTCGTCGCCGTAGTGCTCGCGGCACAGGGCGATCGTCGGCGGCACGGTGGCCACCCAGTCGAGGCCGTAGAAGACGATGAAGAACAGCATCGGAGGGTGGACGGAGGGGGCGAGGAGGAGGGGGAGGAAGAGGAGGGAGATGCCCCTCAGGGCGTAGTAGACGGCCAGCAGGCGGCGCGGTTCGAAGCGGTCCGTGAACCAGCCGGAGGCAATCGTTCCGACCACGTCGAACACCCCGATCACCGCGAGCAGCGAGGCCGCCGCCGTGATCGGCATACCGTGGTCGTGGGCGGCGGGCACGAAATGCGTCTGGATCAGCCCGTTGGTGGACGCGCCGCAGATCGCGAAGGTGCCCGCGAGCAGCCAGAACGGGCCGGTACGCGCCGCCGAGAACAGCACCTTCAGGGCCCGCCGGGCCGCTCCCGTGACGGGCGGCGGCTTCGGTACGAACTCCTCGGCCCCGTACGGCCGCAGCCCCACGTCCGCCGGGTGGTCCCGCAGCAGCAGCCACACGAACGGGACGACGGCGAGTGCCGCGAGCGCGACGGTCACGGCGGCCGGGCGCCAGTGGTGGTGCTCCACGATCCAGGACAGGACGGGAAGGAAGATCAACTGGCCCGACGCGGAGGCGGCGGTGAGGATGCCGGTGACCAGGCCGCGCCGCTCGGTGAACCACCGGTTCGTGACCGTCGCCGCGAAGGCGAGCGCCATCGAACCCGAGCCCAGGCCCACCAACAGGCCCCAGTAGAGCATCAGTTGCCACGGCGCCGTCATCCATACCGTGAGGACCGAGCCGACCGAGATCACCAGCAGGGCGACGGCGACGACGCGGCGGATACCGAACCGGTCCATGAGCGCGGCGGCGAACGGCGCCGTGAGTCCGTACAGGGCGAGATTGACCGAGACGGCGAGCCCGATCGTGCCGCGCGACCAGCCGAACTCCGTGTGCAACGGGTCGATCAGCAGGCCGGGCAGCGAACGGAACGCCGCCGCGCCGATGATCGTCACGAAGGTCACCGCCGCGACGAACCAGGCGCGGTGGATACGGGGGCGCCGGGGGCTGCGGGTGGAGGTGTGGCGGTCCGGTGCGTCCACGGGTTCGGTTGTCTGCGTCACGCCCTACAGCCTCCGCGCGACCGTCAAAGCCGACGAGTGGCCTGATGGACAGCATTCGCTACGATCGGGCCATGACCGGACCCGTACCGAAAAGCGTGAGCCCCGTACCGAGAGGCGTGGGGCCCGTACCGGAAAGCGTGGGTCAGCCCCACCGCGTCGTCGTCCTCGCGCTCGACGGTGTCCTCCCCTTCGAACTGGGCATCCCGCAGCGCATCTTCGGCCGCGCCTTCAGCCAGTCCGGGCGGCGGTCCCTGTACGAGGTGGTCACCTGCTCCGTCCGGCCCCCGGGACCGGTCCGCGCGGAGGCCGACTTCTCGATCCTTGTCGAGCACGGTCCGGAAGCCCTCACCACCGCCGACACAGTCGTCATCCCGGCCTCGTACGAACTCGGGCCGGTGTTCGAGGAGGGCAGGCTGACCGACGAGCTGGCCGCCGCGCTCGCCCTGGTACGCCCCGGCACCCGGCTCGTCTCGATCTGCACCGGCGGTTACGTCCTGGCCGCCGCCGGGTACCTGGACGGCCGCCCCGCCACCACGCACTGGTCGCACGCGGAGCACTTCCAGCGGACGTTCCCGCTGATCGAGGTCGACGCGGACGTGCTGTTCATAGACGACGGCGACGTGCTGACCTCGGCCGGGGTCGCCGCCGGTATCGATCTGTGCCTGCACATCGTGCGCCGCGACCACGGCACCGCCGTCGCCAACGATGTCGCCCGCCGCACCATCGTTCCCCCGCACCGGGACGGCGGCCAGGCCCAGTACATCCAGCGGCCCATCCCGGAACCGCAGGTGGCGACGACGACGGCCGCGCGCGCGTGGGCGCTGGGGCGACTGCACGAGCCGATCCAACTGCGGGACATGGCCGAGCAGGAGGCCATGTCGGTACGGTCCTTCACCCGGCGGTTCCGCGAGGAGGTCGGGATCAGTCCGGGTCAGTGGCTGACCCGGCAGCGCGTCGAACGGGCCCGGCACCTCCTGGAGTCCAGCGATCTGTCCATCGACCAGGTCGCGCGGGACGCCGGTTTCGGCACCGCCCAGTCGATGCGGCAGCATCTACAGGCCGCGCTGGGCGTCACCCCCACCGCGTATCGCCGTACCTTCCGCTCCGGCGCCACCGGCGACCCCGCCAACGGAACCGGCATCACGGGCGTTCCCGTCATCACCGGCGCCCCCGCCCCCGTCACCACCGGCGACGACCTCACCGCGTCCGGCACCGGTACCGGAACCAGAGGCGGCACCGGCGTCCGCGCGTGACGCGCGCGTGAGTACCCGCCACTCCCCCACCGCCCCGGCCACGGTCAGCACCACCGTCAGCCCCACCCCGGCCAGAATCGCGGTCGACGGCGCGACGACCTTGAGCAGCCCGCCCGCGAGGGACCCGCTCGCCGCGTAACCGGCGCCCACCGCCGCGTACATCACCGAATACCCGGCGGCCAGGGCGCTGGCCGGGAGGACCATGCGCAGGGAGAGGTTCCGGCTGATCATGGCGCCCGCCTGGAGCAAGCCCGCGACACCGAGCCCGACCGCCATCCAGAGCACGGTCGGCAGCAGCGCGACGACGGCCACGCACGCGGAGATGGTGAGCAGCAGGACGAGGCTCTGCGTGGGCAGCCGGCCGGGCCAGGTCCGCAGGCCGTAGACATACGCACCGACGGCCGAGCCGATCGCGAACAGGGCGAGCAGCGGGCCCGCCCAGCCGACGGCGACGCCCCGCTGCTCCAGGAGGGCGGGCAGCACCAGTTCGGCGAGGGCCAACAGGGACATACTGGCGGCGCCCGTCACGTACACCGGCCAGGCCCTGGCCAGGATGCGGAGCATCGAGTCGCCGCCACGGTCGTCGGCGTCGGAGGGCCAGCCCGCCGGGAGCAGCCACAGCCCGGCGACCGAGGCGGCCATCAGTCCCGCAGCGAGGAGCAACGGCAGATGCGGCGCGACGCCGAGCGCGAGGCCCGTGACAGCGGCGGGTGACACGGCCCAGACGCCGTAGGTGAGCATGGACTCGGCGGACAGGGCCTGCGGTACGGCCCGTTCGGGAACGAGGCTGGTCAGCAGGGCGCGCAGCCCGCCGGGCGCGGCGGCCGGTGCGGCGCCCGCGACGAACGCCAGCGCGCCGAGGACCAGCGGGTGCGCTCCGGGCAAGATGCCGAGCCCCGCGAAGCCGAGCGCGCCGACGAGGAGGCCCGCGACGAGGTGGGGGCGGGCACGCTCGGGCCGCATCCGCAGGCCGAGCAGGGGCGCGCCGACGATCTCACCTACGACGTAGACGGCCGCGAGGACGGCGCCGAGGGCATAGCCGCCGGGCCGCTCCCGGACGAGGAAGACCACGGCCAGCGGCGCCATGGCCACCGGCATCCGCGCCCCCACGGCCACGGCGGCCCAGGCGAGGACGGACTTCGACGCCACGTCGCGATAACTCATGCCCCGAAGGTAGGCGACGCCACTGACAACGCCCCAGCGAAATACGGAAACCGCAGGTCGGAGCGGTGGTCGGTCAGAAGATTCAGCACAGTCAGAATGTCAGCACCCCCCGCGCCACCCGTCCTTCCCGGGCGTCCTCCGCCGCGCGGGCGAAGTCCTCCACCGGATACACGGCCGTGACCAGCTCATCGAGGAGAAGGGCCCCACTCCGGTACAAACCGGCGTAAAGCGGAATGTCCCGCTGCGGCCGGGAACTCCCGTACCGGCAGCCGAGGATGGACTTGTCGAGGAACATCGCGGCGGGTGCGAACGCGGCCTCGGCGGTGGGCGCCGTCATCCCCAGGAGGACGGCCTGACCGTGCCGGTCGAGGAGGTCGACGGCCTCCCGGACGAGGGCGGTGTGCCCGACGCATTCGAAGACGTGGTCGGCGCCGGTGGGCAGGATGTCGCGGACCCCGTCGGTCGACGCGAGGAAGTGGGTGGCGCCGAACTGCCGGGCGGCGGACTCCTTGGCGGGGTTGGTGTCGACGGCCACGACCGTGGCGGCGCCGGCGATCCGGGCGCCCTGGAGGACGTTGAGGCCGATACCGCCGGTGCCGATGACGACGACGGTGTCACCGTGGTCCACGCGCGCGCGGTTGAGGACGGCGCCGACACCGGTGAGGACGGCGCAGCCGATGAGGGCGGCCGAGGTGAGCGGCAGATCGGTCGGGATCTTCACGGCCTGGACGGCCTTGACGAGGGTGCGCTCGGCGAAGGCGGAGTTGCAGGCGAACTGGTACAGGGGCTCACCCGCGCGCGTGAAGGGCTGTCCCGGGCGGCCGATGGCCTTGCGGCACATGGTGGGCCGTCCCCGGTCGCAGTCGGCGCAGGCACCGCAGTTGGCGAGCGTGGACAGGCAGACATGGTCGCCGGGGCGTACGTGGGAGACGTCCGCGCCGACGGCTTCGACCACGCCGGCGCCTTCGTGGCCCAGGACGACGGGTACGGGGAAGGGGATGGTGCCGTCGATCACGGACAGGTCGCTGTGGCAGAGTCCGGCCGCGGTGATCGCGACGAGGACCTCATCGGGGCCGGGATCCCGTATCTCCAAATCGTCGACCACCAGGGGCTGCTTGCCGTCGAACAGGACACCTCTCACGGAACCCGTACCTCCCTGGGCAGGCCGAGCACGCGCTCGGCGATGACGTTGCGCTGGATCTCGTCGGAGCCGCCGTAGATGGTGTCGGCGCGGCTGAAGAGGAACAGGTGCTGGGCGGCGTCGAGGACGTACGGGTGGTCGGCGGACCAGTCGGCGGGGCCCTCGGTGGCGGCGGCCCCGCGCGCGTGGAGGGCGAGTTCGCCGAGGCGCTGGTGCCAGCCGCCCCAGAGGAGTTTGGCGACACTGGCGGCGCCGGGGTCGGGGACGGGGGTGCCGAGGGTGCGCAGGGCGTTCCAGCGCAGGGTGCGCAGTTCGGCCCAGGCGCGGACGAGGCGGTCGCGCAGGACGGGGTCGTCGGCGGTTCCCGAGGCGACGGCCTGACGCAGGACGCGGTCGAACTCCTCGGCGAAGCCGATCTGCTGGGCGAGGGTGGAGACGCCGCGTTCGTAGCCGAGGAGGCTCATGGCGACGCGCCAGCCGTTGCCCTCGCCGCCGACGACGTGGTCCACGCGTGCGTGGGCGCCGTCGAAGAAGACCTCGTTGAACTCGCTGGTGCCGGTGATCTGTTGGATGGGGCGTACGTCGATCCGGCCGGGCTGGTCCATCGGCACGAGGAGGAACGACAGCCCATGGTGCCGCTTCGAGCCGGGCTCGGTGCGCGCGAGGACGAAGCACCAGTCGGCGTCCCGCGCGAGCGAGGTCCAGATCTTCTGCCCGGTGACGCGGTACAAAGGCGTGCCCCCCGCGCCGGCCCCACCCCCCGCCGCGTTGTCGCGCACCGCCTTTGTCCGCACGCCCGCAAGGTCGGATCCCGCACCGGGTTCGCTGTATCCCTGGCACCAGAGTTCGTCCCCGCGCGCGATGGGCGGCAAGAACCGTCGCTTCTGCTCCTCGGTGCCGTGGGCGATCAGGGTGGGCGCGAGCAGGTTCTCGCCGATGTGGCCCGACCGTGCCGGGGCGCCGCAGCGCGCGTACTCCTCGGCGAACACGACCTGTTGCATGAGGGAGGCCGTGCGGTTGCCGTAGCCCTGCTCGGGCCAGCCGAGGCCGATCCAGCCCCCGGTACCCAGTTCGCGCTCCCACGTCCCGCTGTACCCGGTGAGGTGCTCGGCCAGCCACTCCCTCACCCGCTCCCGAAAGAGGTCGTCCTCGGCCCCGCTCCCGAACTCCACAACACGCCTCCCTACGGATTGGCCCGCCCTCCTGATCGGGGCGCTCTACGGATTGGCCCGCCCCACCGACTGGACCGCCCTACTGATTGGGCCGCTCCCCGGCCTGGGCCGCCCGAGCCATCCCCGCCACCTGCTCAAGCAGCGGCATCGGATCCACCCCGACCGTGCCCGGCAGGAAGTCCGCGATCCGCTCGGGCGTCCACCCGGCCCCCTCGGCGTATCCGGCACGCAGTTCCCGGGGCTGCGCCCACACCGCGATCTTGGGCCCGGCGATCGTGTACACCTGCCCGGTGATCCGCTCCTCACGGGCGCGGTCGGACAGCAGATAGACCACAAGAGCGGCGACATCCTCCGGTTCGCCGATCTCCTTCAGCTCCATGGGGACGTTCGCGGACATGCGCGTACGGGCCACGGGCGCGACGGCGTTGGCGGTCACGCCGTACTTGTGCAGGCCGAGCGCGGCGCTGCGCACCAGCGAGATGATGCCGCCTTTGGCGGCGCTGTAGTTGGCCTGCGCGACGGACCCCTGATGGTTGCCGCTGGTGAAGCCGATGAGGGTCCCCGCGCGCTGGGTACGCATCACGGCGGACGCGGCGCGGAACACGGTGAAGGTGCCCTTGAGGTGGGTCGCGAGGACGGGGTCCCACTCCTCCTCGGACATGTTGAAGAGCATCCGTTCACGGAGGATGCCCGCGACGCAGACGACGCCGTCCACGCGCCCGTAGGCGGCGAGCGCCGTGTCGACGACGCGCTGGCCGCCCGCCATGGTCGAGATGTCGTCGGCGACGGCGACGGCCTCACCGCCGGCCGCCGTGATCTCCTTGACGACGGACTCGGCCACCTCGCTGGTGGGTTCGGCGCCCTCCATGGAGACCCCGTAGTCGTTGACGACGACCTTCGCGCCCTCGGCGGCACAGGCGAGTGCCACCGCGCGCCCGATACCGCGGCCGGCACCTGTCACGGCCACCACCTTGCCTGCCAAGAAGTTCCCCACGCCCGGCCCCTTCCCGCGGTTTCTGACGGACCGTTAGATTTTATGTCCCGTCAGACACCGGAAGACAAGACCCGGGGAGTACTCATGTCCGTACCGGCCCTTCCGTCGGCGCTGCCGGCGGAGTTCCACGAGATCGCCAAGCGCGTGAACAACTGGGGCCGTTGGGGGGAGGCCGACGAGATCGGGACGCTGAACCTGATCACGGACGAGGTGGTGCGCGAGGCGGCGGCGACCGTACGTGACGGGCGCCGGATCGCGCTCGCGCTGCCGCTGCTCCAGGACGGCGTGCAGTCGGGCGTGATCCCCGGCCGCGTCAACCCGCTGCACACGATGGTGCAGATCAACCAGGAGCTGTTCGGCCCCGGCACGGTCGCGACCAGCGACGACAGCGTGACCATGGGGTTGCAGGCGGCCACCCACTGGGACGCCCTGGCGCACGCCTCGCACGCGGGCAGGCTCTACAACGGCCGCCCCGCGGACACGATCACGGCCCATGAGAGGGCACGGTTCGACGGCATCGACAAGGTGGGGCCCGTCGTCTCGCGCGGGGTGCTGCTCGACGTGGCGCGCGCGAAGGGCGTGGACCGGCTGCCGGGCGACCACGCGGTCACGCCGGACGACTTGGCCGAGGCGGAGGAACTGGCGGGCACGCGTGTGCGCGCGGGAGACATCGTGCTGGTGCGCACAGGGCACGTGCAGACGTATCTGGCGGGCGACCGGCACGCGTACGCGTATCCGTCACCGGGGATGTCGGTGCGGTCGCCGGAGTGGTTCCACGCGCGCGATGTGGCCGCCGTCGCCAATGACACGCTGACCTTCGAGATCTTCCCGCCGGAGATCGAGAACCTGTGGCTCGGCGTGCACGCGCTCGACCTGGTCGAGATGGGCATGATCCAGGGCCAGAACTGGAACCTGGAGGAGTTGTCCACGGCGTGCGCGGAGGCGGGGCGTTACGCGTTCCTGCTGACGGCGACACCGGAGCCGTTCGCCGGGGGCACGGGCGGGCCCGTCGCGCCGGTGGCGGTGCTCTGAGCAGTCGCCTCCGAGGTGTCGGGCGTCGAGGTTGTCTGGCGTCGAGTCGCCGGGCGGCGGGCGGGCCGTCAGACGGCCTCGTAGGCCATCCCCTCGAACCCGACGACCGTCCCGCACACCTTGGCGTCCCCGCGGTCGATCTCGCACCAGATCTGCTTACCGGCACCCTCGGGCTGCCAGCCCCAGCGGTCCGCGAGTCCGTCGACGAGTTCCAGGCCGCGGCCGTTGGTCTCGTCGCCGTCGGCGTGCCGCGGGCGCGGGGGACACTCGCTGCTGTCGGCGACCTCCAACCGCACGGTGGCGGGGGCCGCTTCGGGGCGGCCGGAGAGCAGGATGCGCAGTACGGCGGGACAACCGGTGTGCACCACGGCGTTCGTGACCAGTTCGGAGACGAGCAGGATCAGGGTCTCCGCGAGCGGCTCATCGGCCTGTATCCCGGACCCGGCGAGCCGCGAGCGGGCCCACCTCCGGGCTCGCCCCACCTCCGCGGGGTCGGGCCGGACCTCCAACTGAACCTGAAGCACCTGCACCGCTCACACCATCCGAACCGGCGGACACATCGCCTCGCGCCTCTGATGATCTACGGAGTTCACGGACCGTGATCTCCTTACGAGACAGCATGGTTGACGTACAGTCACCCCAACAAGCGCTTCGGGCATATTCCAGCGCGAAGGAGTACGCGTGCGGCATACTGTGCGACGCGTGCCGTGGGGAGTCGAACAGGCGGGCGTGCGGCCCCGTCCTGCGCGGCGAGAGGCGCGCAACGCCGGATCCGGCGCCGCCTCAGAGGCAACACCGTGATGGCTCGGCACCAGAACCACTCGCATCTCACACAAGGTACCGGAGCCTGGTGCCGACTCCGGGCCGTGACGAGTCACGCGTTGGACACGACCTGGTATCGACGCAGCGTGACCCATCGGAACCCGTCGTACGTCCCGCGCGCGGCGCGGCGCCTACGGAACGTGGTGTCCCACGCGCGGGACGGGCGGAACGGCCGGATCGGCGGCCGGAGATCGGGCGTCGGGAACCGTTCGTCGGGCACCGGCCGTCAGGGGCCGACGCTCAGAGCGCCGCGGCGAGTGCCTCCTCGCGTTCGGCCGTCGTGCGGCCCCGCTCCGCGCGCACCCAGGCCCGCTTCAGATGGAGATGGACGTCGGCCTCCCAGGTGAAGCCCATGCCGCCGTGCACCTGGAGGCAGTCGCGGGCGCCGCGTACGGCGGCCTCGTCGGCGAGCAGGGCGGCGGTCGCGATGTCGAGCCGGTCCCCGGTGACGGCCGCCGCGTAGACCGCGGACCGGGTGGTCTCCACGCGGACGAGCATCCGCGCGCACAAGTGTTTCACCGCCTGGAACGCACCGATCCGCTGTCCGAATTGCTCGCGTTCCTGGGCGTATTGGACGGCCATCTCACACGTGCGGGCCGCGCTGCCGAGTTGTTGCGCGGCGGTGAGGAGGTCGGCGGTGTCCACGGTGTCGGCGTACGGGCGGCGCGGTCCCGGTACGCGGTGCAGGGGCGTGAGCGGGTCGACCGGGCGGACCGGGGCGGCGTCCGTGACGTCGCCCAGCACGACGTCCGCCGCGTCGAGCCATTCCACCAGGGTGCCGTCGACCGCCGTCACCACGGCCGTTCCGTCGGCCGCCCCGGGGACCTCGCCGGCCGCGAGATGGGTCGCCACGAGGGGGCCCGGCAGCAGGACGCGGCCGGTCTCCTCGAAGAGCAACACGGCCTCCGGGAGGCCGAGTCCGACCCCCCCGACCGCCTCGGGCAGTCGCAGCGCGAAGAATCCGGCGTCGCCGAGTTCCCGCCACAGGGCCCGGTCCAGGGCTCCGGTGGCCCCCTGAGCGCCGCGCGGGGCGCCGGTGGTCTCCTGATCTCCCCCCGTGGCCTCGGCGGCGTCCACGGCGGCCCGGAGCGCGTCGCGTCCGAAGCGGCCCGCGAGCAACTCCCGCATGCCGGTCCGCAGGTCCCGCTGCTCGTCGGTGAGCTGGAAGCGCACGCCCTCACCGTCCCTTCGGCAGGCCGAGGATGCGCTCGGCGACGATGTCGTGCTGGATCTGCGAGGTGCCCGCGGCGATGGTGTACGACAGTGACGACAGCCGGTCGAGGGTCCACTCGCGGGACAGGTCGAGCGCGTCGGACCCGAGGACGTCGGCCGCCGTGTCGTACAGCTCCTGGCGCGCGTGCGAGTACCGCAGTTTGAACACCGAACCCCCGATCCCGGGGACACCGCCGGACCGCTGCGCCTCGCTGACGTTCCACTGGGTCAGCCGCCACAGAGCACGGAACTCGGCGGACAGGCGGCCCAGTCCGCGGCGCAGGCACGGGTCGTCCCAGCGTCCGTTGGCACGGGCCTCGCGCGCGAGTTCGCCCAGGACGCGGCGGCAGGCGACGACTTCGCCGACAAAGGCGGTGCCGCGTTCGAAGGAGAGGGTCACCATGGTGACGCGCCAGCCGTCGTTCTCGGCGCCGACCCGGTTCGCGACGGGGACGCGCACCTCGTCGAGGAACACCTCGGCGAACTCCGTGGAGCCCGCGAGCGTGCGCAGCGGCCGGACGGTGACCCCGGACGCGTCCATCGGCATGGCGAGCCAGGTGATCCCCCGGTGCTTCGGTACGGAGGCGCTGACCGGCTCGGTGCGGACCAGGAGTTCGCACCAGTCGGCGACCTCCGCGTGCGAGGTCCAGATCTTGGACCCGGTGACGACGTACGCGTCACCGTCGCGCACCGCGCGCGTGCGCAGCGACGCGAGGTCGGAACCGGCGCCGGGTTCGCTGAAGCCCTGGCACCACACCTCGTCGCCGCGCAGGATCGACGGCAGCCATCGCGCGCGTTGTTCGGCGGTGCCCTCGGCGGCGATGGTGGGGCCGGCGTGCAGCAGGCCGACGAAGCCCGCGCCCACATAGGGCGCCCCGGCCCGCTCGGTCTCCTCCAGGAAGATCAGGTGCTGGGTCGGCGTCGCGCCCCGGCCGCCCGCGTCGGCGGGCCAGTGCAGTCCCGCGTACCCGGCGTCGTACAGCGCGCGCTGCCAGCCCATGTCGTACGCGCGCCGGCCCGGCCAGTCCCCGGGTGACGGCTTCGGGGGCAGCGCGGGCAGCGCCTTGCCGAGCCAGGCGCGCAGCCGCGCGCGGAACTCCTCTTCCTCGTCCGTGTACGTGAGGTCCACGCCGGGTTACTTGCCGTTCCGGTCGAAGTCCAGGTCCAGCATGCGGATGGCGTTGCCGCGCATCAGCTTGTAGACCGTCTCGTCGTCGAGGCCCTTCACATGGTCGAGGGCGACCTCCTTGGTGTGCGGGAAGGTCGAGTCGACGTGCGGGTAGTCGGTCTCGAAGGTGGCGTTGTCGCGGCCCACCACGTCGAGCGAGGCGATGCCGTGCTTGTCGCGGAAGAAGCAGCAGAAGATCTGCCGGTAGTAGTACGTCGACGGGGGTTCCGGGATCAGGTCGCGGACGCCGCCCCACGCGCGGTGTTCCTCCCACACGTCGTCGGCGCGCTCCAGGGCGTACGGGATCCAGCCCATCTGGCCTTCGGAGTAGGCGAGTTTGAGGCGCGGGAACTTCACCAGGACGCCGGAGAACAGGAAGTCCATCATCGACGCCATGGCGTTGTTGAAGCTGAGCGACGCCTGTACGGCGGGCGGCGCGTCCGGGGACGCGGCGGGCATCTGCGAGGACGAGCCGATGTGCATGTTGACGGTGGTACCGGTGTCCTGGCAGGCGGCGAAGAAGGGGTCCCAGTAGCCGGAGTGGATTGACGGCAGGCCGAGGTGGGTGGGGATCTCGGAGAAGGTCACGGCCGTCACCCCGCGCGCGGCGTTGTGCCGGATCTCGGCGACCGCGAGGTCGATGTCCCACAGCGGGATGATGCACAGCGGGATGAGCCGCCCACCGCTGTCGCCGCACCACTCCTCCACCATGAAGTCGTTGTACGCGCGCACGCACGCGAGGGCGACCTCCTTGTCGTGCGCCTCGGCGAACGTCTGCCCGCAAAAGCGCGGGAAGGTGGGGAAGCACAGGCTCGCCTCGACATGGTTGGCGTCCATGTCCTTGAGCCGTTCGACCGGGTCCCAGCAGCCGGGACGCATCTCCGCGCGCGTGATGCCCTCCAGCGTCATGTCGTCCCGGTCGAAGCCGACGGCGGCGATGTTGCGCTTGTACGGGAACTTGAGGTCCTCGTAGATCCACCAGTCGGTTGGGGGTCCTTCCGGGTCCATCGTGATCTGGTACTTGCCGCCGACGTAGGCGAGTTCACCGATACCGGCGGTGAGCGGCTTGGGTCCGCGGTCCTGGTACTTCTTCGGCAGCCACGTCTCGAAGAGGTGGGCGGGCTCGATCACGTGGTCGTCGACGCTGATGATCCGGGGCAGTTCCATCGGGGTCCCCTCACCGTACCGTTATCTGATGGGTCATTATCTGATGGGCCGTCAGATCAGGCTAGCCCCGCACCCCTGGACCGACAAGGCGGTGAGCCTTACGCTCTCCGCACGATCTGACTACCCGTCAGCTACGGGAGGTTCAGGATGAAGGAAACCGCGACGAAGGACACCGGGATGTCCGGGCGCCGCAGCGAGGACACCGCGCGCGAGTTGGGCGACGCGCTCACGCTCTGGTCGCTCGTCGCGCGCCGCGCCGCGCTCACCCCCGACGCCCCCGTACTGATCCAGGCGGCCGACGACCCGGCCGACGACCGCACCCTGACCTTCGGACAGCTCAGGGACCGCTCCGAGCGGGTCGCTGCGGGCCTGTACGGCATGGGCGTACGTCCCGGCACCGTCGTCGCCTGGCAGCTACCCACACGGATCGAGACGGCCCTGCTGTCCTTCGCGCTCGCCCGACTGGGCGCCGTGCAGTCCCCCGTGATCCCGTTCTACCGTGACCGTGAAGTCGGCTTCGCGCTACGGGAGTCGAAGGCCGAGTACTTCGCCGTACCGGGCACCTGGCGCGGCTTCGACCACACCGCGATGGCCCACCGGCTCGGTGCCAAAGGCGTCTTCGACGCGTACGGGGACCTGCCCGACGGGGACCCCTCGATGCTGCCCCCGCCGCCCGCCGACGGCACCACCGTGCGGTGGATCTACTGGACGTCCGGCACCACGTCCGACCCCAAAGGCGTGCTGCACACGGACCGTTCACTGATCGCGGGCGGCTCCTGCCTCGCGCACGCGCTGCGCCTGGCGCCGTCCGACGTCGGCTCGATGGCCTTCCCCTTCGCGCACATCGCGGGCCCCGACTACACGGTGATGCTGCTCCTGTACGGATTCCCCGCGGTCATGTTCGAGCAGTTCGCGTTGCCCGCCGCGCTGGCCGGCTACCGGCGCCACGGAGTGACCGTCGCGGGCGGCTCCACGGCCTTCTACGCGATGTTCCTGGCCGAGCAGCGCAAGGACCCCACCCGCCCGCTGATCCCCTCGCTACGGCTCCTCGCGGGCGGCGGGGCGCCCAAGCCGCCGGAGATCTACTACGCGGTCGTCCGCGAGATGAAGTGCCTTCTCACACACGGCTATGGCATGACCGAGGTGCCGATGATCACCATGGGCGCCCCGGACGACACCGACGAGAACCTCGCCACGACCGAGGGACGGCCGCCCGAGGGGATGGAGATCCGGATCACCGACGCGGACGGCCGGCCGCTGCCGCCGGGCGTGGACGGCGAGGTACGGCTGCGCGGCGAGGCGGTGTGCCAGGGCTATCTGGACCCCGTGCAGTCGGCGGCCGTCTTCGACACCGACGGGTTCCTCGTCACCGGCGACCTCGGCCATCTGCGACCCAGCGGGCACCTGGTGCTCACGGGACGCGCCAAGGACGTCATCATCCGCAAAGGCGAGAACATCTCCGCCAAGGAGATCGAGGACCTGCTGCACGCGCACCCGCGCGTGGGCGACGCGGCGGTGATCGGTCTGCCGGACCCCGAGCGCGGGGAACGCGTCTGCGCGGTCGTGGAACTCGTCGTATCCGATGGTGCGGACGGGTCGGCGGAGGGAGCGGTGGAGGGGCTCACCCTGGAGTCGGTGACCGCGTTCCTGCGGGATCAGGGGCTGTCCGTGCACAAGCTCCCGGAGCAGTTGGAGATCGTCGAGGCCCTGCCGCGCAACGAGACGCTGCGCAAGGTCCTCAAGTACAAGCTCCGGGAGCGCTTCTCGGACCTCCGGGTTACTCCGGAACCGTGAAGTAGCGCGCGAAGGACGTCACGATCTCCGGCTCCGTCACGCGCCCGTCGCCGTCCGCGTCGAGCGCGGCGGCCACGGCGCCCGCGATGTCCTGGCTCACGCCGAGCGCCTTGAGCGCCCGCTCGACCTCCCCGACAGTGGCCGCGCCGTCCCCGTCGTGGTCCGCGACGGCGAGCGCGGCGTGCAGGAACGGGCGGGCGATCTCGGCGAACCGCTCGGGGTTGTCCCGCAACCGCTTCACCGCGCCGTTGACGAACTCGTCGCGCGTGATGCGCTGGTCCCCGTCCCGGTCGGCGATCCCCGCCATGCCCTGCCAGAGCGCCTCGGCCCCCATGTACAGCGCCTGCCCCTTGTCGCACCGCGCCGTCGTACCGAACTCGGCGAGCAGCGACTTGGCCGCCGAACTGAAGTCCTCACGGTCGATCGTGCCGTTGCCGTCCTGGTCGAAGGTGGCGAACCGGGCGGCGATCCTGCGCTCGTTCTCACTGCTGACCATGTGGTGTCGGACCGCCTCACATAACGGGGTTGCCTGGTGTGTCTGCACGGGAGCGTACGTCCTGGACGGCCGCCCCGGGCCTGGAAACCGACGCTTGTGCCAAGACCGCGGAAATTCCGCGACAACGCTGTACCACTGTCGCGGAACGCGCACGTCCGAACACCGCGGGCGGGCCGCCGCGGCCGACGGCGTAAACGCTTACGTAAACGATTGCGCACACGCTTGCGCAGACGGTTCCGCGGCGATGGCGTGGCGATGGCGCGACGGTCGCGCACACGCTGGGGTAAACGCTTGCGCAAGCGTTTACGTACCCGCTTGCGCAAGCGTTGGCGCAAACGTTTACGTACGCGCTTGCGTAAACGCTTACGTGCGCCCCTTACGCCGACAGCGGTGTCGTCTCCTCGTTCACCGCCGCCTCGACATCCGGGTACACGTCGAACAGACGACGGACACCGAGCGCCGACAGGACGCGGTTCACATGGGAGCCGTCGAGGGCCCCGCGCGCGGGGAGTATCAGCCGCAGGCGGCCCTGACAGGAACGCAGCAGACGGCGTGTCGCGATGAGGACGCCGACGCCACTGGAGTCGCAGAAGAAGACACCGGAGAGGTCGAGGACGAGTTCGTGCCGGCCCTCGGCCACGGCGTCGTGGACGCGCTGGCGCAGGACGGGTGAGGTCACCAGGTCCAGTTCGCCGGCGGCCTGTACCACGACCCAGCCGTCCTGCTCGCTCTCGGTCACCTTGAGCGTCACGCTGATACCTCTCGCTCGCCGACATCGCCGGTCGATGTCACTGGGCCGATCCGGAAGCAATCCCTACGCTTCCACTGCGCGGCTGCCCCGCCGCCCTTCCATGAAACACCCGCCTCCAGATCGTGAAGACAAGTGTTCGTACTGTCACGATCACATTCGGACAGCTGCGAACAACGCCTGGTAGGCGTGGCGCCGAAGCGTCGGCGCAGAGTGCCGGAACGGTCACCATCTGCGGATTTACAAGAAATCTCATAACCCAAAGGGACGTGCGCCGCCGGTTGCTCCGACTACATTCGAGAAGACGGAGAAGGGTGACGAACAAGGCCAGGTGCCAAGAAACGACCCGTGGTGAGGGGGCCGGATGGCGAAGGACACTCCGCCGCGCTGGGACCGCAAGATGCAACAGCGGCTGGCGCGCGGTGAGGCCGCCGCGCTCGGCGAGCTGTACGACCGCTTCTCCTCCCTGGTGCACGGACTCGCCCACCGGGTGCTCGGTGACGAGACCGGCGCCGACCGCATCACGCGCGAGGTCTTCGCCCACATCTGGGAGCACCCGGAGGGGTACGACCCGCGGCAGGGACCGTTCCGTTCCTGGCTCGCGACCCTGACGCACCGGCTCGCGGTGCAGCGGCTGCGCACAACGGAGACGGCGGCCTTCGCGCGCGGTGGCGAGGGTACGTCGGAGGACCTGGAACGCAAGGTCCGCGGGGCGTCGGCCGCGGCCCGCGCCGACTACATCGCCACCTCGATGCCCGCCCCGCTGCGCAGCGCGCTCGACCTGGCCTACTTCCAGCGCAGGGACTACCGCCAGACCGCCGCCGACCTGGGCGTGACGGAGGAGGAGGCCCGCCGCCGGCTCCGCCTCGGCCTGCAACTGCTCGCGACGGCGAACGACGCCTCCGGGACGCCACCCGGACCGGGGAGGTCCCGGTGAGCGACTCGGGACGGTTCGAGACGTACGGCGGCGGCGGGGACGACGGCGAGGATCCCGACGGCGGCGCATCCGGGGGCGCCCGGCCGGGGCCGCGCATACCCACACCTCGTACGTCCGTCGAGGACAGCGGCCGGCCGCTGCCGGACTTGCCGGCGGCGAGCGATGACACGCCACCGGACCGCCCGGCACGGGATCGCACGGGACCGGATCGCCCGGCACCGGAGCGGCCCGTATCGGAGAGGCCCGTATCGGAACAAGCCGCACCCGCCGCGCCCGCGCCCTCCGACCCGCAGGGCCCGCCGCCCCCGCTCCTGCCGCACCGGGTGCTGAAGTCCCTGCTCGGCGCGTGGGCGCTCGCGGCGTGCTCCGCGCCGGAGGCGGCGGCCGTCGAGGAGCATCTGGGCTGCTGCGGGTCCTGCGCCGAGGAGGCCCTGCGGCTGCGGGACGCCGTCGCACTGCTGCATCCCGCCGAGACCCTGGACCTCGACCCGGGCCTGCGGACGCGGGTCCTGGAGGACTGCCTCGACCGGCGTCCGCCGCGGATCCCGGTACCGGACTGGGCCGCCGCGTACGACGCGGAGACGGCCCGGCTCGACGCGCTGCTCCAGGACATCGCCGACTCCGAGTGGCACGCGCCCGTACGGCTGCGCTGGTACGAGGGTGAGGCGCCGGTCGCGCGCAAGACGACGGTCGCCGGGGTCATCGCGCATCTGCTCGCCGTCGACGGCCTGGTGGCCACCGCGCTCGGCCTCGACGACCCGCTGCGCGCCGCCGCGCCCGGCGAAGGGCCCGGCGCGAAGGAAGGGCTCGGACCCGCGGACCGTACGGAGGCGTACTGGCGGGGCGCGGGGCCGCCGCCCACGCGCGCGGTGCGCACGCCGTGGCGTGAGCAGAGTCACAGCCTGGTGCGCACGGTGGCGTTCGCGGCCGGAGGCGCCACGGCCAAGGTTCCCGGCTCCGGACAACTGCCCGTGTCGTACGGCGACTTCACGCTGCCGCTGCGGGACGCGATGCTGGACCGCGCCTTCGAGTGCTGGATCCACGCGACCGACATCGCGGACGCCGTGGCCTACCCCTACGGCCCGCCCGCGCCCCGGCATCTGCACCGCATGATCGACCTGGCGGCCCGGATGCTGCCCGAGACGCTGGCCGCGCGGCGCCGCGCCGGGCTCGCCTCCCCGGCCCGTGGCCTGGCCGAGGCCGGTCGGCCGGGGCGCAGTCTGCGCCTGGAGATCGAAGGGGTGGGCGGCGGCGACTGGTTCATTCCGCTCGACTCGCCGGCGGCGCTCGGTTCGGCGGCACACGAGGTCGCGCACATCGCCCTGGACGGCGTCGAGTTCTGCCGCCTCGCGGCGGGCCATGTACCACCGAAGGACGCGGCAGCGGGCCAGACGGGCGACCGTGAGGCCATACGGGACGTGCTCTCGGCCGCCGCGAGCCTCAGCCGCCTTTAGCGCCGCTCCGGTCCGGGGGCCGGGCGGGCAGGTGGGCGGGTGGACCGGTGGAGCGCGGACCGGTGGTGCGTCAGGTGAAGACGACCGTTCGGTGGCCGTTCAGGAGGATGCGGTGTTCCGCGTGCCACTTGACCGCGCGGGCCAGCGCCTGGCACTCCACGTCGCGGCCGATCGCCACGAGCTGGTCCGGGGTGACGTCGTGGCCGACCCGCTCGACCTCCTGCTCGATGATCGGGCCCTCGTCGAGGTCGGCGGTCACATAGTGCGCGGTGGCGCCGATCAGCTTGACCCCGCGCGCGTGGGCCTGGTGATACGGCTTCGCGCCCTTGAAGCTCGGCAGGAAGGAGTGGTGGATGTTGATGATCCGGCCGCTCAGCTGCTTGCACAGGTCGTCCGAGATGACCTGCATGTAGCGCGCGAGGACGACGAGTTCGACGTCCTCGGCACGGACCAGCTCAAGGAGTTCCGCCTCGGCCTGCGGCTTGTTGTCCCTGGTGACCGGAATGTGCCGGAACGGAATGTCGTACGAAGCGACCAGTTCGGCGAAATCGGTGTGATTGGACACCACCGCCGCGATGTCCACGGGCAGCGCTCCGATCCGGGCGCGGAACAGCAGGTCGTTCAGGCAGTGTCCGAACTTGCTGACCATGAGCACGATCCGCATCCGGTCCGCGGCCCGGTGGATCTGCCAGTCCATCTGGAAGGCGTCGCCGATCGCCGCGAAGCTCGCGCGCAGTTTGTCGACGGTGACGGGGGGCTCGGCCGAGAAGTGCACCCGCATGAAGAACAGGCCCGTGTCGTGATCGCCGAACTGCTGACTGTCCTCGATGTTGCAGCCGGTCATGAAGAGATAGCTCGACACGGCGTGGACGATGCCCTGCTTGTCGGGGCAGGACAGGGTGAGGACGTACTGCTCGGCGGGGGCGGCGGCCTGATCGGTCATGCCCGCAAGCGTCCCACAGTGCCGCCCCGGACGGCGTGCCCGTCTCATCCCGGGGCGCGTCCCACGCCGACGCGATCCCCCGCGCGCGTGGGCCTACGTTTCGCACCGCCCCGTCCCGCCCGTACGCGTCACGCCGTACGCGTCACGCCGTACGCGTCACGCCGTACGCGTCATGATCCGCAGTACCTCAAGGGTGCGCGGTGGCTGGTCCGGGTCCTCGCCGTCGCCCGTCGCCATCCGCACATGGGCGTCGCGCGCGGCGCGCACCGCCTCCGGCCAGGCGTGGTGGTCCAGATACGCGGACACCGGCGCGTCCGGGCCGACCTGGTGCATGATCCGCAGCACCCGCAGCACGGCGACGTCGACCAGGGACGCCTCCTGCGAGTCGCGGAAGATCGTCCCGACGTACTTCTCGGCGGACCAGCTGTCCAGCCAGGTGTCCTCGACCAGTCGGTACACGGCGTCGGTGACGTCCCCGTACTCGGTGCGTCCCGCGAGCCAGCACTCACGCTGGAACCCCGGGTCGGAGAGCATGTGCAGCGCGGAGCGCACATTGCTGCGCCAGCGCCACCACGGCATGTCATTCAGTGGCATGTCGCCCATGGTGGAGGAGCGGCGGCCACGACGGGAAGAGTTCTCCGAAGCTTGCACGGTCACCGATCGTACGTTCCCGCGCGTACGCCCCGGTTTCACCCCCCTCAATTCACCTCTGTGACACCTCTTGTTACCCATGGGTCACTCGCAGGTTAGGGATGCGGCGGAATCGTGTGGATGTATGACCGGCATGCGCCGCAAGCGCACACCTCATTCCGTTTCCACCGGCCGTACCGGCACCGGCACGCCCGGAAAGCCCCGTCTCTCCCGGCGCGCGAGAGCCACCGCGGCATCCGTCGTCGCGATCGGCGCGACCGCCGCCCTGGCCGCGAGCTGTGGTGTCGTCCCAGGAGTCTCCGGGGGCACAAAGGCGCCGATCACCGTGATGACGTGGGCACCGGAGAAGACCAAAGCGACGAACATGCCCGGAATGCCCGCCCTGGCACGCGCGTACGCGCGCTGGGTGAACGACAACGGGGGCATCGCGGGCCGTGAACTCAACGTCATCACCTGCAACGACCACAACGACACCGTCGGCGCCGACCAGTGCGCCCGGCAGGCCGTCGACGCGGGCGCGGTCGCCGTGGTCGGCTCCTACAGCCAGTTCGGGCGGTCGTTCCTGTCCCCGCTCGAAGCCGCGGGCATCGCCTACATCGGCGGATACGGCGTCACCGACGCGGAGTTCACCAGCTCGGTGTCGTACCCCGTCAACGGCGGCCAGCCCGCGCTGATGGCCGGCATGGGGCAGCAACTCGCCGACCGCTGCGCGCGCGTGGCGGTCGTCCGGCCCGACACGATCGCGGGCGACGACCTGCCGCTGCTGCTCAACTCCGGCCTCTCCACGGGCAAGCGGGCGCCCGCGATCGACGTCCTGGCCGCCGAGGACGCCACCGAGTACACCAAGCAGGCCGAACAGGCGCTGACCCGTGCCACCTCGGACCCGGCCAAGGAGGGCTGTGTCGCCGCCGCCCTGGGCGACCGTACGGACACGTTCTTCGACTCGTTCCGGCGCACGCGTGACGACTACGCGGCGGTACGGGTCGGCACGGTGTTCGGCAGCGTCGACCAGTCCGTCGTGGACCGTACGGGCGGCAAGTCGAGCCCGTACGAAGGGGCGTACGTCTCCGGCTGGTACCCGGTCGCCGCGGACGCGCGCTGGAACGCGATGCGCAAGGTGATCAGCGAGGAGGCGTTCGGCGACAACCGGATCGACGCGACGGACGCCGGGGTGCAGACGACGTGGATCGCGTACACCGTGTTCAAGAAGGTGATCGAGTCGATCGGCGAGGGCGAGGTGTCGGCGCGGTCCGTGCGGCGCGTCCTGGACGACGGCCTCAAAGTCGACACCGGCGGGGTCACGCCCACGCTGAGCTGGCGCTTCCAGGACATGCTGGCCGCCAAGGACTACCCGCGCATCGTCAACGCCGAGGTCACCTTCCAGGTGGTGCGGGGCGGTCGCATGGTGGCCCAGCGGCCCGGGTTCGTGAACGTCTCGAAGACCCTGGAGAAGGCGCCCACCGCGAGGTGACCGCCGCCGACGGACCACGGCGGCGGACAGGCTGACCGCCACGCGTGCGGGCCCGTGCCGTACGGGCCCGCACCGGCCTGTAGGGCACGAGCCCGTACGGCACGGCTCAGAGCTGCGTGGGCTGCCGGGTCGTCAGCCCGAACTTCTTCGCGATGGTGTTCCACAGGGCGGACGCCTCGCGCTTGGCCTTGGTCGCCTCGCCGCTCGCGCGGTTGCCGGACGCGGAGTGTCCGGTCTGCCGGGCGTGGCCCTTCTTGCAGCCCTTGCCGGAGTCGACCTCGCCGGCCCAGGCGGCGTAGTGGTCGTCGGCCTCGGCGGACGCCTTCCAGGCGGTGGTCAGCGCGCTGGTCAGCTTCGCGTACTGCGGCAGCTTGTCGACGGACAGCTCCCCGAGGCGCGTGACCAGGTCATTGCGCTGCTTCGCGGCGTCCCGCAGATCGGATGCGGCGCCGTCCAGGTTGTCGCACTTGTTGATGTCGGCGACGGACTTGATGACCGTGGCCCGGCTGCCGCCGCTGTCGGCGAGCAGCTTGTCCAGCTCCACGGCCTGCTGCTTCGCCGGATCCTCGGCGGGCGACTCCTTGCCCGACCCGTCGCCCGTGGGCGCGGTGGCGGACACGGGCGTGCTGTCGTCCCCCGTCTTGCCGTCGTCACCGCCGCCGCTGAGCAGCGCGCCGACGCCCACTCCGACGACGACGAGCCCCACGCCGAGCGCGGCGAACAGCGGCGTCTTGGACCCGCTCCGGCCACCGCGCCCCGAGCCGCCGCCTCGACGGCTCGCGGCCCTGCCCCCGCCCTCTCCGCCGGAACCGGCGTGCGAGGCCGCGTACGGGGCCTGGGGCGGCGTTCCGTGGGGGGCCTGGGTGTGCGCCCGCGGGTCGAAGCGGGGCATCTGCTGGGTGGCCGCCGGACCTTCGGGTTCCGGTTCGGTCCGGAAAAGGCTGTCGAACTCGGCCGGCGGCGGGCGGTCGCCCGGCGCGCCGGGACGGATGCCGTACGGGGCGTTGGAGGGCGGCTCGGGTACGGGCGCCGCGGCGGCGGGCGCCGGGGGCACCGGCGCGATGAACTGCGTGGCGTCGGCGTCACCGCCCGGCGCGGCGTGACCGGCGACCGGCCCGGCGGGGGTCGCGCGGCCGAGGTAGTGCGTGGCGTCCGCCGGCACGTCCGGCGGCGTCTCGGGCGGCAGCGCGCCCGGCGCTACGGGCGGTATGAGCTGGGTGGCGTCGGCCGCGCCGGGCGCGGGGAACTCACCGGGCGGGGCGTAGGACATCGGCGGGATGAACTGCGTGGCGTCGACGTCACCGCCCGGCATCGCCACGGGCGGCAGGGGCGGCGCCTGGGGAAACTGGGGGTGGGAAATCTGGGAGTGCGGAGCCTGGGGCTGCGGAACCTGCGGCGGGACCTGAGGGGGCTGCGGCGCCGGTATGTGCGGGGGCTGCTGCTGGGGGTACGGCAGTCCGCCCCCGTACGCCCCCGGGTCCGCGTACCCGGCTTGCTGACCGTCGTACCCGGCCTGCTGCTGACCGTCGTACCCGGCCTGTCGGCCGTCGTATCCGGTCGGCTGCCCGTCGTACCCGGTCGGCTGCCCCTCGTAGGGCAGCGCCCCGCTCTCGGGCGGCAGGGGGGCCGCCGCGGGCGGTGCCGCGCCCCAGGGCTGTCCCGGGGCGGCGGGAGGCGGCGGGGGCCCGGCGGCGTCGGGACCCCAGGGGCTGCCCCAGGGGGCGCCGCCCGCCGGAGCCGTGTGGTCGCCTCCGGCGGTACCGGGCATCAGCGGCTCACTTCCGTCAGCGGGCAGCACGATGCCTTCGCGGGGCTGTCTCACCGAGGGAAGGTGCGGATCATCGCCCTGTCCGCTCTGCGTCACCGGGACTCCTACGAATGGGGGACGTCGGGAATCGTCGGTTTACGCTACCGGGTGTCCGGACCCCGGTGCCACGCAGCTCAGGGACCGCCGGCGGCCCCCGCGCACCGAGGTAACGAAACACCCGCGCGGGACGCTGGTAATGGCACCCCAACGGCTCTCCCGCGCCCTCCTAGGGCCTTCACACGGCCCTCACGCGCGCGGGCGGACGTGTGTCACGTCACGTTCCGCCCACGTCGCGCGCGAGGGTCACGCCGCCGCCTGAAGGTCCAGCCTGGCCCCGAACTCCCTTACCACCGGCTCCTCCCGGTACGGCTCCAGGCGCTGCTGGAAGTCCTCCAGGTACTCCGCGCCCCGGTTGGACCGCAGGGTGCCGAGGAGTTCGACCGCGCGCAGGCCCGTGTGGCACGCCTGCTCGACCTCGCGCTGCTGCACCTGCGAGGTGGCCAGCAGGACCAGGCCGATGGCGCGCCGCCGCGCCCGCGACTCTGGATGCCCGGCGAGTGACTCCTGCGCGCAGCGGGCCGCCGCGTCCGCCTGCCCGAGGTCGCGGTGACAATGCGCCAACTCATCGGCCAGATAGGCCGCGTCGAAATGCGCGATCCACACCGGGTCGTCACCGGACTCCGGGTCCGCGCCGTCCATCGCGGTCACCGCGCGGCCTGCCGCCCCGTGCGCGGCCCGCACATCGCCGAGGAGGGCGTGCCCGCGCGCCTCGGCCGCGTGGAACATGGCCTCCGCGCGCGGGGTGACCCGTCCGCGTGAGCCCTCCTGCGCGGCGCGCGCCAACTGCGCGATCTCCCGCGGGTTGCCGAGCTGCGCCGCGAGATGGCTCATGGACGCCGCCAGGACATACCCGCCGTAACCACGGTCGCCCGCGCCCTGGGCGAGCCGCAGTGCCTGGATGTAGTACCGCTGGGCGAGTCCCGGCTGGCCGGTGTCGACGGCCATGTAGCCCGCGAGTTCCGTCAACCGGGCGACGGCCGCGAACAGTTCACGTCCGACGGCCTCCCGGTACGACCCGGCGAGCAGTCCCGACACGACGCTGTTGAGGTAGTGCACGACGACCGGCCGCACATGGCCGCTGCCGTATTGGTGGTCGAGGTCGATCAGGGCCTGCGTCATCGCCCGTACCGCCGCCACGTCGGACATGCCGACGCGCGGCCCGGCCTGCCGGGCGACCTGCGCGTCGGGCGCGGAGATCAGCCAGTCGCGGCTGGGCTCGACCAGGGCGGACGCGGCCACCGAGGAACCCGAGAGGAAGTCACGGCGGCCCACGTCACTGCGCCACAGCTCGCAGACCTGCTCGATGGCGCCGAGAACGGTCGGCGAGAACTGGAGCCCGACACCGGACGCGAGGTTCTTGCCGTTGGCCATGCCGATCTCGTCGATCGTCACGGTCCTGCCCAGCTTGCGGCCCAGTGCCTCGGCGATGATCGCGGGCGCCCGGCCACGCGGCTGCTGACCGCGCAGCCAGCGCGCTACCGACGTCTTGTCGTACCGCAGATCGAGGCCGTGCTCCGCGCCACACATGTTGACGCGGCGGGCGAGGCCCGCGTTGGAGCACGCGGCTTCCTGGATGAGCGCTTGCAGCCTTTCGTTCGGCTGCCGCGCGACGAGTGGCCGTGCGGCCATGGCATAACCCCCTGAGGCTGCGGCACCTGCCCGTGCGCCGCGTCGAAGTGACTCGTCTGTCTCGTCGTGTCATATATGTCGCGTCTATCACGTCTGTCGCGCCTGTATCGTCCCGGTACGGATCGCCTGCGCTGTACGCGTCCCTGATCACCAATGCCCCGGTGACAAACGGAAGATGCGGGACATTCCAGAAATGCCGGGGTTCGCGCCTGTTGCCCGCCCCTCCCCTGGTTACCCGCCCTTGCCGCGTTTCCCTCCGCGCGCCCCCGAACATGCCTCCGTGCGCCCCGGATGCAGGATCGATGCACCTCCCCCGCGCGCGCGGGAAGCCGTAACCCGAGGTGGCGACGGGAGTTGAGAAGCACGTGGAAGAGACCATCGGAGTCACATCGGCCGCCCAGATCCCGAAGCAGCGTGGAGAAGCCCTCCCGGACACCGCCGTGCGGTACGCCGAGGAGCGGCACTGGGACGTGTTCCCCGGCACCTGGATGGAGTCCCACGACGGGGTCCCGCGGTGCTCGTGCGGCGAGAGGGAGTGCGCTTCGCCGGGCGCCCACCCCGCGCGCGAGGACTGGGCGACCCAGGCGACGGGCAGCGCCACCGTCGCGCGCCGCCTGTGGTCGAAGCAGCCCACCGCGTCGATCCTGCTGCCGACGGGCCGCACCTTCGACGCGATCGACGTACCGGAGACCGCGGGCTTCCTGGCGCTGGCCCGGATGGAGCGGATGGAGCTGACGCTCGGCCCTGTGACCTGCACCCCCGACCGCCGGATGCAGTTCTTCGTACTGCCCGGGGCCGCGGCCAAGGTCCCCGACCTGATCCGCAGGATGGGCTGGCCCCCGGCCTCACTCGACCTCGTCGCGCGCGGGGAGGGCGCCTATGTCGAGGCCCCGCCCACCCGCTTCGGCACCCAGGGCGCCGCCCAGTGGGCCTGCCGCCCCACGCCCGCCAACCGCTGGCTCCCGGACGCGGAAGAACTGATCAGCCCACTGTCGTACGCGTGCGGAAGGGAGCCCCGGAAGGGGTAGCCGGATTCCGTCGCCGAAGCCCGGTGCACACGTCACGTATCGTGCGGGGCCGAAGCCACAGACCCCCGCGGAAGGCCAGAACACGTGACCGAGGCAAGCGCCGCCCCGGCGGTACGCGTACAAGGGCTCTGGAAATCCTTCGGCCCGCACGTCGCCGTGGCCGGGATCGACCTCGACCTCCCCGCCGGACAGTTCATCGGCCTCGTGGGCCCCAACGGCGCGGGGAAGACCACGACGCTCTCCATGGTCACCGGACTGCTCCGCCCCGACCAGGGCACCGTCGAGGTCGTCGGCCACGACGTGTGGCGGGACCCGGCCGAGGTCAAGGCCAGGATCGGCGTACTCCCGGAGGGCCTGCGGCTGTTCGAGCGGCTCTCCGGGCGGGAACTCCTCGCGTACACGGGCCGGCTGCGCGGGCTGCCCGGGGACGAGGTCGACAAGCGCGCGACCCAGCTCCTCGACGTACTCGACCTCGCAGGCGCGCAGCACAAACTCGTCGTGGACTACTCGACCGGCATGCGCAAGAAGATCGGGCTCGCCGCCGCGCTCCTCCACAACCCCGAAGTGCTCTTCCTGGACGAGCCCTTCGAAGGCGTCGACCCGGTCTCCGCGCAGACCATCCGCCGGGTACTGGAGCGCTACACGTCGTCCGGCGCGACCGTCGTCTTCTCCAGCCACGTCATGGAGCTGGTGGAGTCCCTGTGCGACTGGGTCGCCGTACTGGCCGCGGGCCGCATCCGCGCGCACGGGCCGCTCACCGAGGTACGGGGCGCGGCGCCCTCGCTCCAGGAGGCGTTCCTCGAACTCGTCGGCGCGGGCGGTCAGGACGCGGGCGGCGACCTCGACTGGCTGGGCGGCGGCGCCCGATGAGCGGGCCGCTGGAGCACCCGCTGAGCCGCCCCGGGTCCGCCCCGGTGACCGCCGGTGGTCCCGTGGGCCCCACGGCGCCCACAGCCGCCCCCACGGCCTCCCTGACGCCCGTTATGGTCCGTCTCAAGCTGTCCCTGCTGCGCAACGGGCTGCGGCAGTCGTCCGGGCGCAGGGCCGCGTACATCGCCTCGGTCGTCGTCGTGCTGCTCTTCGCGGCGCTGCAACTCCTCGGGCTGATCGCGCTGCGCGGCAACGAGCACGCGGCGACCGTGTGCGTGCTCCTGGTCGCCCTTCTGGCGGTCGGCTGGGCGTTCATGCCTTTGTTCTTCGCGAGCGGCGACGAAACCCTCGACGCGACCCGTCTGGTGATGCTGCCGCTGCGTCCACGGCCGCTTGTCCGGGCGCTGCTCGTCTCGTCCCTCGTCGGGATCGGGCCGCTGTTCACGCTCTGCCTCGCGGTGGGTTCGGTGATCGCCGTCGCGCGCGGGGTGGCCGGTCTCACCGTCGGGGTGATCGCGGTGGCGCTGACCCTGCTGGTCTGTGTCGCGCTCGCGCGCGCGATGGCCGCCGCCAACACCCGCCTGCTGACGTCGCGCAGGGGCCGCGACCTCGCCGTGCTGAGCGGTCTGGTGATCGCGGTGGGCGCGCAGCTCGTCAACTTCGGTGCGCAGTCGCTCGGTTCCTCGGGCGGCCTGTCCAAGCTGGACCCGGTGGCGGCCGTACTGGACTGGATCCCGCCGGCGGCGGCGATCGGCGCCGTGCACGCCGCGAGCGAGGGCGACCTGGGGGTGGCGCTGGCCCGCCTCGCGCTCACGGCCGCCGCGCTGGTGGCGCTGCTGTACGGCTGGCAGCAGAGCCTCACCAAGCTGATGGTCTCGGCCGACGGTTCGACGCTCCAGGGCGCCGGTGGGAGCCGCGACAAGGGCGGCCGTTCGACGGGCCTGGGACGGCTGCTGCCGTCCGGCCGCACCGGCACGGTCATGGAGCGCAGCCTGCGGTACGTGTGGCGCGATCCCAAGACCAAGGCGGCGTGGGTGACCTCGCTGGCGATCGGGCTCATCGTGCCGGTGTTCAACGCGCTCCAGGGCACCGGCTCCCTGTACTTCGCGTGCTTCGCCGCCGGCATGCTCGGCATCCAGATGTACAACCAGTTCGGGCAGGACACGTCCGCGTTCTGGATGGTCGCCCTGACCATCTCCTCGCCCCGGGACGCGTACGTCGAACTGCGGGGCCGCGCGCTGGCGCTGCTGGTGATCACGCTGCCGTACGCGACGCTCGTGACCGTCGTGACGACGGCCCTCCTGGGCGACTGGGGCGCGCTGCCCGAGGTGCTGGGGCTGTCCTTCGCGCTGCTCGGCGCGATGCTCGCGACGGGCGCCTGGTCGTCGGCGCGCTTCCCGTACTCGATTCCGCAGGAGGGCTACAAGAACGTGGCCCCCGGGCAGGCCGGGCTCGCGTGGATCGCAATTTTCGGCGGCATGGTGGCCGCCGCGCTTCTGTGCGCCCCCGTCCTGGCCTTCACCATGTGGCTGCATCTGTCGGGCGCCGACGAGTGGACCTGGCTCCTGCTGCCGCTCGGTGCCGGGTACGGGGCGCTGATCACGCTCCTCGGCCTGCGGATGGCGGCGCCGCGCACCGCGCACCGGCTGCCGGAGATCCTGTACGCCGTCAGCAAGGGGTGACGTCAGCGCGGGGTGAGACGGGGTGAGACCGGGCGCCGGGGGGACCGGGTGGTCCCGGCCGGTTCGGGCGGGACCGGAAACGCAGGCGACCCGCGGGCCATGGTTCCTGCCGCACGAGGCGGAGGAAGCCGGCCGGACGTACCGGCGGCCCGCGGGTCGGGTGACTGCTGGGATTGGGCCGGCTGCGTGTCTGGTTCACACGCTGGTCCGGCACCGCACTGCGTAGGGTGACGGGCCGCTAGCCCGCAGCCACCTCTCGCGTCCGGATTTCATACATCTGCCGAACCACCTCCTTTCCCGATTGCGCACCACCATAGGAACGTCGCCCGGGACTCTCAACCGGTTTTTCAAGATGTTTGCTGGATCACACACGCATTTCGTGCGCCCCTTGTGCGCTCCCCCCATCGCGCAGGTGCGCCGGTTTCCGGGAGACGTTTCCCTAAGGCGGCTGTTTCGGTGAACACTGTGTGTGCTGGGTCACGTTCGAGTTCAATGATTGCGGTGGCGCAGTGGAAGGCCAGCAACGATTCAGCCCCGCAAGACCCCGACATCCAAGACCCCGACATCAGGGATACGGCCCGCAGGGGGTTCCAGGTGAGTGCTTCCCGGCGTAGCGGAACCACCGACGAGCTGGGTCCGCCCGAGCCCGAGCGGGACGGTTCCGATCTGCTCGCCGCGCTGCTCGACGGCATGGACGCGGCGCTGTGCGCGTTCGACGCGGACGGTGTGGTGACGCACTGGAACCGTGAGGCCGAACGGATACTCGGCTGGACGGCCGACGAGGCCGTCGGCCGGCGCGGGTTCTCCGGCTGGGCGGTGCGCCCCGGGGACGCGGCGGAGGTCGAGGGACGGCTGCTGTCGGCGATGCACGCGCCGGGCCGCCAGGTCCACGAGTTCGCGCTGCTGACCAAGGACGGCGGACGCGTCCTGGTGCGGACGCAGTCGGCGGCCGTGCGCGGTCCCGACGGGAAGCCCGCCGGGCTGTACTGCGCGTTCAGCGAGGTGCACGCGCAGATCGATCTGGAGCGGTCCATCGCGCTGAGCGAGGCCCTGCTCGACGACGCGTCCTGGGGCGTGGTCCTCGTCGACGCCGATCTGCGCCCGGCCGTGGTGAACGCGTTCGCCGCGCGGGCCCTCGGCGGCGGGCGTACGGCCCTGCTCGGGCGCCCCCTCGGTGAACTGCTCGCGCAGGGCGTGGAGGAGCTGGAGAGCGCCCTGGCGCATGTGCTCGCGGAAGGCGCACCGCCGGCGCCCACCGAGATGTGGGTGACCGTCCGTACGCCGGAAGGTGACGCGCGTCGATGCTGGCGCAGCGGGTTCGTGCGGCTGGCCTCGCCGCTCGCCGAGGAGCCCGTACCGCTGGGTGTCGCGTGGCTGTTCCAGGACGTGACGGCGGCCAAGCGGACCGAGCAGGAGGCGGCGCAGCTGCGGTTCCGGGCGAACCAGTTGCACCGGGCCGCGCGCGCGGCGGCCGAGTGCGAGGACCCGGGCGAGGCGGTGACGGTCCAGCTGGACTTCTCGCTGGCCGGGTTCGCCGATCACGCGTTGCTCGACCTGGTCGTCGGCGACGACTCGTCGGACGACGCCCCGGTGCGTCTCGTGCGGGCGGTGAGCACACCGTCCGGCACCCCGGGCGCGGCCCTCACGGCGGGGCGTACGGAGCTGCCCGTGCGGTACGCGGACGGGCACCCGGCACTCCAGTCCGTGGAGCGCGTCAACTCGGTACGGGCCAGTGCGCCGGCGACCGCGCCCGACCGGTCCCGCGCGTGGGCGGAGGACCGGCAGTGGCCGCCGGACGCGGTGCACGGACTGTGCACGGTGCTGCGCAGCCGGGGGCGGACCCTGGGCGTGGTGACGTTCCTGCGGGGCGCGAGCCGCACCCAGTTCGAGCGCGCGGACGCCACGTACGCGGAGAGCATCGCCGTACGGATCGCCGCGGCGCTCGATCTGGCGCAGGTGCTGGACGCCGGGGACGGGTCCTAGCGCGCGTGGCACCGGAGTAGCGCTCAGGCACAGGCGGTGGCTGAGTCGCGGTCAGTGGCGGTAGAAGATCCGGTCGCTGTACTCGGTCATGACTCGGCCGTTCCAGTCGTGGCCGCCGTCCACATTGCCGGAGCGCAGCAGCGGGGGCTCGATCCCGCGCGCGGCGAGTTCGCCGGCGGCGGTCGCCATGACGGCCTGAAGTACGGCGCTGGTGACGACGGTCGACGCGGGCGCGAAGGGGGCCGCGATGCCGTCGGCGGTGAGTTCGGCGTCCCCGACGGAGATCCTGGTGTCGAGGACGAGGTCGCAGTGGTCCTTGAGATAGGTCCCCGAAACATGGCGTGAACGGGTCTCCGTGGCGTACGCGACGGACGTCACGCCGATCACCTTGATGCCCAAAGCGCGCGCGTTCATCGCCATCTCGACGGGCAGCGCGTTGCGCCCGGACAGCGAGATGATCACCAGGAGGTCGCCGGCGGTGGCCGGGCTGGAGTCCAGGACGGCGCCCGCGAGGCCGTCGACCCGCTCCAGGGCGGAGCCCAGCGTGGCGGGCATGACGTCGACGCCGACGACACCCGGGACGACGAGCAGGTTCATCAGGGCGAGGCCGCCCGCGCGATAGACGACGTCCTGCGCGGCCAGCGAGGAGTGCCCGGCGCCGAACGCGAACAGCCGTCCCTCGGCCTCGACGGTGTCGGCGATCAGGGTGCCCGCGGCGGCGATGGCGGCGGAGTCCTCGTCGCGTACCCGCTGGAGCAGACTGATCGCGGCGTCGAAGAACCGGTCGGCGAGCTTGCTCTCGGCGGGCTGGCTGTCGCTCATCGGCGAGGCTCCTGCGGGGGTGGGGGTGTCGTGTCGCGGATCACGGTGCGGTCTGGACCAGTGGCCTGTCAATACGGCGGGACGGCCGGGGCACGGTCCCCGGCCGGGTCCGGAATCCGAGGGCGGGTGGCGCTGTTGCGTTCGTGAGGCCCGGTTGTCGGTGCGATGCGTCAGTATGGGGTGAGGGCCAGCGCAACGCCAGAACAGCACCCGCCGATCCAGCAGAGCTGTAGCAGAGCCATGAGGGGCACGTATGTCCGGACTGATCGACACGACGGAGATGTATCTCCGCACCATCCTTGAGCTGGAGGAGGAAGGTGTGGTCCCCATGCGCGCCCGGATCGCGGAGCGGCTCGACCAGAGCGGCCCGACGGTCAGCCAGACCGTGGCGCGCATGGAGCGCGACGGCCTGGTGTCGGTCGCCAGTGACCGGCATCTGGAGCTGACCGAGGAGGGCCGCCGGCTGGCCACGCGCGTGATGCGCAAGCACCGGCTCGCGGAGTGTCTGCTGGTGGACGTGATCGGCCTGGAGTGGGAGCAGGTCCACGCGGAGGCGTGCCGCTGGGAGCATGTGATGAGCGAGGCCGTGGAGCGGCGCGTCCTGGAACTGCTGCGCCACCCCACCGAGTCGCCGTACGGCAATCCGATCCCCGGTCTGGAAGAGCTGGGCGAGAAGGACGGCGCCGACCCGTTCCTCGACGAGGGCATGGTGTCCCTGGCGGACCTGGACCCGGGCAGCGACGGCAAGACGGTCGTGGTCCGCCGCATCGGCGAGCCCATCCAGACGGACGCCCAGCTGATGTACACCCTGCGCAGGGCGGGCGTGCAGCCCGGTTCCGTGGTCAGCGTGACGGAGTCGGCGGGCGGCGTCCTGGTCGGCAGCGGCGGCGAGGCGGCGGAGCTGGAGTCGGACGTCGCGTCGCATGTGTTCGTGGCCAAGAGGTAAACCCCGGGCCCTTTACCGACCGAATTCAACTTCCGTTACCCCGGGGGAAGTTGTTGTCTGTTCGACCGTGCGCGGGAATCAAGATTCAGTGTGCGGAATCGCAGCGCTCGGACGTTTCGCGTGCGAGGCTGTGGGCTGAGGCATATGACCTGACGGGCTCTTGCACCGTGTCGGACGGGTCCGGCCGCACGGCCGGAGAGGGGCGGGGGCAATGCGCTACGGACCGACAGAGGGCCCCGGCGCCCATCGGCGCCGGGGCCTGTCCTCCCCTGTGCTGACCCGGAGCCCCGAGCTCCCAGGGTCATCCCCTTCGGACCGATTTCCCCGAGCGGCCCGCCTCCCGCAGAAGATCTCCCCCCGGTCACGCCCATCAACCCCGGCACCTGGTCACTCGAACGAGGGGTGTTGTCGGGCAAAAGGACACTTTCGAACGACTGTTCGATAAGATGCCCGTACGTTGGCAGGAGTGGCCCAGCACAGGCCGAGTGAGCCCATGACAGAGGGGGGTGCCAGACCATGATGCGGCGCATCGACGTCACCGGAGCCGGGGGCGTACGCCTGGCGGCCTGGGAGTTCGCCGACCCGCCGAAGTCCGGCGAGGTCACGCGGGCTCCGGGCGTGCTGTTACTGCACGGACTGATGGGCCGCGCCTCGCACTGGGCGGACACGGCCCGCTGGCTCGGCGAGCGGCACCGCCCCGTCGCGCTCGACCAGCGCGGTCACGGCCGCAGCGACAAGCCCCCGGCGGGCCCCTACGACCGTGAGGCGTACATCGAGGACGCCATCGCGGCCCTGGACCAGCTCGATCTGGCGCCCGCCGTCCTCGTCGGCCACTCCATGGGCGCGCTGACCGCCTGGCAGGTCGCAGCCCGCCGGCCCGATCTGGTCCGGGCGCTGATCATCTGCGACATGCGGGCCTCCGCGCTCGGCGCCGCCTCGCAGCGCGAGTGGTCGGACTGGTTCGCTTCCTGGCCGGTGCCCTTCGCGACCCTCGCCGACGTCCGCAAGTGGTTCGGCGAGGACGACCCCTGGGTCGAACGGCCCCTCCCCGCGCGCGGGGAGTTCTACGCCGAGGTGATGGCCGAGTCGCCCGACGGCTGGCGGCCCGTCTTCGACACCGGACAGATGCTGACGTCCCGTGAGACCTGGGTGCACGACGCGCACTGGGAGGAGCTGGCCCAGGTCCGCTGCCCGACCCTGGTGGTCCGGGGCCTTGACGGCGAGCTGGGCCGCGCGGAGGCGCAGGAGATGGTCCGCGTGCTGCCGCTCGGCGCCTATGCGGAGGTGGCCGACGCGGGCCACTTGGTGCACTACGACCGGCCGGACGCCTGGCGCACCGCGATCGAACCGTTCCTGGACGGCGTCCTGACGGGCTGAGCGACCCGCCACGACCCCGTGAGCCGCCTACTCACGGGCTGAGCCGCTCCGCCCGCCATGCGGTGCCGTCCGGCTCCCGTACGTACCGCAGCCGGTCGTGCAGACGGTTCCGGCGGCCCTGCCAGAACTCCACCGCGTCGGGCGTCACGCGGTACCCGCCCCAGTGCGGCGGCACCGGCACCTGCTCGCCCTCCGGATAGCGGGCCGCCAACTCCTCGTAGGCACGGTCGAGTTCCGCGCGGGAGCCGATCACCGACGACTGCGCGCTGGCCCAGGCGCCGAGCTGGGAGCCGTGCGGCCGGGTCCGGAAGTACGCGGCCGTCTCGTCGCGTCCGGTGCGCGCGGCCGTACCGGTGACGACGACCTGGCGCGCGATCGGATGCCACGGGAACAGCAGCGCGAGCCGCGGATTGGCGGCAAGGTCACGGGCCTTGCGGGAGTCGTAGTTCGTGTAGAAGACGAACCCGCGCGCGTCGTACTGCTTCAGCAGGACCGTGCGGGAGCTGGGGCGGCCTCCGGCGTCGGCCGTCGAGACGACCATGGCGTTGGCCTCGTACAGCGCCCCCTGTTCCGCCGCCCGTACGGCCTGCTGGAACCAGAGCGCGAACTGCTCCATGGGGTGGGCGGCGAGTTCCGCTTCGGAGAGTCCCTCGGTGCGGTACTGCTCACGCATCGCGGCGGGATCGGCCGGACCTGACACTGACGCGGGCACGGATGCGGACTCGGACACGGGCTCGGACACGGCGGATTCGCGGTCGTTCACGCGGTCATCTTGCCGTATGACGTGGCCGCGTCGGTGAAGTGGCGTGTGGCACTCAGTGCCGCACACTCTCCCCTTCCGTGGCACTACGGGATATCGTCCTGCTGCCGAGCCGGTTGGGTGACCGCCAGCCGCACGGGGCATCACCGGGGTACCGACCGGACCGCGAGTCCTGAGAGCGACCGCGGATCCGCAGCACCCCTGTCACCAGTCATACGCGGTCGGTCCAGCGTTCCCGTCCAGCGTTCCCGTCCAGCGTTCTCGTCCAGCGTTTCTCGTGCACCGTATTGAGTTCATCCGTATTCAGCTCATCCGCATCTCATCCACCCTGTCGTCCACATCATGAGGAGCCGCCTGATGTCCGACTTCGTACCCGGGCTCGAAGGAGTCATCGCGTTCGAGACGGAGATCGCCGAACCGGACAAGGAGGGCGGCGCCCTTCGGTACCGGGGCGTCGACATCGAGGATCTCGTGGGTCACGTCTCCTTCGGGAACGTCTGGGGCCTGCTCGTCGATGGCGCCTTTGACCCCGGTCTGCCTCCGGCCGAACCGTTTCCGATCCCCGTCCACTCCGGTGACATCCGGGTGGACGTCCAGTCGGCGCTGGCCATGCTGGCGCCCGTCTGGGGCCTGAAGCCACTGCTCGACATCGACGAGGCGCAGGCCCGCGAGGACCTCGCCCGCGCCGCCGTCATGGCCCTGTCGTACGTCGCCCAGTCCGCGCGCGGGCAGGGCCGGGCGATGGTGCCGCAGCGCGACATCGACAAGGCGCGGTCCGTCGTGGAACGGTTCATGATCCGCTGGCGCGGTGAGCCGGACCCCCGGCATGTCGCCGCCGTGGACGCGTACTGGACGTCCGCCGCCGAGCACGGCATGAACGCGTCGACGTTCACCGCGCGCGTGATCGCGTCGACCGGCGCCGATGTCGCCGCCGCCCTCTCGGGTGCCGTGGGCGCGATGTCGGGGCCGCTGCACGGCGGCGCCCCCTCGCGCGTGCTGGGCATGATCGAGGAAATCGAACGCACCGGTGACGCCGAGGCGTACGTGAAGCAGGCCCTCGACCGGGGTGATCGCCTGATGGGCTTCGGGCACCGCGTCTACCGGGCCGAGGACCCCCGCGCGCGGGTGCTGCGCCGTACCGCGCGCGATCTGGGCGCCCCGCGCTTCGAGGTCGCCGAGGCCCTGGAGAAGGCGGCCCTGGCGGAGCTGCACGCGCGCCGCCCGGACCGGGTCCTGGCGACGAACGTCGAGTTCTGGGCGGCCATCGTCCTGGACTTCGCCGAGGTCCCCGCGCACATGTTCACGTCGATGTTCACCTGCGCCCGTACGGCGGGCTGGTCGGCGCACATCCTGGAGCAGAAGCGCACCGGCCGGCTGGTGCGGCCGTCCGCCCGGTACGTGGGCCCCGGCACGCGCGATCCGCGCGCGATCCCGGGGTTCGACAGGATCCCCGACCTGGGCAACTGATCGTCCTCCACGCGCGCGTGGCCGGCGCCGCTTCCCTCGCGGACGCGGCGCCGGTCCGTTCCCGTACGGGACCCGTGCTCAGGCCGGGGTCAGTAGCTGCGCGTGGTGGCGGGCGGCGACCTGCGGATGGGCGCGGAGCTTTCCCTTCAGCACGTTGAGGCCGTACACCGCGTGCAGCGGGTTGGCCGGGTCGTCGGTGACGCCGGGCGCCGTGTCCGCGTAGGGGAACGGCAGGGGCGCCACGCGCGCGTCCAGGCGCGGGTTGTGGAAGTACGGCACCGAGAACCGCTCCGTGCCGCCCGGCGGGCTGACGACGCGGTGGTTGGTGGCGAGCAGATAGCCGTCGGTGGCGACTTCGAGGAGTTCGCCGAGGTTGACGACAAAGGCGCCCGGCAGCGGCGGCACGTCGTGGAAGGCGCCGTCCTCACGCATCACCTGGAGCCCGCCGACCGTGTCCTGGAGGAGCAGCGTCAGGAAACCGTAGTCCTTGTGCGCGCCGACGCCCTGGTCCGCGCCGTCGCCCGCGCTGCCCGGATAGCGCACCAGCTTGAGCTGCGGATGGGCGCCGTCGCCGAAGGCCGGGTCGTAGAAGCCGGGCGGGGCGCCGATCGCGGTGAGCAGTTCGCGCAGCAGCCGGTCGGCGACTTGGCTGAGTCGTTCGATCCAGGTGAGCGCGGCCGTGCGCAGTTCGGGCAGCGCGGCGGGCCACTGGTTGGGGCCCTGGAGCCACCAGTACGCAGGTTCGCCGGGGGCCGGGGTGCGGGCGGGCCGTTCGGCGCCGATGTCGAGCTGGTCGCGCCAGTCGCGGGCGCCGCCGGTCTGTTCGTCGCCGGTGCGGGTGTAGCCGCGGAAGTGCGGCGAGTTGAGGATGTCGAGGGCGTGCCGGTCGGCCGCCGGGAGCGCGAAGAAGCGGCGCATGGCGGTGGTCAGCGCGGTGGTCTCGGCGTCCGTGACGCCGTGCCCGACGAGTTGGAAGAAGCCGACGCCGTGCGCCGCGTTGTGCAGTTGGGCGTGCAGCAGGCCGCGCGCCTGCGGGCCCCGGTCGGCGGCGGAGAGATCGATGATGGGGAGCTGCTGGTACGGCGACGGGTGCGCCGAGGAGTACGTCATGGCTGTGTCCGTGGGGTGTACGGGTGCCCGCGCGCGTGCCGGGGGTGGCGGCGGGGCGCGGGTGCCGAGCTGGTGAGGTGGCCGGGGTCAGACGGAGCGTCGACAGCCCGTGCTCGTGACGCGGACGTAGTCCACGTGGCGGCGGCGTACCAGGGTGAGCATGCGGCCAGCGTACTGGGCTCGGTAAGGGTCGGGCGAGGGTCCGGTCCGGGGGGTCAGGCGAGGGTCCGGTCCAGGATGGCCGCCCACTGGGCGACGACCCGTTCCCTGCGGGCCGCGTCGTCCGTGAGAAGGTTGGCGAGGCCGAGGCCGCGGGCCATGTCCAGGAAGCCCTGGACGGTCTCCCGGGTGCCGGGGACGGACTCGTCGGCGCCCAGCAGGTCCACGGCGATCCGGTGGGTCTCACGGCCGACGTGCGCCTCCAGTTCGGTGACGCGGGCCCGCAACTGGTCCTCGTCGGACGCGGCCACCCACAGGTGCAGCGCGGCCCGGAACAGCGGCCCGGTGTACAGGTCGACGAGCGCGACGACGACGGCACGGCGGTCGCCGGCGCCCCGCCCGGGACCAGTGCTGGTGCCGGTGCCGGATCGCTCCGGGAACAGAGCGCGCAGCGCGGTGGAGCGCTCCTGGGCTACGTACTCGACGGCCGCCGTGAACAGGTCCTCACGGGTCGGGAAGTGGTGCTGGGCCGCGCCCCGCGAGACACCGGCGCGCTCGGCGACGACGGACACCGTGGAGCCCGCCCAGCCGTGTTCGGCGAGGCACCCCACGGCGGCTTCGAGCAGCCGCTGCCGGGTGACCCGGCTGCGGTCCTGCTTCGGTGGTGTCACCACGCCCATGCGGGATCCCGTCGTTCGAGGAAGGCCGTCATCCCCTCGCGGGCGTCGGCCGATGCGAAGAGGCGCGCGGACAGCTCCGTGAGGGCCCGCGCGTCGCGGTCGAAGGTGTCTCGTACCTTAGCCGTGAGCAGTTTCTTGGACTCCGCGAGGGCGCCGGGCGACGCCTTGCGCAGCCCCCCCAGTACGGGTGCGAGTGCCGCGTCGACATCGTCGCCGGTCAGGGTGAGCAACCCGATCCGGGCGGCCTCGGCCGCGTCGAAACGCTCGCCCGTCAGGTAGTAGCGGGCCGCCGCGCGCGGGTCGACGCGTGGCAGCAGCGGCAGCGAGATCACGGCGGGCGCGACACCGATCCGCACCTCCGTGAACGCGAAGGTCGCGGCCGGGCCCGACGCCGCGATGTCGCAGGCGCCGAGCAGGCCGAGACCGCCCGCGCGGACATGACCCGTCACGCGCGCGACGACCGGCTTGGGCAGCTCCACGATCTGCCGGAGCAGGCCGACGAACGCCTCCGGGTCCGGCGGCTCCTTCAGGTCGGCGCCCGCGCTGAAGGTGTTCCCGGTGTGGGTGAGCACGACCGCGCGTACGCCTCCGTCGGCGACCGCCTCGTCCAGGGCGGCGGCGAGGGCCCGGACGAGGGGCGCCGACAGGGCGTTGCGACGGTCGGGGCGGTTCAGGGCGAGCGACCGCACACCGCGCTCATGGTTCGTCAGGATCAACGTCACGCCCGCTCCCGCAGTTCCCGGCGCAGGATCTTCCCGGAGGCCGCGCGCGGCACCCCGTCGATGAACTCCACCCGCCGCACCTTCTTGTACGGGGCCACGCGCGCGGAGACATACGCCATGACGTCGTCCTCGGTGAGCCCGTGCGCGGTCGGCTGCCGGACGACGTACGCCTTGGGGACCTCGTTGGTGTCGTCGTCGTAGACGCCGATAACGGCCGCGTCGGCGATGCCCTCGTGGGTGAGCAGCAGGGCCTCCAGTTCGGCGGGGGCGACCTGGAAGCCCTTGTACTTGATGAGTTCCTTCACGCGGTCGACCACGAACAGCCAGCCGTCGGCGTCCACCCGGCCGATGTCTCCGGTGCGCAGCCAGCCGTCCGCGTCGATCATCGCGTCGGTGGCGTCGGGGCGGCCCAGATAGCCCTTCATGACCTGGGGGCCGCGGAACGCGATCTCGCCCTGCGCGCCGGGCTCCGCGTCGCGCGCGGGGTCGTCGAGGGACAGGACGCGCATCTCGGTGCTCGGGATGAGCTTGCCGACGGCACCGGGCGGCGCGTCGACGGCGTCCAGGGGTGTGACATGGGTGCCGGGCGACAGTTCCGTCATGCCGTACGCCTGGCCGACCGGGGGCAGGCCGAGGCGGCGTGAACACGCCTGGGCGAGCCGGGCGTCGAGGGGTGCGGCGGCGCTGATGACGTAGCTCAGGGACGACAGGTCGTAGCGCGCGACGGCGGGGTGCTTGGCGAGCGCGAGGACGATCGGCGGGGCCACGTACAGACCGGTGATGCGGTGTTTCTCGATCGCGCCGAGGAAGGTGTCCAGGTCGAAGCGGGGCAGCACGACGACGGTGGCGCCTTGGCGTAGGGGCGCGTTCATCAGGGCGGTCAGGCCGTAGATGTGGAAGAACGGCAGCACCGCGAGGATGCGGTCGCCCGGTCCCATCGGCATCAGGGGCGCCAACTGCGCGAGGTTGGTCGCGATGGACCGGTGCGTGAGCATCACGCCTTTGGGGACGCCGGTGGTGCCCGACGAGTACGGCAGCGCCGCCACGTCGGTCACCGGGTCGATGGTCACGTCGGGTTCCGGCGCGGTCGACCCGAGCATGTCCAGGACGGACCGGTGCCCTTCCGCACGGTCGCACACGAAGATCTCCCGTATGCCGCCCGCGCGTTCGGCGGCTTCGCGCGCGGTGGGCATCAGCGGCGACACGGTGACGATCCAGCGCGCGCCGCAGTCGCTGAGCTGCTTGGCGAACTCCCCGGCCGTCGCGAGCGGGTGCACCGGTGAGACCGACGCCCCCGCGCGCGTGGCCGCGTAGAACACGGCGGGGAAGGCGAGCGTGTTGGGGCTGTGCAGTGCCAGTACGTCGCCCTTGCGGACGCCCGCTTCGGCGAGCGCGGCGGACAGCCGGCGGTGGAACGTGTCGAGCGTCCCGTACGACAGTGTGGTGCCGTCCACGCCGTCGATCAGGGCGGGCGCGTCACCGAACCCGGCGGCGCCTTTGAGGACGGCCTCGTGGATGGGCTCCTCGACGGCCGGGACATCGGCGTACTCGCTGTGGAACACCATGAGTTCTCCTCAGGGCCGGGCGACGACAGGGTCAGTACGACTTGGGCAGTCCGAGGGTCTGGTGGGACACGTAGTTGAGGATCATTTCCCGGCTGACCGGTGCGATACGGGCCACGCGCGCGGCGGTGACGAGCGACGCGAGCCCGAACTCGCGCGTGAGGCCGTTCCCGCCGAGTGTGTGCACGGCCTGGTCGACGGCCTTCACACACGCCTCGGCCGCCGCGTACTTGGCCATGTTGGCGGCCTCACCGGCGCCGACGTCGTCGCCGTCGTCGTAGAGCCGGGCGGCCTTCTGCATCATCAGGCGGGCCAGTTCCAGCTCGATGTGCGCCTGGGCGAGGGGGTGCGCGAGGGCCTGGTGGGCGCCTATGGGGGTCTTCCAGACGCTGCGTTCCTTGGCGTAGTCGACGGCACGCGCGAGGGCGTACCTGCCCATGCCGAGCGCGAAGGCCGCCGTCATGATGCGCTCCGGGTTGAGGCCCGCGAAAAGCTGGAGCAGTCCCGCGTCCTCGTCGCCGACCAGGGCGTCGGCGGGCAGCCGCACGTCGTCCAGGACGAGTTCGAACTGCTTCTCCGGGGCCTGGAGTTCCATGTCGATCTGCCGCCGCCGGAAACCGTCCGCGTCGCGCGGGACGATGAACAGGCACGGCTTGAGGCTCCCCGTACGGGCGTCCTCGGTGCGGCCGACGATCAGCGTCGCGTCGGCGATGTCGACGCCGGAGACGAACACCTTGCGGCCGGTCAGCAGCCACTCTCCGGTGGTGGGGTCCCTGCGCGCGGTGGTGGTGATGCGGTGCGAGTTGGAGCCCGCGTCGGGTTCCGTGATGCCGAAGGCCATGGCGCGGGTGCCGTCGGCGAGGCCGGGCAGCCACGCGTGCTTCTGCGCGTCGGTGCCGAAGCGGGCTATGACGGTGCCGCAGATCGCGGGCGACACCACCATCATCAGCAGCGGGCTTCCGGCGGCCCCCAACTCCTCCAGGACGAGGCAGAGTTCCGTGATGCCGCCGCCTCCGCCGCCGTACTCCTCGGGCAGGTTGACGCCGAGGTAGCCGAGTTTCGCGGCCTCCGACCACAGTTCGTCGGGGTGCCCGCCGGCCTGCACGACGGACGTGAAGTACGCGCGGCCGTAGCGCTTGCCGAGCGCGGCGACGGCGGCGCGCAGCGCCTTCTGCTCTTCGGTCTCGATGACGGTGCTCATACGGGCTGTTCCTCCGGTTCCGCGAGGGTGACTTCGTCGTCCGCGTGGACGACGGCGAGCAGGGCGCCGACCTCGACCTGGCGCCCCGGGGCGGCGTGCAGGGCCGTGAGCGTGCCGGAGACGGGCGCGACGACCTTGTGCTCCATCTTCATCGCCTCCAGCCACAGCAGAGCCTCTCCGGCCCGTACACGGGCGCCCTCGGCCAGCCCTTCGGCGACACGCACGACGGTGCCGGGCATCGGCGCGACGAGTGAGCCGGGGGCGCGCCGGGCGGTGGGGTCGGGGAAGCGGGGCAGGGCGGTCAGGGCGGTGTTCCCGACGTGGACACGGTCCCCGTACACGGCGACGTGGAACGTGCGCCGCACACCGTCGATGTCGAGGACCACCAGGTCCGCGGCGGCCCGCACCACCTGGACGCCGTCCGCGGCCAGGCCCTCGCGGGTGTGCCGGTAGCGCACCTCGTGCTCGGTGCCGTCCGCGTCGGTGCGGTAGGCGCGGGTCTGCGGCTGCGAGTGAAGGTTGCGCCAGCCGCCGAACCGGGACCGTCCCCCGGCCTGGGCGAGCGCGGCGGCGAGCGGCGCCCACGGATCCGGGTCCGGTGCCGTCAGGGCGGCGAGGTGCCGGTCGTAGAAGCCGGTGTCCATGCCCGCGCCGGTGAACTCCGGGTGCCGCAGCGACCGTACGAGCAGATCGCGGTTGGTGACCGGGCCGTGGATCAGGGCCCGGTCCAGGGCGCCGGCGAGTGCGCGGATGGCCTCCGCGCGCGTGGGGGCGTACGCGATGACCTTGGCGAGCATCGGGTCGTAGTGCACGCCGATGGTGTCGCCGTCGGTGTAACCGGTGTCGAGACGCATGCCGTCCGGTACGGCGAGGCGGTGCAGGGTGCCGGTCTGCGGGGCCCAGTCCCGGGCCGGGTCCTCCGCGTACAGGCGGGCCTCGATCGCGTGCCCCCGCGCGCGCGGCGGGTCCTTCGCCAGCGGCTCGCCCTCCGCGATCCGGATCTGGAGGGCGACCAGGTCGATCCCGAACACGGCCTCCGTGACGGGGTGTTCCACCTGGAGGCGGGTGTTCATCTCCAGGAAGTGCGCCCGGTCGCCGACGACGAGGAACTCGACGGTGCCCGCGCCCCGGTAGCCGGTCGCGCGGGCGGCCCGTACCGCCGTCCCGTACAGCTCGTCCGTGAGCCCCTGCCCCAGGCCGGGCGCCGGGGCCTCCTCGACGACCTTCTGGTGACGGCGCTGAAGGGTGCAGTCGCGGGTGCCGAGCGGCCAGACGGTGCCGTGCCCGTCGGCGAGGATCTGCACCTCGACGTGCCGACCGCCCTCGACGTACGGCTCGACGAAGACCTCGCCGTCGCCGAAGGCGCTCAGAGCCTCCGCGCGCGCGGAGGCCAACGCGTCGTCCAGGAAGGCGAGTTCGCGCACGATCCGCATCCCGCGTCCGCCGCCGCCCGCCGCCGCCTTCACCAGGACCGGCAGATCGTCCTCGGTGACCTCGGTCAGCGGCGCGAGGCCCATCAGCTCCTTCGCGCGCGTCTTGGACGCCATCGCCTCGATCGCCCCGGGCGGCGGCCCGATCCAGACGAGACCCGCGTCGGTGACCGCGCGCGCGAAGTCCGCGTTCTCGGACAGGAACCCGTACCCGGGGTGGACGGCGTCGGCGCCCGCCGCGAGCGCGGCCTTCACGATCAGGTCGCCGCGCAGATACGTGTCCGCCGGGGCGAACCCCGGAAGGCGTACGGCGACATCGGCCACGCGCGCGTGGAGGGCGCTCTCGTCGGCGTCCGAGTGGACGGCGACGGTACGGATGCCCGCCGCCGCGCAGGTACGGAAGATCCGGCAGGCGATCTCGCCCCGGTTGGCCACGAGCAGAGAAGTGATCATCAGGGAACGCCTCACATCCGGAAGACGCCGAAGCCACCACGCGCGCCCTCGTAGGGTGCCGTGTGGATCGCGGACAGGCACAGGCCCAGGACGGTCCGGGTGTCACGCGGGTCGATGACACCGTCGTCGTACAGCCGCCCGGACAGGAACATCGGCAGGGACTCCGACTCGATCTGCTGCTCGACCATCGCGCGCAGCGCCGCGTCGGCCTCCTCGTCGTACGGAAGCCCCTTCGCGGCGGCCGACTGCCGGGCCACGATCGACAGGACGCCGGCGAGCTGCTGAGGGCCCATCACGGCGGACTTCGCGCCGGGCCAGGCGAACAGGAAGCGGGGGTCGTACGCGCGCCCGCACATGCCGTAGTGGCCGGCACCGTAGGAGGCGCCCATGAGGACGCTGAGGTGCGGCACGCGCGAGTTGGACACCGCGTTGATCATCATCGAGCCGTGCTTGATGATGCCGCCCTGTTCGTACTCCTTGCCGACCATGTAGCCGGTGGTGTTGTGCAGGAAGAGCAGCGGGATGTCGCGCTGGTTGGCGAGCTGGATGAACTGCGCCGCCTTCTGCGACTCCTCGCTGAACAGCACCCCGCGCGCGTTGGCGAGGATGCCGACCGGATAGCCGTGCAGGGCGGCCCAGCCGGTGCACAGGCTCGGCCCGTACAGCGGCTTGAACTCGTCGAAGTCGGAGCCGTCGACCACGCGCGCGATGACCTCACGCGGGTCGAACGGCACCTTGAGGTCACCCGGCACGATCCCCAGCAGTTCCTCCGGGTCGTACGTCGGCGGTGCGGCCGGGCCCGGATCGGGGTGCGCCTTGCGGTGGTTGAGCCGGGCGACGACCCTGCGGGCCTGCCGGATCGCGTCCCGCTCGTCGTGCGCGAGGTAGTCCGCGAGGCCCGACACGCGCGCGTGCATCCCGGCGCCGCCCAGGGACTCGTCGTCGCTCTCCTCGCCGGTGGCCATCTTCACCAGCGGCGGCCCGCCGAGGAACACCTTGGACCGCTCCTCGACCATGATCACGTGGTCGGACATCCCGGGGATGTACGCGCCGCCCGCGGTCGAGTTCCCGAAGACGACCGCGATCGTCGGGATCCCGGCGGCCGAAAGACGCGTGAGATCGCGGAAGATCGCGCCGCCGGGGATGAAGATCTCCTTCTGCGACGGCAGATCGGCGCCGCCGGACTCGACCAGGCTGACGCAGGGCAGCCGGTTGGCGTGCGCGATCTCGTTCGCGCGCAGGGCCTTCTTCAGGCTCCACGGGTTGCTGGCACCCCCGCGCACGGTCGGGTCGTTCGCGGTGATGAGGCACTCCACGCCCTCGACCACGCCGATCCCGGTGACCAGCGAGGCGCCGACCGCGTACTCGCTCCCCCAGGCGGCGAGCGGCGACAACTCAAGGAACGGCGTGTCCGGGTCGAGCAGCAACTCCACACGCTCGCGCGCGAGGAGCTTGCCGCGCCCCCGGTGGCGCCCGACGTACTTCTCACCGCCGCCCGCAAGCGCCTTGGCGTGCTCGGCGTCCAGGTCGGCGAGCTTGCCGATCATCACGTCACGGGCATCCGCGAAGTCGGGCCCCGCGGTGTCGAGGGCCGAGGCCAGGACGGTCACAGGAGTACCTCCGGTATGTCCAGGTGGCGGGCGCGCAGCCACTCGGCCAGGCCCTTCGCCTGCGGATCGAAGCGGTGCCGGGCGGCGACTCCCTCGCCGAGGATTCCCTCGACGACGAAGTTGAGCGCGCGCAGGTTCGGCAGGACATGGCGTACGACGGTCAGCCCCGCGGTCTCCGGGAGGAGTGCGCGCAGCCGGTCGACGGTGAGGGTGTGCGCGAGCCAGCGCCAGGCGTCCTCGTCGCGCGCCCAGACGCCGATGTTGGCGTCCCCGCCCTTGTCGCCGCTGCGGGCCCCCACGACGCGCCCCAGGGCCGCCCGGCGGGTCGGCCCGGTAGGCAGCGGCTCGGGCAACTCCCGGGCCCGCTCAGGGGCTTCCTGAGGCTCCCGCGGTGGTACGGGAACGGGGGCCGTGACCCGGCTGGGTGCCGCGATCACTTGGCGCCGCCCGTCCGGCAGTACGGCGACGTGCTCGACGGCGGCCTGCTCGACCCGGGCCGCGTCGAAGACCCCGTACGGCGTGCCCTTGTCCGGTGGGGCCGTGACGTGGAAGCCGGGGTACGAGGCGAGGGCCAGCTCGACCGCCGCCGCGCCGAGGCGGCGGCCCACGGTGTCCTGGTCGGCGTCGCGCGCGACGAGACGCAGCAGGGCGCTCGCGGTCTCCTCGGTGTCGGCGTCGGCGTGATCGGTGCGGGCCAGTTCCCACCGCACGTGCGCGGGGCGGGACTTGGCGGCGTCGAAGGCGTCCTCCATCTGCGCGCGGACCAAGTGGGCCTTGGCGTCGATGTCGAGCCCGGTGAGTACGAACACGATCTCGCCGCGCCAGCCGCCGAGCCGGTTGAGGCCGACCTTGAGCGTGGCCGGGGGTGCCTCGCCGCGCACCCCGTGGACGCGGACCCGGTCGGGGCCCTCCTGGGTGAGCCACACGGTGTCCAGGCGCGCGGTCACGTCGGGTCCCAGGTACCGGGGGCCCGACGTCTCGTACAGGAGCTGCGCGGTGACCGTGCCGACGTCCACGACGCCTCCGGTGCCGTCGTGCTTGGTGATGACGCAGGAGCCGTCCTCGTAAATCTCGGCGAGTGGGAAGCCGGGGCGGCGCATCGCGCGCGGGGCGTGTGCAGTGAAGAAGGCGTAGTTGCCGCCGGTGGCCTGGGTGCCGCACTCCAGGACGTGCCCGGCGACCACGGCGCCCGCGAGCCGGTCGTGGTAGTCGGGATCCCCGGGTTCCCAGCCGAAGTGCGCGGCGGCGGGTCCGGTGACGAGCGCGGCGTCGGTGACGCGTCCGGTGACGACAATGTCGGCGCCCGCGCGCAGGCACGCGGTGATGCCGGCGCCGCCGAGGTAGGCGTGGGCGGTGAGGACGCCCTCGCCCCAGCCCCCGCGCGCGAGGAGGTCGTCGCCCTCGACATGCGCCACGCGCGTGGGGATACCGAGCCGGTCGGCCAGGGCACGGATCCGGTCGGCGAGCGCTGCCGGGTTGAGGCCGCCCGCGTTGGTGACGATCCGTACGCCCCGCTCGTGCGCGAGCCCCAGACAGTCCTCCAGTTGGCGCAGGAACGTCTTCGCGTACCCGGTGTCCGGGTCGCGCAGCCGGTCGCGGCCGAGGATGAGCAGGGTGAGTTCGGCGAGGTAGTCCCCGGTGAGGACGTCGAGTTCACCGCCGGTGAGCATCTCGCGCAGGGCGTCGAAGCGGTCGCCGTAGAAGCCGGAGGCGTTGCCGATGCGGAGGGGGCGGGGGCGGGGAGCCGACGTGACCGGGGCCGTCATCGGCCGGCCTCCTCGCCTGTGGCGCCCTTGGACTCATGGCTGCGGGTGACGCCTTTGTCGGTGGCACCTTTGTCGGTGACGCCTTTGTCGGTGACGCCTTTGTCGGTGGCTTCTCCGCTGGTTCCGCCCTCGCCGACGCCCATTCCGCCGCCCTTGTCGCCGCCCTCACCCACCGCCCCCTTGGCCGCGCGCCCCGCGCCCGGTGGCCCCGCGAACGCCTGGGCGATGTCCAGCCACCGGTCGGCGTCGGCGCCATCGGCCCGTACCGCGAGGTCCGCGCGGTGGGCCCGCTGGGTGACCAGCAGGCAGAAGTCCAGGGCGGGCCCGGTGACGCGCTGGGCGGCGTCCTCGGGGCCGTACGCCCAGATCTCCCCTGACGGGGCGGTGAGTTCGACGCGGAACGCGTCGGCGGGCGCGTCCAGGCCCCGTACCGCGTAGGCGAAGTCCCGCGCGCGGACGCCGATCCGGGCGACGTGCCGCAGCCGGTCGCCCGGGACCCGGGTCACGCCGAGCGCGTCGGCGACGTCCTGGCCGTGCGCCCAGGTCTCCATCAGCCGCCCGGTGGCCATCGACGCGGCCGACATCGGCGGGCCGTACCAGGGGAAGCGGGTGCCCGACGGGGCGTCGCGCAGGGCGCGTTCGAGGGCGTCGCGGCCCGTGCGCCAGGTGTCGAGCAGCTCGGCGGGCGGCAGCGCGGCGCCCCGCTCGGCGCCCTCGTCGACGAACCGGTCGGGCGCGGCGACGGCCCGTTCGACCAGCGCGGCGAAGGCGGCGTGATCGGTTACGGCGAGCAGCGCCGAGCGGTCGGTCCAGGCGAGATGCGCGATCTGATGGGCGACCGTCCAGCCCGGCGCGGGCGTCGCGGCCCTCCAGCGGCCCTCAGGCAGCCCCGCGACGATCCGGTCGAGGTCCAGCGCCTCGGCACGTAGATCATCGATCACGGGCGCCGTGACGTCGGCGCGGGGTGCGGGGCTCTCGGCGGACCCCGGTGGCCCGGACGGATCGGCGCGATCGGGGGGATCAGCAGGTTCGGCGGACGCGGTTTCGGGACCTACGGGCGACGAGGCATCGGGCGGCACGGACGACGGGTCGGACACGCTGCGCTCCCTCGGGGCACGGTGATGTGCCCCGGAGCATGGCAGCGGGCGAAGAAACAAGCAAGCATGCTTGCATTAATCTCCGCGCCGCCGACCGGTATTGGTCGCGTCAGTTGGCCGACAACACTGCTCGCATCAGTCGACGGAGCGTTCCCGTGGGGACGACTTGGAGCGTCCGACGCCCACCTGGGTGCGGATCGCGCCGATGCTTGCCGCGATGACCAGCGCGATCGCCGCTGCCTGCAAGGCGGACAGCGCCTGGCTCAGGACCAGGAATCCGGCGGTGGCCGCGATGGCCGGTTCCAGGCTCATCAGAACGGCGAACGTGGGTGCGGGCATCCGTCGCAGGGCGAGGAGTTCGAGGGTGTACGGCAGTACGGAGGACAGGACGGCGACGGCGGCGGCGAGCGCGAGGGTGCTCGGGACGGTCATCTTCGCGGCGGATTCGGCGAGCCCGAAGGGCAGGATCAGGAGGGCCGCGACGACCATGGCGAGCGCGAGCCCGTCGGCCTGCGGGAAACGGCGTCCCGTACGCGCGCTGAAGACGATGTACGCGGCCCACATGCCGCCCGCGCCGAGGGCGTAGGCGACGCCCACCGGGTCGAGGCCGCCGAAGTCGCCGCCGCCGAGCAGGAAGACACCGGCCAGCGCGAGGCCCGCCCAGACCAGGTTGACCAGGCGGCGCGAGGTGATCACGGAGAGGGCGAGCGGGCCGAGCACTTCCAGGGTGACGGCCGTGCCGATCGGGATACGGGCCACGGACTGGTAGAAGAGCCCGTTCATGGCGGCCATCACGGCGCCGAAGGCGAGGACGGTGCCCCAGTCCGCGCGCGAGTGCCCCCGCAGTTTGGGCCGGCAGACAACGACGAGTACGAGTGCGGCGAAGAACAGGCGCAGCGTGACAACGCCCAGCGCGCCCGCGCGGGGCATCAGGCTGACGGCGAGGGCGGCGCCGAACTGCACGGAGACGCCGCCCGCGAGGACGAGTCCGACGGGACCGAGGGCGCGCAGCCGACCCTTGCCGGCACCTGTTCCGCCGCCGGGTCCGTTGTCCGTACCGCCGGGTCGCCCGCGCGCGGGGAGCGCGGCGACGGCCTCGGGCTGTGCGACGACAGCGGAGGCCGGGACGGGGGCCGGGGTTGCCGACCGGTCGGCGGACGGGACGTTCACGGGTGTCCTTCCAGAACGAGATGACGCGCGATGGACAGGCCACGATCGAACGGTCCATCACACTGAACTCATCAGTCCACGGTAATGGACCACACCAGGACTGTGAACCCAATTAGCTGCTGTACGCCCCCGGAGTGCCGAACCTCACGCACACCCTCGCGCGCACCCTCACGCCCACCTCACGCGCACCCCTCGCGTGCCGCGCTCCCGTCACCGCGCGCATACCTCACGCTAAGCGCCACGCCCCGCCCTGGGAAATGCCGAGCGCGCTCCCGTTATGCACCGTACGCATGACGGTCGCCGCCATGGCAGGCTGGCGGCCATGAGCGGTCTCCGGGCTCTTGAGATTCGGCATCTGCGCTGCTTCCTGGCGATCGCCGAAGAAGGCAACGTCACGCGCGCGGCGGCCCGGCTGCGGCTGACGCAGCCCGCCGTGTCCCGCACGCTGGCGGCGCTGGAGAGCGCAGTGGGCGTCCGCCTGGTCGACCGGTCGACGCATCACCTGGAGCTGACGGCGGAGGGGCGCGCGTTCCGGGAGCGGGCGGTGGTCGCGGTGGCGGCGTTCGAGGACGCCCTCGACACGGGGCGGGCGGCGCACCGGCCGCTGCGGGTCGGGCACGCGTGGTCGGCGGCGGGCCCGTACACCACGCCTTTGCTGCGGCGCTGGCGCCAGACGCACCCCAAGGTGCCGCTCGAACTCCTCCGGATCGACGACCGGACGGCGGGCCTCACGCGCGGGCTTGTCGACGCGGCGCTGCTGCGAGGCCCGGTACGGGTGCCGGGCCTGGTCACCGAGTTCCTGTACGAGGAGTCCCGGGTGGCCGCCCTGCCCTCGGACGACCCGCTCTCGGGCCGCGCGGAACTCACCCTCGCCGACCTGTCCGACCGCACGATCGCCCTCAACAGGGTGTCCGGCTCGACGGCACTCGACCTCTGGCCTCCGGAGATCCGCCCGACGTCGACGATTCCTGTGGCGAACACGGACGACTGGCTGGCGGCCATCGCGGCGACCTGCGCCATCGGGATCACGACAACGGCCACCGCGGACATGCACCCGCACACCTCGGTGACCTACGTCCCCCTCCCGGATGCCCCGCCGCTCCCGGTCACCCTGACCTGGCGCCCCAGCCCGACCCACCCTTCCCTGCAAGCCTTCGTCCACCTGATCCACGAGGTGATCGACACCCACTGAGCGCCCTGTCCACCAAGGGCCACGCCCACCAAAGGCCATCTCCACCAAAGGGGATCAGCCCGAAGTACCTCCCGCGCGCGGGGAGTCACGTGCGGAGTGACCTGAGGCGTCACGCGGCGATTCGTCCAGCGCCGCCGCCAACACCTCCGCCATGTGCCGCCCCCGCCGACCCCCCAACTGCTCCAACTGCGTACGGCACGAGTAGCCGTCCGCCAGGACGACCGCGTCGTCCGGGGACGCCTCGACCGACGGGAGCAAGGTCTCGTCGGCGCAGGCTTTCGAGATCTCGTAGTGGCCGCGTGCGAAGCCGAAGTCGCCCGCCAGGCCGCAGCAGCCCGCCGCGAGGGTGCCGGTCAGGCCGGCGGCCTCGCGCAGCCGGCGGTCCGCCGCGTCGCCCAGGACCGCGTGCTGGTGGCAGTGGGTCTGGCCCGCGACCGGGCGCGAGACGAGCGGGGGGCGCCAGTCGGGGGCCAGTTCCTCCAGGGCCTCGGCGAACGTCCGTACCGAATCGGCGAGTTCCCGCGCGCGCGGGTCGTCCGGCAGCAGCTCCGGCAGGTCCGCTCGCAGCGCCGCCGCACAGCTCGGTTCGAGGACCGTGACGGGGAGGCCGAGGAGGGCCGGTTCCATGAGGTCAAGGGTGCGGCGCAACACCGCTCGCGCGCGGTCGAGTTGGCCCGTCGAGAGGTATGTCAGGCCGCAGCACACTCCGGTCGGCGCCAGTACCACCGTGCGGCCCGTGTCCTCCAGGACCCGTGTCGCCGCCTTACCCACCTCCGGCGCGAGATGGTTCGTGAACGTGTCCGGCCACAGCACCGCGAGTTCACTGGTGGACAGGATCATCGTGCCGGACGGGGTCCGGCGCGTGAACCAGCGCGTCAGCGGTTCGCGCGGCAGGCGCGGGATGTCGCGTTCCGGCGCGATACCGCCCAGCCGCTTCGCCACCGACGTCAGCAAAGGCACGCGCGCGAGGGCGTTGACCAGCGGCGCCGTACGGGTCGCCGACACCGCGCGCAGCCAGCGCGGCAGCCACCCCAGCGCGTAGTGCGCCGCCGGACGCCTGCGGCCCGCGTAGTGGTGGTGCAGGAACTCCGCCTTGTACGTGGCCATGTCGACGCCCACCGGGCAGTCCGAACGGCACCCCTTGCACGACAGGCACAGGTCAAGGGCGTCCCGTACCTCGGTCGACCGCCAGCCGTCCTTCACCACGGCGTCCGGGGCACCGGCCATGCCCGCCAGCATCTCGTGCAGCATTCGCGCGCGCCCACGCGTGGAGTGCTCCTCCTCGCCGGTGACCCGGTACGACGGACACATGACTCCCGAGCCCCCCGAACCCCCGGAGGCGCCGGATCCCGCGACCACCGCCTCCGTACGGCACTTGGCCACCCCCACGCACCGCCGCACCGCCGCCCCGAAGTCGCCGCCGTCGTGCGGGTACCCGAAGGCGACGTCGACCGGGCGGCGCGGCAGGACGGCGAAGCGCAGGTTCTCGTCCAGGCGGGCGGGGCGCACCAGGATGCCCGGGTTCAGGACGCCGTCCGGGTCCCACGCGGCCTTCACGCGCTCGAACAGCCCCACCATCTCGGCGCCGTACATCCTCGGCAGGAGTTCCGCGCGGGCCTGCCCGTCGCCGTGCTCACCGGAGAGGGACCCGCCGTGCGCGACGACGAGGTCCGCGAGGTCGCCCGAGAACGCCCGGAACCGGCCGACCCCCTCCGCGCTCAGCAGATCGAAGTCGATCCGCACATGGATGCAGCCGTCCCCGAAGTGCCCGTACGGCGTGCCGCGCAGCCCGTACGAGGACAGCAGCGCCCGGAACTCCCGGAGATAGGCGCCCAGGCGCGCGGGCGGCACCGCGCAGTCCTCCCAGCCGGGCCACGCCTCGCTGCCGTCGGGCATCCGGGTCGCGGTCCCGCTGGCGTCCTCGCGGACCCGCCACAGGGCGCGCTGCCCGGCCGGGTCGGTCACCACGACCGAGTCCACGACGTCGGCGGCCCGCACGATCGCGTCGGCCCGCGCGCGTGCCTGCGCCGCGCTGTCGCCGCCCGTCTCGACGAACAGCCAGGCCCCGCCGCCGGGCAGCCCGCCGGTACCGGCCGGCACCAGGTCGGCCGCCATGCCCTCGACGGTGAGCGGACCGTACGGCAGCAGCCCGGCCGCCGCGTCGGCCGCCGCGCCCTCGTCAGCGTACCCGAGCACGGCGAGCGCACGCGCGCGGGGTGCATCGACGAGCCGGACGGTCGCCTCGGTGACGATCCCGAGGGTGCCCTCGGAACCGCAGAGCGAACGCGCCACATCGGCGCCGTTCTCGGGCAGCAGCGCGTCGAGCGCGTACCCGGAGATCCGGCGCGGCAGATCGGGGAAGCCGGTGCGCAGGAGGGCCAGGTCGCCGTCCACGAGGGGGCGCAGCGCGTCGGGGGCGCCGGACCAGCCGCGGCCCAGCCGATGAAGGCCGACGGACTCGGGGCCGCAGACAGCGGCGGTCAGTTCGCGGACCTGGTCGGCGGTCGTCCCGTACGCCACCGAGTGCGAACCGCAGGAGTTGTTCCCGATCATCCCGCCCAGCGTGCACCGGCCGTGCGTCGACGGATCGGGGCCGAACCGCAGCCCGTGCGGTGCCGCCGCCTCCTGGAGCCGGTCCAGGACCAGACCGGGCTGGACCACCGCGGTACGGGTCCCGGGGTCGAGGGAGACCAGCCGGTTCAGATGCCGGGTGAAGTCGAGGACCACGCCAGTGCCGGTGGCCTGGCCGGCGATCGAGGTGCCGCCGCCGCGCGCGACGACCGGCACGCCGTGTTCCCGGCACACGGTGAGCGCCGCGATCACGTCGTCCGCGTCCCGGGGCGCGACCACGCCCACCGGGACGCGCCGGTAGTTGGACGCGTCCATCGTGGTCAACGCCCGTGCGGTGACCCCGAAGTCGACCTCACCCCGCACCACGCCCCGCAGCCTCGCCGCCAGTTCTCCTGCCCCGTCTTGATCGGAATCGGTCATGGCACCAGCATGGACGAGGCACCGTCCGTGGGGTGACACCCTCGTCTCATCCCACGGACAGCGCACCCGGGTGCGCTCGGCGAGCGGCTAGGCTCGTTCCGTGGCTGAGATCCAGATTCCCGCTGACATCAAGCCCGCGGACGGCCGTTTCGGCGCGGGCCCCTCGAAGGTGCGTACGGAGGCGCTGGACGCGCTCGCCGCCACCGGTACCTCTCTGCTCGGCACCTCCCATCGGCAGGCCCCCGTCAAGAACCTGGTCGGCCGGGTCCGCGAGGGCGTACGCGACCTGTTCGCGCTGCCCGACGGGTACGAGGTGATCCTGGGCAACGGCGGCTCGACCGCCTTCTGGGACATCGCGACACACGGGCTCATCGAGTCCAAGTCGCAGCACCTGTCGTTCGGCGAGTTCTCGTCGAAGTTCGCGAAGGCCGCGAAGCTCGCGCCCTGGCTCGCGGACCCGACGGTCATCGCATCGGACCCGGGTACGCACCCGGACCCGGCGGCCGAGGCGGGCGTCGACGTGTACGCCTTCACGCACAACGAGACCTCGACCGGTGTCGCGATGCCCATCAAGCGGGTCTCCGGCGCGGACGAGGGGTCACTCGTTCTGGTGGACGCGACGTCCGGCGCGGGCGGTCTGCCCGTGGACATCGCCGAGACCGACGTGTACTACTTCGCGCCGCAGAAGTCCTTCGCGTCCGACGGCGGTCTGTGGATCGGCGTGTTCTCGCCCGCCGCGATCGAGCGTGCCGAGCGGATCCACGCGAGCGACCGGCATGTGCCGGAGTTCTTCTCGCTGCCCACGGCGATCGACAACTCCCGCAAGAACCAGACGTACAACACCCCCGCGCTCGCCACGCTGTTCCTGCTCGGCGAGCAGCTGAACTGGCTGAACGGCCAGGGCGGTCTCGACTGGTCGACGCGCCGCACGGCGACGTCCGCGCGGACGCTGTACGGCTGGGCCGAGGACATCAAGTACGCGAACCCGTTCGTCACGGACCCGGCGAAGCGGTCGCAGGTCATCGGCACCATCGACTTCGCGGACGACGTGGACGCGGCGGCGGTCGCCAAGGTGCTGCGCGCCAATGGCATCGTCGACACCGAGCCGTACCGCAAGCTCGGCCGCAACCAGCTGCGCGTGGCGATGTTCCCGGCGATCGACCCGGCGGACGTCGAGGCGCTCACGAAGTGCGTGGACTACGTCATCGAGCAGCTCTGACCGAGGGCGCCCGAGCGCCTGTTACGGGGACGGGGTGGACGGCACCGGTGGGTGCCGCCCACCCCGTCCCCGTACCCACACCCGTACAGACACCCGTACGCACCCCCGTACGCAGCTCCCCGTACGCGCACCGGTGCACGTCACCCGTGTACGTCACCGGCTCAGCCGCTGGAACCTCCGTACCGCCAGCGGCAGGAATATCGCGGTGAGGACCAGCGGCCACACCACCGCCATCAGCGGACCGTTCTGCTCGATCCAGGAGGTCCCGCCGCCGACCGGGCTGCCGAGGAGTTCGCGGGCGGCTATCGCGGTCGAGGAGACCGGGTTCCAGGCGGCGACCCAGCCGAGCCAGTCCGGCATGAGCTGCGGGGCGACGAAGATGCTGGAGATCATCGTCAGCGGGAAGGCGACCGCGAACAGGTTGCCCGCCGCCTCCGGGTTGGGCACCAGGAGGCCGAGCCAGACGCCGACCCAGATCAGCGCGAACCGCAGCAGCATCAGCAGTCCGAACGCCCCGAGGACACCCAGCGGACCGTCCGGCCGCCAGCCCATGGCCAGCGCGGTCAGCATCAGGATCGCCAACTCGGCACAGGCGACCAGGAGATCGGTCATGCCCCGCCCGTTGACGACCGCGGACGGCGCCATCGGCATGGAGCGGAACCGGTCGATCACGCCCTTGGTGCTCTGGGTGGCGACGATCACCGCGGTGTTGATGAAGCCGAAGGTCATCGTCATGACGAACATGCCCGGCATCAGGAAGTCCCGGTAGTCGCCGCCGCCGGGGACGACCATCGCGCTGCCGAAGACATAGCCGTACAGGAGCACCGAGATGATCGGGAAGCCGAGTTGCCAGGCGATGAAGGCCGGCTGGCGGCGGAAGTGGGTGAGGCCCTGGCGCACCAGGTTCCAGGAGTCGGCGACCGCCCAGTACAGGCGGCCGTGGGAGTCGCCGGGGGCCGCGCCGAGCCGGTCGTCGTCGGTCGCCCCGCCCGCCCCCGCCGCCCCCGCCGTCCCGGCCGCCTTCGTCGCCTTGGCCGCCTTCGTCGTGACGCTCATGCCTTCCCCTCCGTCCGGTGTCCCGTCAGGGTCAGGAACACGTCGTCCAGGCTGGGTCGGCGCAGCCCGATGTCCTCGACGGCGACACCGTCGTCCTGAAGGGTGCGGGCCACCTCGGTGAGCGCGGCCACGCGATCGGTGACCGGGGCGTGCACCCGGCGCTCGGTCTCGTCGGTGCCGGGTTCGCCGTCGCTGACCCGGGCGACGGCCTTCACCGCGCGCGGGATGTCGGCGGCCTCGGCGACGACGACCTCGATACGGTCGCCGCCGACGGTGTTCTTCAGACCGTCCGGGGTGTCGTCGGCGATGGCCCGCCCCTGGTCGATCACGGTGATGTGCGAGGCGAGTTTGTCGGCCTCGTCGAGGTACTGCGTGGTCAGCAGCACGGTGGTGCCGGCCGCGACCAGGTCCCGGATGGTGTCCCAGACCTCGCCCCGGCCGCGCGGATCGAGTCCGGTCGTCGGCTCGTCCAGGAAGAGGACGTCCGGTGTGAGGATCACCGAGGCGGCGAGGTCGAGCCGCCGGCGCATACCGCCGCTGTACTTGGCGACGCCCAGGTCGGCGGCGTCCGCGAGGCCGAATCGGGCGAGGAGTTCGGTCGCGCGACGGGCGGCGCGGTGCCCGCCGAGGTGGAAGAGCCGGCCGAACATCTCCAGGTTCTGGCGGCCGGTGAGGACCTCGTCCACCGCCGCGTACTGACCGGTGAGACCGATACGGCCGCGCACCGCGCGCGGGTCCTTCGCCACGTCGAGCCCGGCGACCCGGGCCCGGCCGCCGTCCACTCTGATCAGGGTGGACAGGATGCGTACGGCGGTGGTCTTGCCCGCGCCGTTCGGCCCCAGGAGGCCGTGCACCGTGCCCGCGCGGACGGCGAGGTCGAAGCCGTCCAGGGCCCGTTTCTCGCCGTACCGCTTCTCCAGCCCCTCGGCTCTCACCGCGTACCCGTCCGGGTAGCCGCCCTCGCGCAACGTGCTCATCCCCTCCATCGGCTCCAACCCTCCGTCGGCTCCGTCGACCGATCACCCGACCGATCACCATCAACTGAGTACACCGTACTCTATTGAGAGTACACCGCACCCAATTCAGGTTGCCACCGATTAAGCTGGACCCATGGCGAGCAAGGCGAGCAAGGGCCCCACGGCGGGCGCCACGGCGGATCCCACGACGGGCGTTACGGCGGACCCCACGGCGGGCGCTACGACCGGCAAGGACAGCGGCAAGGACGGCAGCGACGGCAGCGCGCCCCGCAGCGGCAGCGGTGACATCCAACGCACCCTGGAACTGCTCTGGGACACCGGCCACCGTCCCAGCCGGGGCCCCAAACCCGCGCTCACGCTGGACCGGATCGTGGACGCGGCGACCCGGATCGCGGACGCCGAGGGGCTGGACGCCGTCTCGATGCGGCGCCTGTCCACCGAGCTGGGCACCGGCACGATGTCCCTCTACCGCTACATCCCGGGCAAGGCCGAGCTGCTCGACCTGATGCTGGACCGGGTGCAGGCGCCGGCCGAGGAACCTGAGGCGTTCGACGCGGGATGGCGCGAGGCGCTGGAGATCAGGGCCCGCGAGATCCTCGCCCTCTACGAGCGGCACCCCTGGCTGCTCCAGGTCAACCAGGCCCGGCCGGTGCTCGGCCCCGGCTCGATGAGCGGCCTGGAGAAGATGATCGGCAGAATCCGCCCGATGGGCCTGACCGACCCCGAGATGCTGTCGGTGATCCTCCTGGTCGACGGGTATGTCACCGGGGTCGCGCGGACCCATGTGCACGAGGTCGAGGCGGAGCAGCGCACGGGTCTGACGGACGCCGAGTTCTGGCTTGCGCAGGAACCTCATCTGGCGAAGGTCATGACGAGCGGGCGTTATCCGCACATGGCGACGCTGTCCGAGGACACCTTCGGGCCGGACTTCGACCACTTCACGTTCGGACTGGAGCGGATCCTCGACGGACTGGAGCTGATGGTGGCCGGCCGGATGACAGACGGCTCGTCACGTGCCTCCATGGACTCATGACGACAGCACACGAACCGAGCGGGGCGCTGACCCCGTTCGTGAAGCGGTACGCGGCCCTGCTGACCAGCCACAAGCGCGACGGCACCGGGGTCGGCACCCCGGTCAACATCGCCGTCGAGGGCGACCACGCCTTTGTCCGTACGTACGGCAAGGCGTGGAAGGTGAAGCGGATGCGCAACAACCCCGAGGTGGAGCTGGCCCCGTCCACCGTGCGCGGCAAGCCGACCGGACCCGAGGTGAAGGCGCGGGTACGGGAGTTGGACGAGGGCAGCGACGAGTTCCGGCACGCGGCCAAGGTGATCCGCCGCAAGTACCCCGTGACGCACGGCGTAATCGTCTCGCTGGCGCACAAGATCCAGCGGGACAAGGACGTGTACTACGAGGTACGGCTGCGGACTCCGGAGGCGGCGGGCGACACGGCACCGGGCCGGGCGCCCGGGAACTCCTAGCCTCTCGGGAACTCTTAGCCTCTCCGGAGCAGCCGTTTCAGCCCGAAGACCACGGCGAGTCCGACGGCCAGGGCGAGGGCGCCCACCTTGAAGTCGGCGGTCATCCCGTCGGCGCCGGAATCCGCGCCGTCGCCCTTCGGGTCGCTCCCGTCCGCCGAAGCCCCGCCCTCGGCGCCCGGCACCTTCCCCGGCTGCACCGCCGACTGCTCGCCCTCGCTCCCGTACAGGAGGGTCGTTCCGTCGGGTGTGTACGTGACGGACTCGCCCTGGCCCTGGAGGGGGACGCTGAGCCGCCCCTGCCGCTTGGGCTTGCCGTCCTGCCAGGAGAACAGGACACCGCCGAAGTAACCGCGCAGCGCCAGATGGGTGCCGTCGGGTGAGAACGCGCCGTCCGTCACCCACAGATCGGTCGCCGCGATCCGCCGGAACACGTTGGTACCGGTCGTGGACAGCTGGGCCGGGCCCTCGTACAGGGAGCCGCCGTCCTCCTTCTTGTCGGCGATGTAGACCCGCCCGGTCTTCGGATGCACCATCAGCGCCTCGGCGTTACGGGCGCCGTCCGCGTACCGCACGTCGTACTGCGTGGCCTTGACGGTCTGGTCGCGCAGCTCCTTCGGCTCGGGGAGCGTGTAGATCCACACGTGGTCCCAGGAGCCGTCGAGGTTGTCGCCGATGTCGCCGACGTAGAGCTTTCCGTCGGGGCCCAGCGAGATGGCCTCGACATCGCGGGGGCTGCCGACGCCGCTCATCGTCACGGTGGCGACGGTCTCACCGGTGCGGGCGTCGACCGCGTACAGATACGCGCCGTCGTCGCTGTCGTTGTGCGTCCAGTAGACGCCCGGGTGAGTACGGGACGCGGCAAGCCCGCTGGACTCGGTGATCCGCGGATCCTTGAGCGTGAAGCCACCGGCCCCGATGTCCTCGGCCGAGGCGGAGGCGGGGATGAGCGGAATGGTCAGGGCGGCGAACAGCACGACCCCAGCAGCCGACAGATACGAACGCATGCCCCAAGATTGCCATCCCACTGGGCGTTCGGGCCTTGGAGGTGTCGGGTGCGGGAGGTAGGGGGTGCCGGGGGCGGCACCGCAGCGAGGGGTTCCCTTAACAGCGAGGGGTTCCCTTAACGACGGTGGGCGTTCGGAGTCCTGCGGAGCCGTGAGATGCGCCATGTACCCCCACCGCCCCTGCCGCCCCCACCGCCCCCACCGATCCGCCATGATGACCCGATGCTCAGGTTCATGTTCGTCGGCGATTCTCAGACCATCGGTAGCGCGGGCGATCACACCTGGCGGTTTCGGCTGTGGGAGCACCTGCGGGAGACGTTGGACGGGCCGTTCAAGATTGTGGGGCCGCGTGAGGCGCTGTACGACATGGCGTGCGCGGAGCCGTCGTCGTACGAGTACGCCGACCCGGAGTTTCCGCGCGCCCATCTCGCCGGCTGGGGCGAGGGATGGACGCATATGGCGCCGGTGATCCGTGAGGAGATACGGGTGCGGCGGGCGGACGTCCTGCTGGTCGCCCTCGGTCTGATCGACCTCGGCTTCTACACGGACGCCCGGCAGACCGCCGAGAACGTCCGCCGCTTCGTGACCGAGGCCCGCGCGGCGAACCCGCGGATCCGGATGGTGGTCCTGCCGGTCATCCCCAACGTCCGCGCCCGCGACGACGCGGACTTCGCCGCCGAGGTCGCCCTCTTCAACGAACTCCTCGCCAAGACGGTCGCCGACCTGGACGAGCCCCGTTCCCCTCTTCTGCTCGCCTCACCGCCGTCGCAGTACGACATCGACCACGACACGTATGACGGGACCCACCCCAATGGGGCCGGTGAGCGGAAGGTGGCGGCGGCGTTCGCGAGTGCCCTGTATCAGGGGTGGGACATGGGCGGGCCGCCCGCGTAACCCATTCACCGTGCGTATCGTTGTACTGCGCGGCCATACAGGACCGAGTATGGCCGGGGAGGAGCGCCACGATGACCGTCGCAGAGACCGACAGGATCGAGATGGCCGACGGAGACATGTCAAACCTCGACGACTTGTTCGAGCAAGTGTCCGTCCCCGAGGGATACAAGGCCGAGATCGTCGGGGGAACCTTCTTTATGACCCCTCAGCGTGCTGCGCACTGGGAGATCATCCGCCGGATCGTGCGGGCGCTCGAAGACCAATTCGGCATGAACGTCAAAGTGCTGTCGGATGTCCGCATCGACTTTCCCGGCGACCAAAACATCTTCTGCCCCGACGTGGCTCTGCTCCGGCACACCGCAACGCAGGATGGCAACGGCCGATGGCATGTTGAGGACATCGAGTTCATCACCGAGGTGATCTCCCGGGGCACCGCCGCCAACGACTACGGCCCGAAGAAGGTCGCGTACGCCGAAGCCGGCGTACCCGTCTACCTGATCGCCGACCCCTACCAGGGCAGGTGCCACCTCTACTCCGAGCCCAAGGACGGCGACTACACCGTCGAGACCACCGTCACCTTCGGCCGGGACATCGACCTCGGCGGCCCCCTCGAAGGGCTCACCCTCGCCACCGCCGACTTCCCCCGCGACTGACGCGCCGGAGGCGGTTGGTCTTGCCTGGAGTGGGCTCCAGGTCGTTGGCTGGGGGAATGAAGTACACGCAGCTCGGACGCACGGGACTCAAGGTCAGCCGACTCGTCCTCGGCACCATGAACTTCGGTCCTCAGACCGACGAGGCCGACAGTCACGCCATCATGGACGCGGCGCTGGCCTCGGGGATCAACTACTTCGACACCGCCAATGTCTACGGCTGGGGCGAGAACAAGGGCCGTACCGAATCGATCATCGGCTCCTGGTTCGCGCAGAGCGGCGACCGCCGGGACAAGGTCGTCCTCGCGACCAAGGTGTACGGGAACATGGCAGGCGACGGTGACGCCTGGCCCAACCACGACAAGCTCTCCGCCGTCAATATCCGACGGGCCGTCGAGGCGAGCCTGAAGCGGCTCCAGACGGAGTACATCGACATCTACCAGTTCCACCACATCGACCGGAGCACTCCCTTCGAGGAGATCTGGCAGGCCGTCGACGTCCTGGTCCAGCAGGGCAAGATCCTCTACGCCGGATCCAGCAACTTCCCCGGCTACAAGATCGCCCAGGCCAACGAGACGGCGCTGCGCCTCGGCACCCTCGGTCTGGTCAGCGAGCAGTGTCTCTACAACCTCGCCGAGCGCCGCGCCGAGATGGAGATCATCCCGGCCGCGCAGGACTACGGGCTCGGGGTCATCCCCTGGTCCCCGCTGCACGGCGGTCTTCTCGGCGGGGTGATCCGCAAGGAGACCGAGGGCGGCCGGCGCGCGTCGGGGCGGGCCGCAGAGGCGCTGGCCGACCCGACGGCGCGCGCGCAGTTCCAGGCGTACGAGGATCTGCTCGCCAAGCACGGTCTGGAGCCGGGCGAGGTGGCCCTCGCGTGGCTGCTGACGCGGCCGGGGATCACCGGGCCGATCGTCGGGCCGCGCACGACCGAGCAGCTGGAATCGGCGCTGCGGGCGGCCGAACTCGAACTGTCGGACGAGCTGCTGAAGTCCCTGGACGAGATCTTCCCGGGTCCGGGTCCTTCCCCGGAGGCGTTCGCCTGGTAGGGGTCACCACCGGTGCACGTGGCGGTCGCGGTCGGTCATCCGCCGGCCGCTGCCGCCACGGCCACCACGAGGAACATCAGCACGAGCACACCGGCCATGATCCGGTTACGGGTTTTGGGGTCCACGTGTCCGAGGTTAACGGGCGCCTTCGAGCGGCGGTGCGGCGACCGTCTCGTAACGGGGCTGCTCCCCCGGTACGCCGCCGCGCGGCAGGTTGCTGCGGACCAGGGCCAGCTCGCCCACGGTCCACTCGCTTCCGGTGAATCCGTCGAGCCCGGCGACATACGGGCCGAAGTCGACGGGGGCCATGCGGCTGCGGGCCAGCGAGAGGTGCGGGCGGAACCGGTGGTGTTCCTCGGTCGGCAGCCCCGCATGGCGCGCGGCGGCCTCCGAGCGGTCCGCGAGGTGCCGCAGCGCGCGGGTGTCCCCGGCGACCCCGGCCCACAGGGACCGCTCGCCGAAGAGGCCCGCGCCGCGCAGGGCGAGGGGGAACGGCGCGGTACGGTGCGCGGCCCGCGTCAGCCGTTCGGTCAGCTCCGGTACGGCGTCGTCCGGGACCTCGCCGTAGAAGGCAAGGGTCAGATGCCACCCCGGCCGCCCCGTCCACCGCAGATCACCGGCGCCCGGGAATGCGAGCAACGGGTCGACGGCCCGCCCGAGTTCGGCGGTCACGGGGGCCGGCGGCAGAACGGCGGCGAAGAGTCTCATGCCGTCAGTCTTCCGGGTGACCGGAGTACCGTCACGCCGCTGGTGCCAGTTCCTCTCTCGGTACGAACTGGACGTGTTGCCGGCCCCTGCGCAGGTCGACTTTCAGGCGGAGGTTGGCCGCTCTTGCCAGGATGAGGCCGATGGCCAGGGCCGCGAGGGCGCAGACCAGGCCGCCCACCGCGAAGCTCAGGCGGACCCCGTACGCGTCCGTGAGCCAGCCGAACAGTGGGCCGCCCAGGGGGGTGCCGCCGACGAAGACCATCATGAACAGGCTCATCACCCGGCCCCGCATCTCGGGATCCGTCCCCATCTGGACCGAGGAGTTGGCGGTGACGTTGGTCGTCAGGCCGACGATGCCGATCGGGACCAGGAGTAGGACGAACAGCCAGAGCGAGGGCGCGAACGCCGCCGCGACCTGGAGGACGCCGAAGAGGACGGCGGCCCCGACCAGGACCCGCAGCCGTGAGGTGGCGCGCCGCGCGGCGAGCAGGGCGCCGACGACCGAGCCGACGGCCATCAGGGTGTTGAACATGCCGTACATCCCCGACCCGCCGTGGTAGACGTCGTCGGCGAAGGCGCTCAGCCAGATCGGGAAGTTGAAGCCGAAGGTGCCGACGAATCCGACCAGGACGATCGGCCAGATCAGCTCCGGGTGCTTCGAGACGTACTGAAGGCCCTCGCGGAGCTGGCCCTTGCCGCGCGGGGTGCGGGGCGTGTGGTGCAGTTCGGCGGTTCTCATCAGCATCAGGCCGGTGAGGGGGGCGATGAACGACAGGCCGTTGGCGAGGAACGCCCAGCCGGGTCCTACGGCGGCGGTCAGCACGCCCGCGACGGCGGGGCCGAGCAGTCGCGCGGACTGGAAGTTGGCGGAGTTCAGGCTGACCGCGTTACGCACCTGCTCGGGGCCGACCATCTCCGAGACGAAGGACTGCCGGGTCGGGTTGTCGACCACGGTGACCAGGCCGGTGAAGAACGCCGTTATGTACACGTGCCAGACCTCGACGTTGCCGCTGAGGGTCATCACGGCCAGGAACAGTCCCCCGAGACCCATCGCGCCCTGGGTCATGAACAGCAGCCGCCGCTTGGGGAACCGGTCGGCTATCACCCCGCCGTACAGCCCGAAGAGCAGCATCGGCAGGAACTGCATCGCCGTGGTGACACCCACGGCGGCGGACGAGCCGGTGAGACTGAGGACCAGCCAGTCCTGGGTGATGCGCGCCATCCAGGTGCCGGTGTTGGAGACGACGGCGCCCGAGGCGAAGAGCCGGTAGTTACGTATCTTCAGCGAGGAGAACATGCTGCCGCGCCGGGTGGGCGCGGGGTCGCCCGGTATACCGGGCTGGTCGGGGTCGGGCAAAGGTGCGGGTGCGGAGTCTGCTCCGGGTCCCGTACTCAAAAGCGTTCGCCTCCTGGGCGTCGAGGGTCAGAGGTGGGCGAGCTTCTCCAACACGGGGGCGGCGGCGCGCAACTTCGCCCACTCGTCCTCGTCCAGGTCCTCCACCAGGCCGGCCAGCCACGCGTTCCGCCGGCGGCGGCTCTCTTCGAGCATGGCCTCGGCTCGCTCGGTCTGCGTGACGACCTTCTGGCGGCGGTCCTCGGGGTGCGGCTCCAGCTTGACCAGATCCTTGGCTTCGAGCAACGCGACGATGCGGGTCATCGACGGCGGCTGCACATGCTCCTTGCGGGCCAGCTCACCCGGCGTCGCGGAGCCGCAGCGGGCGAGGGTGCCGAGCACCGACATCTCGGTCGGGCTCAGCGACTCGTCCACCCGCTGGTGTTTGAGTCGGCGCGACAACCGCATCACCGCTGAGCGCAGCGCGTTCACGGCGGCTGCGTCGTCGCCATGGCTAAGGTCAGGCATAGTCTTTAGCGTAACTCATTACTCTCTCTAAAGACCACCGCGATACGCGTGAGTCCGCACACTTCATCTCACCATCACCCGTACGAGTGAGTCGGATGCGGAAAGTGACCCATCGCCGGGGTCGGGGCGGCGACCCTCGTCCCTATGGGGACCACAGTGCTCAGCCTGCGGATAGACGAGGAGCTGCTCGAACGGCTCCGGCGGCATGCCGCCAGAAGGGGAATGAGCGTCCAGGACTATGTCGTCGGGACGCTCATTCGTGATGACTTCGACGCGCGGTTCAGCGCGGCCGTCGAGGAGACGGAACGGTTCTACGGGACGTCCCCGGAGCCACTCCCGGCCGAGGACCCCGGCCGGGGGACGGCCGCCGGGCAGCCCGGCACCGTGCCTCAGGTCAGCCCGAGCGCCGGCATCAGGTAGTAGAAGCCGAAGACCGCCGACACCACGTACATCGCGACCGGCACCTCGCGCGCGCGGCCCGCCGCCAGGCGCAGCACCGTGAAGGTGAGGAAGCCCATGCCGATGCCATTGGTGATCGAGTAGGTGAACGGCATCATCACCATCGTCACGAACGCCGGTATCGCGATCGTCCAGTCGTCCCAGTCGATCTGCCGGATCGAGCCGGACAGGATCAGGAAGCCGACCGCGAGCAGCGCGGGGGTCGCCGCCTGGGACGGCACCATCGTGGCGAGCGGGGTCAGGAACAGCGCGACGGTGAAGAGGCCGCCGGTGACGACGTTCGCGAAGCCGGTGCGCGCGCCCTCGCCGACGCCCGCCGTGGACTCCACGAAGCAGGTGGTCGCCGATGACGAGGAGGCGCCACCGGCGGCGACGGCGATGCCGTCCACGAAGAGCACCTTGTTGATGCCGGGCAGATTGCCCTCGGCGTCGGTCAGCTTGGCCTCGTCGCTGATGCCCATGATCGTGCCCATCGCGTCGAAGAAGCACGACAGGAGCACGGTGAAGACGAAGAGGACGCCGGTGAGGACGCCGACCTTGTCGAAGCCGCCGAACAGACTCACCTTGCCGACCAGGCCGAAGTCCGGTGTGGCGACCGGGCTGCCGGGCCACTTGGGCGTCGTCAGACCCCAGGACGGCACCTTCGCGACCGCCTCGATGATCACCGCGAGGACCGTCATCGAGACGATGGAGATGAGGATCGCGCCGGGCGTCCTGCGCACCAGCAGCGCGAGGGTGAGCAGGGTGCCGAGGACGAAGACCAGGATGGGCCACCCGTTGAGGTGTCCGTCGCCGCCGAGCTGGAGCGGCACGGTGGTGTGGGCGGCGTCCGGGATGCGCGAGACGAAACCGGAGTCGACCAGGCCGATCAGCATGATGAACAGGCCGATACCGATCGCGATGCCCTTGCGCAGCCCCAGCGGCACCGCGCTCATGACGCGCTCTCGCAGCCCGGTGGCGACCAGGAACATCACGACGAAGCCCGCGAGCACGACCATGCCCATCGCGTCGGGCCACGACATCCGGGGCGCGAGCTGGAGGGCGACCACCGTGTTCACGCCGAGTCCGGCGGCCAGCGCGATCGGCACATTGCCGATGACGCCCATCAGGAGGGTGGTGAAGGCCGCGGTGAGGGCGGTGGCGGTGACCAGCTGGCCGTTGTCGAGGTGGTGCCCGTACATGTCCTTCGCGCTGCCGAGGATGATCGGGTTCAGCACGATGATGTAGGCCATCGCGAAGAAGGTGGCGAAGCCGCCACGGATCTCCCGGGGGACGCTGGAGCCCCGCTCGGAGATCTTGAAGAAACGGTCCAGCCCGTTGGTGGGCGACTGGGGCGCAGGCGGCTCGGCCGCTGCGTCGACCTTGGCGGTGGCCGAGGGGGACATGCGTAACCTCAGTTGTATGTTCGTACGAAGAAAACGGGCCATTCCGGAACCGGTTCAGTATGAACATATCAAGGGGGTCAACGCCATCTCCGCGCGTAGACAGGCACATGGACAGGCGCTGTACGGGGCTCCGACAGGGACCCGGTAAGGCCCCCGTAAGCTGTGCGCATGGAGAAGTGGACCCCCCGGCACGAGGCGCCGGAGCCCCTGGAAGGCCCCGTGGTGCCCACCATCGTGGGCGGCACGATCCTCTGGTTCGTCCTCTTCCTCGCCCAGCTCCCCTTCTACGGCTGGTTCGACGACCACGGGCACCTGTGGTGGCTGTGGACCTGCCTGGCCGGCGGCGGACTCGGACTGATCGGGATCTGGTACGTGCGCAAGCGGGACGCGGCCATCAAGCGCGACGCCGCCACCCGGAACGCGCCCGCGTCTCAGGGTTGAGTACACCCACAGGACCGCCTTTCGCGAAAATTCCTCCTCCCGTGGTCGGATCTTTGGGGCCCCCGGCGGGTGAACCGCACTTTCGTTACGTACCGTCAGAGGCATGACGCATATCGACGCGGGCGCCGAACTCGATCCCGTACATCCGGTGCCGATACCTGTCGCCCTCTCGGCGACCGGTCTGAGCACGGCCGAGGTCGCCGAACGGGTGGCCCGGGGCGAGGTCAACGACGTCCCCGTCCGCAGCTCCCGCTCCACCAAGGAGATCGTCCGCGCGAACGTCTTCACCCGGTTCAACGCGATCATCGGCGTGCTCTGGGTGATCATGATGTTCGTCGCGCCGTTCCAGGACAGCCTCTTCGGCTATGTGATCCTCGCGAACACCGGCATCGGCATCATCCAGGAGCTGCGGGCGAAGAAGACCCTGGACAGTCTCGCCGTCATCGGCGAGGCCCGGCCGACGGTGCGCCGGGACGGGACCGCCAGCGAGATCTCCACCTCCGAGATCGTGCTCGGCGACGTCATCGAGTTCGGGCCGGGCGACAAGGTCGTCGTGGACGGCACCTGCGTCGAGGCGGACGGCCTGGAGATCGACGAGTCGCTGCTCACCGGTGAGGCCGACCCCGTCGTGAAGCAGCCCGGTGACGCGGTCATGTCCGGCAGCTTCGTCGTCGCGGGCGGCGGCGCGTTCACCGCGACGAAGGTCGGCCGAGAGGCGTACGCGGCGCAGCTCGCCGAAGAGGCGTCCCGCTTCACGCTCGTCCACTCCGAGCTGCGTACGGGCATCTCCACCATCCTCAAGTACGTGACGTGGATGATGGTCCCGACCGCGATCGGGCTGATCATCAGCCAGCTCGTCGTCAAGAACAACAACTTCAAGGACTCCGTGGCGCGGACCGTCGGCGGCATCGTGCCGATGGTGCCCGAGGGGCTGGTGCTGCTGACGAGCGTCGCCTTCGCGATCGGCGTCATCCGGCTCGGCCGGAAACAGTGCCTCGTGCAGGAACTTCCCGCCATCGAGGGTCTCGCGCGCGTGGACACCGTCTGCCTCGACAAGACGGGCACGCTCACCGAGGGCGGCATGGACGTCACCGAGCTGCGCGCCCTGAACGGCTCGGACGAGGGGTACGTCCACACCGTGCTCGGCGCCCTCGGCGCGTCCGATCCCCGGCCCAACGCGTCCCTCCAGGCCATCATCGACGCCTACCCGGACGCCACCGGATGGCGCTGCACCGAGTCGCTGCCGTTCTCGTCGGCCCGTAAGTACAGCGGCGCGAGCTTCGGCGAGAGCGACGGGGACACCAGCACCTGGCTGCTCGGCGCGCCCGATGTGCTGCTGCCCGCCGATGATCCGGCGCTCGCCGAGATCGAGCACCTCAACGAGCAGGGTCTGCGGGTCCTGCTGCTCACCCGCGCCACCAAGGAGCTGGACGACCCCGAGGTGAAGGAGGGCGCCCGGCCCACCGCCCTGGTCGTCCTGGAGCAGCGGCTGCGGCCCGACGCGGGCGACACCCTGCGCTACTTCGCCGACCAGGACGTCCGCGCCAAGGTCATCTCCGGCGACAACGCCGTGTCGGTCGGCGCGGTCGCCGGGAAGCTGGGGCTGCCGGGCGCCGCGAACACCGTCGACGCGCGGACCCTGCCCGATGAGCGGGACGCGATGGCTGAGGCCCTGGACGAGCACACCGTGTTCGGCCGGGTCACGCCGCAGCAGAAGCGGGACATGGTCGGCGCGCTCCAGTCCCGCGGGCACACCGTCGCGATGACCGGCGACGGCGTCAACGACGTGCTGGCGCTCAAGGACGCCGACATCGGTGTCGCGATGGGCTCCGGGTCCGAGGCGACCCGCGCGGTCGCCCAGATCGTGCTGCTCAACAACAGCTTCGCGACGCTGCCGTCCGTCGTCGCGGAGGGCCGCCGCGTCATCGGCAACATCACGCGCGTGGCGACACTGTTCCTGGTCAAGACGGTGTACTCGGTGCTGCTCGCGATCTTCGTGGTGTGCTGGCAGGTCGAGTACCCGTTCCTGCCCCGGCATCTGACGCTGCTGTCGACGCTCACCATCGGCGTCCCGGCGTTCTTCCTGGCCCTCGCGCCCAACAAGGAACGGGCCCAGCCCCACTTCGTACGGCGGGTGATGCGGTACGCGATTCCGGGCGGTGTCATCGCGGCGGTCGCGACCTTCGTGACGTATCTGGTGGCCCGGCACCACTACAGCGGGGCCGGCTCCCTCGACGCCGAGACCAGCGCGGCGACCCTCACGCTGTTCCTGATCTCGATGTGGGTGCTTGGCATCATCGCCCGCCCATACACCTGGTGGCGGGTCTGCCTGGTCGCCGCGATGGGCGCCGGGTTCCTGCTGGTACTGGTCGTGCCCTGGCTCCAGCACTTCTTCGCGCTGAAGCTCGTCGGGACCACGATGCCGTGGGTGGCGGTGGGGATCGCCGCGGTCGCGGCGGCCGTCCTGGAACTCCTGTGGAGAGTGGTCGACCGCCGCGTCCGGGTGTGACCTGTGTCAGGTCACCGTGTGACGTGCGTCAGTTCACCGCGACGTAGTCACCGGTGGCCTTGACGGCCGGGGTGGTCGAGGTGCCGGCGAAGACATAGCGCCAGTAACCGGAGGTGGACGCCTTGACCGTGGTCTTCAGGTTGCCCTTGGTGTCCGACTTGATCGTCTTGATCGTCGAGTAGGTGCTGCTGCCCTTCTTGCGGAACTGCAGCTGCACGGACTGCTGGGTGTAGCCCGCGTACTTCAGGGACTCCCAGTTGGCCCGGGTCAGGGCGCCGGTGACAGTGAGCGTCTTGCCCTTCTTGACGGGCTCGGGGGAGGCGTTCACGGTGAGCTTGGACGCGCGCTGAAGACGCCAGGTCTTCGCGTTGTCCTTGTCGATGTAGTCACCGTCGTTGGCCTGGGCGAAGACCGAGGTCTTCCAGCTGCCCGCTTCGGAGTTGTAGAAGTAGTCCGTCTTCACGTCGACCGTGAAGGTGCTCTTGCAGGTGGAGGTGGTCGCGTTGACCTTGGTGCACGTCGACTCGTCCTCGTTGGAGAAGACGACATTGTCGAGGTGGTCGAGGTCCGGGCCGTGCCACAGGATGATGTCCCCGAAAGCGATGCCCGTGTTGTCGGTGGCCGTGAAACTGACCGTGAAGGTCTTCTTCGTGGCGGTGCCGAGGACGACGTTCTTGCCGCCGTTGACCACGACGTTGGAAACCTTGGTGTCGCCGTAGGAGTCGTCCGCCGGGCCCTGGGCCGCGAACGGAGTCACCCTCTTGGTGACGGCACCCGGGCCGTCCGCCTGCGCAGCGGGCACGGTCAGGGCGGTCAGGGCCAGAGCGCCGGTCACGACGGCGACAGAGGCACGTATGCGCATGGGTTCCCCAGTTACAGAGTCGTCGGTGGAGTCTGGTGACTCCACAGACGAGACCTGCGACGGGTGTAAACGGTTGTACACGGATGTGCAGATTGTATGAATCGAGGTTTGGGTGACGGTGCCGGTGACGGTCGGGGTCGTCAGTCGAACCAGCGGTCGCGGGCCAGTTCGTCGGTGCGGGACGGGTCTTCGAGGAGGGCGGCCACCTCGAAGCGGCGGGGCCACTGGCCCGCTGCCCAGGCGAGGCCCGCGGCGACGCCCTCCAGGGTCGCGGCGTGCACGGTGCCGTCCGCCGTCCGGTGCCAGTCCAACTCGACCCCGCCGACGAGGAGTTCCTCGTGCTCGGTGTACGTGACCGGGGTCGCGGGACCGAGCAGCGTACGGACCGACCCGGGCACCGGATGCTCCACGCCGTCACCCGTGACCTCGGCGGTGACCGTCTCGCCGAGGCGTCGTACCTGGAACAGTTCGGCGAGGTCGGCCGCGCGGGACGGGCGGACCGGGAGCAGCGGGACGCCGGTGGCGAGCGGCAACAGGTCCGGTGAGTCGGCGACGACGGCGTCCGCCGCGTCCACCACCGTGACCCGGCCGTCCACGACGGCCCGCAGCTCCTCCGGGAGGGTCACCTGTTCGGGGTCGAGGTCGGCCAGCGCACTGTAGAGGGCGTGGAGTTGGGCGGCCGTGACATCCCGGTCGGGGTCGGCGAGCCGGTCGAGGAGTTCGGCGGCGCCGCCGGGCTCGTCAAGGAGCGCGGCGACCGAGGTGCGGACGCCGAGGGCACGCAGGACCTGCTCGTCGTCGAAGCCCGCAGCGTCCGCCGACTCGTACAGACCGGCGAGCAGCGGGTCGCCGCCGGCCGAGCGGAGTCCGGCGGGCCTGCGCCCTTCGAGCACGGGGTGGCCGCGCAGCCACCACGCGGTGTACGGGCGGACAATCTCCGTGGTGCCGTCGGGCAGCAGGATCCGTACGGGCTCGGTGAGCGCGTCGCGCAGCGGTGGGCGGGAGAGCAGCGCGAGCGCCTGCGGCCAGCGGTCGTCGTCCACCAGGTCGAGGTCCCGTACGGCGACGATCTCGGTGGCGACCGGCGGGACCGGTGTGTCCGGGAGCCGGTCGAGGACGTCCTCGCACCAGACGTCGACGGCGTCGAGCAGCCCGGGATCGTCGGGCTGGGCGAAGTCGCCTTCGCGGGGCTCCAGTTCATCGGGGTCGAGGACGACATCGGTGGCGCGGACGAGCGCGAAGTCGGCGAGGACTCCGCACGCGGCCAGGGGCTGTTCTCCCCAGCGGTCGGCCAGTTCCCCGTCCACCGCTTCGATCTCGCCCTCGCGCAGAACGGAGGCGAAGGCGCTACCGGGCAGCACCAGTTCACCGGCCGGGGCGAGTTCGCCGGACTCGTCGGCGAGGGCGAGGGCGCCGAGCCAGGGCTCGTCACCCGGTTCCAGACCGGCGTCCCGGACCAGCGCGAGGACGACCTCGGCCAGTTCGTCGGCACCGAGCGCCCCCGTACCGTCCTCGTCGAGCGCCCAGGTGTCGTCGTCGAGGGATGCCGCGACGGCGGCGCGTACCTGCGGGGTCGTCAGTACGGAGCGGGGTGTGGCGGGGAGCGCGCCGAGCTTTTCGAGCAGCGGATGGACGGCGTCCGGATGGGCGACCTTCAGACCGAGCCGGGCGAGGGACGCCGGTCCGGTGAGATCGTCGGCGCCGCTCACGCCCGGCGCGGGCAGCAGGATCTGCCGGGGCCCGATCCTGGTCGAGCCGTCGGCGAGCGGCACGGGCAGGCCGCTGAGCCGGTCCGGGTCGACGCCCGCGAGGCTGTCGTACAGGCGCCACCACCACTCGGGTTCGCGCTCCAGACCCGCGAGCCGGTCGACGGCCTCGGTCAGCGGGACGCGGGCGACCCCGAGGGTGCGCAGTTCGACGCGGCGTTCGAGCCCGGCGGGCAGCAGGCCGGTCAGCACCTCGGCGAGGACCCGCACGGTGTCGGCGCCGGCGCCCTCGACCACCTCGGCGTCACGGGGGCGCAGGGCGGTGCCCTCGGACGCGGTCGCCGATACGGGATCCCCGTCCAGTGCGTCGAGACGTTCCCAGTCCTGGGGCACTTCCCCATCGGGCCGGCCGGGCAGGGCGGGCGGCAGGAAAGGGGTGCGGGGCAGTCGTGCGAGGACCGCCTGTCGCAGGGCGCCGTCCAGCTCGCCCTTGCCGAGCGGCCCCGGCACCAGGTCGATGACGCCGGGCCCGACGGGGCGCCAGGCGGCGAGGAGTTCGGCGTACGCGTCGGCGGCGCGGTCCACCAGGAAGTCGGTCAGCGCGCCCGGCGCCGCGTGCCGCCGGGTGGGGTCCAGCGGAAACGACGCGATGAGCAGCGCCGGGACGCCGAGGGCCTCGTCGCTGGGGGTCGGGGCGTGTACGACCGGTGCCGTACGGGGCCGTTGCGGGGCGCCGTCGCCGTCGACCGGGACGGCCCAGGTGACGGACCAGAAGGGCCGTAGCCGCTCCTCGACGGGCCGCCCCACCAGCAGCTCGGACGCCAGCGAGCCGTGCCGTGCGACGGTGCGCCAGCGCGAGATCCCGTCCCGGGTGTCCTCCACGACCGTGTAAGGCTCCGCGAGGCGACGGCGCAGCGTACGGACCGCTCCCCCGGCCTCCACGACGACCTCCTCCAGGCCCGGCAGGGCGAGCAGCAGCGCGTCGTCCACGGCGTCGAGCAGCCGCTCCACGAGATCCCGCGCGGCGGCGTCCCGCAGCGGCAGGATCACGACCGTGTCGTACGGGTCCGGGGCGGTGCCCTCGGCGGGGAACGGGAGCCTCAGCAGCGGGACATGGCCGTCGCGGCGGCGCAATTCCTCGGTGAGTCCGGGGCCCCCGGCGGCTCGCTGCGCGTGCTCGGCGGCGAGGGCGCGGGCCTCGGCGAGCGACCAGCGGACGCCTCCGGAGCGGCCGACGACGGCGGGTTCGTCGGAGACGGCGAGCACGGCGGCGAAACCGACACCGAACCGGCCGACGGCGCCCTGCGGCGCGTCGTCGCGCTTCGCCGACGCGCGCAGCGTGGCGAGGGATTCGACACCGGCCGCGTCCAGCGGGGCGCCGGTGTTGGCGGCGACGAGGACGTCCTCGTGGAGCGTGAGGCGGAGCCGGCCGGGGGCGCCGGCGCGGGCCGCGGCGTCGGCGGCGTTCTGCGCCAGTTCCACGACGAGACGGTCCCGGTAGCCGCCGAGCGCGAGGTCCTCCTCGGCGTTGGCGTCCTCACGGAACCGCGCGGGACTGGCGCCCCAGGCGTCGAGCACCCCGCGCCGCAGCCGGGCCGTCCCGAACGGGTCCGCCCCTTCGGGGGCCGGCCGCACGAACTTGCTCACGGGTCACTCCTTGTCGCGGGACGCTCGGGACGCTGCCCTCGCTCGGCACAGGGCCGACGCTACTCGCGTCAGCGCCCGAAGGTACCGCGCCCCGGGGTGACCTCAGGAATGGCCCAGTTCCTCGGCAGGCGAACCCGTCTCGACGGAGCCCGAGTCCGGCTCGGGGCGCAGCGGGAGCACGTCCACCTGGGTCTCGTCGATCACCGGCGGGGCGGGCCGCGGCGGCACCGGCATCACGGCGGCCTCCGAGTGGCCCCCGCAGCCGTACGAGAGGGAGACCAGATGACCGTCGGCGGGCGAGAACTCGTTCGCGCAGACCCCGAACGCCTGCCCGAGCGAGCCGCCGATCGGCGCGAGGAACCCGCAGGACACACAGGTCGCGGGCGCGGCCTGTGCCATCTGCGTCTTCGCGCCGTACGACTCCTCCCAGCGGTCAGCGGCGATGTGCAGCCCGTACCGCGACAGGACGCGGGCGCGGCGCATGCCCAGTTCCTCGGCGACGGACGCGATCGAGCCACGGGACGGCACGACGGGGAGCACGGCGGGTGAACCGGCGGTCAGATCGGCGTCCTCGGCCTCGGCGAGTTCCGCCATCTCCTCGGACACGGCCGCGTTCGGCACGGGCTCGTCCTCGCCGGTGTACCCGGGTTCGAGCCGCAGGTCGTCGGCCTCGGTGGGCAGCAGGTCACCGGGCCCCAGGTCACCGGGGCGCAGCCGCTCGCTCCACGGCACCCACTCCGGCGCGAGCAGCGCGTCGGAGCCGGGCAGCAGGACGGTCTCGTCCAGCGTGACGACCTTGGCGCGGGACGCGCGGGCGACGGTCACGGCCCACCGCCAGCCCCGGTACCCGGGCTCCTTGCATTCGAACAGGTGGGTGACGACCCGGTCGCCCTCGGCGAGCGTCGCGACATGTTCGCCGACGACACCAGGCGCCGCGGCCTCCTCGGCCGCGTCCCGGGCAAGCCCCACCGCCTCGGCGCACAGGCGGTCGGGGGTGCGGCTTCGCGTTGTCGCTGCGCTCACAGGTATCGCTTCTCTCCTACGCCGTCTGACGGGTGCGCCCCCCGGACGGAAGAGCCGGAACCATCGGGAACACGGACGGAGCGGACCGGAGGGCCGCGTCGACGTCCGCGCCCGATCGCCTCGGGCGCGCCTACATCATCCATTCTGCGCGATGACGGAGAGGCGCGCGGCCAAGACCAACCGCCGCAGGCGCGCTACGCACGCTACCCCCTCCGGGGCGCTGGGCCCACACCGGCGTACGGCGCCGTGTCCTTCTTGTTGTCCTGCTTGTTGTCCGGTCCCTTGTTCTATGGTCCCTCGTCGCCCGACCCCTCGTCTCGTCGTCCGGTCCCTCTTCGCCCGGCCCGCGGTACGGCTACGGCCGTTCAACCCCCGTGCCACCGCCGTACGCGCGGCAACCGCACTACGAACGAGGTTCAGGGGGCACTATGACGGGGTGGCAGCGGCGAGGTCGTCCCGTTCAACCGGCGGATCCGGTCCGGTCCGCCGGGCCGCACGCGCGGTCGGACATGCCGTGCGGATGCCGTTCACGAGCGCCGCGCGGGGAGTCCGCAAGGCGACGCACGCGCACGGCGCCGGCGAGTCCGGGCTCGGCAAACTGATCGAGCTGCACGCCGTGAACGGCGCCGGCGACGTCATGATCACCGTGGCCCTCGCGTCCACGGTGTTCTTCTCGGTGCCGACCGACGAGGCACGCGGCCGGGTCGCTCTGTACCTCGCGGTCACCATGGCCCCCTTCACCCTCCTCGCCCCCGTCATCGGCCCGCTCCTGGACCGGCTGCCGCACGGGCGCCGGGCGGCGATGGCGGGCGCGATGTTCGCCCGCGCCCTGCTCGCGCTGATCCTGTCGGGCGCGGTCGTCACGGGCAGCCTGGAGCTGTATCCGGCGGCGCTCGGCGTACTGGTCGCGTCGAAGGCGTACGGCGTGGTGCGCAGCGCCGTCGTACCCCGGCTGCTGCCGCCCCGGTTCTCGCTGGTCAAGGCCAATTCGCGGGTCACGCTCGGCGGCCTCCTGGCCACCGGTGTCGCGGCCCCGATCGGCGCCGGGCTGCACATGCTGGGCGTGCGCTGGCCGCTCTACGGTGCCTTCGTGATCTTCGTCGCGGGCACGCTCCTGTCGATATCGCTGCCCCGCAAGGTCGACTCGGCCCGGGGCGAGGACAGGGCACTGCTCGCCGCCGACGAGGACCATCTGCGCGGTTCCCTCACGAGGAATCCGACGAAAAAGGCCCGCCGCCCCGGACTGCGCACGGTCGGCCCGGCCGTCACCCACGCGCTCGGCGCCAACGCGGCACTGCGCTGTCTCTCCGGGTTCCTGATCTTCTTCCTGGCGTTCCTGCTGCGCGAGCATCCGCTGACCGGCCAGAGCGCGGCGGTCTCCCTCGGTCTGGTCGGGGTCTCGGCGGGCGCGGGCAACGCGATCGGTACGGCGTTCGGCGCGTGGCTGAAGGCGCGGGCGCCTGAGGTCATCATCGTGACCGTCGTCGCCGGCGTCCTGGGCATGGCGATCACGGCGGCGGTGTTCTTCGGCGCGGTCCTGGTGGCGTGCCTGGCGGCGGTCGCGGGCTTCTCGCAGGCGCTGGCGAAGCTGTCCCTGGACGCGCTGATCCAGCGGGACGTGCCGGAGACGGTACGGACGTCCGCGTTCGCCCGGTCCGAGACGCTGCTCCAGATGGCGTGGGTGGTGGGCGGCGCCATCGGGATCGCGCTGCCGCTGAACGGGGTCCTCGGGCTCTCGGTGGGCGCGGCGATCGTCGCCACCGGTTGGCTGACCACCGCGAAGGGCCTGCTGAGCGCGGCCCGACACGGAGGCGCGCCCCGCCCGCGCGTGGCCTGACGGCACGTCCGCCCACGACCTCACGGCACATCCGCCCGCGACCTCACGGCAGTCTCCTCGCAGCCCCACGGCAGTCCGCCCGCGACCCGACGGCACGCCCGCCCACGACCTCACGGCACATCCGCGCGTGGCCTGACGGCAGTCTCCTCGTGGCCTGACGGCACGCCGTACCCACATGGCATGACCTCGGCGGGTGCCCGATAACCTTCGCGCATGACCTCCCTGCCCGCGGCGGAGCCGCACATGAAGTCAGCCACGGCGGGCCGCCGCCGGACCGCCGCCGCTGTCGGCGCCGTCGCCGCCGGTCTTCTGGTCCTCACGGCGTGCGAGAAGCCGACGCCGCTGGCGACCATCACGGTCGGCGACAACTCGGTGAACTCGGAAGCCGTCTGCTACAACGACGGCAAGATCATCCAGGCGTCGGATCTCACGAACTGCCTGAAGAACAAGAACCTCAAGTCCCTCACCTTCGACCCCGACGAGACGGTCCGCTTCGGCGTGGACCCGGAGATCGCGGACAAGGGCTGGACGATCCTGCTGAACGACACGCCGCTGACCAACTCCAGCAAGAAGACGTACCAGACGATCCCCGGCAGCGTCTTCTTCAACCCGCAGTACGGCGGGACCGGTTCCTCGTCCACCGTCAGCATCGTCGAGGGCTCCGACAACAAGGTCACCGGACTCTGGTCGTTCAAGCTCAACAAGAGCTCTTGACGCGTCCCGCACGCATCCTCGTCGCCACCGCGGTCCCCGCCGAACGGACCGCGGTGGCAAAGGCGTTCGCGGGGACACCCGTGGAAATACCGCTCCAGCCGGCGACCGGAGCGGCCCTGCACCGCGTACTCAGTGGGTCCGCCGGCCGCTGGGACCTGCTCGCCGTCGGCGTCGGACCCGCCGCCGCGGCTGCCGGTACGGCCACGGCGCTGACCGCCGCCGCGCTCGCCGGTGAACCGTACGACCTGGTCGTCTCGGCCGGTATCGGCGGCGGCTTCGCGCCGGGTGCCCCGGTCGGCTCCCTCGTCGTCGCCGACGCGATCACCGTCGCCGACCTGGGCGCCGAGAGCGCCGAAGGATTCCTGCCGGTGACCGACCTCGGCTTCGGCACCGTCACGCACACCCCGCCCCCGTCCCTCGTACGGGAGACCGCCGCCGCCGTGGGCTGCCCCACCGGCACCGTCCTCACCGTCTCCACGGTCACCGGATCCGCCGAGCGCACAGCCCTGCTGAGCGCCCGGCACCCCGGCGCGCTCGCCGAGGCGATGGAGGGGTTCGGGGTCGCCGAGGCCGCCGCCGCGCACGGCTGCCCGGTCCTGGAGATCCGCGCGATCTCCAACCCCGTGGGCCCCCGCGACCGGGGAGCCTGGCGGATCGGCGACGCCCTCGCGGCACTCACCACCGCCTTCGGGAAATGCGCGCCCGCACTGGAGAGTTGGAACGAGCATGACGACCGACGAGCACCCCGGCACTGACCCCGACGGCACCGACCCCGACGGCAAGGGCACCGGGAAGCCGCTGAGTATCGCCTACTCGCCCTGTCCGAACGACACCTTCGTGTTCGACGCCTGGGCCCACGGCCGCCTCGCCGGCGCGCCCGACCTCGATGTCACGTTCGCCGACATCCACCTCACCAACGGCATGGCTCAGCGAGGCGAGTTCGACGTCCTGAAGGTGTCGTACGCGGTGCTGCCCTGGGTGCTCGACGAGTACGCGCTGCTCCCGTGCGGTGGCGCGCTCGGCCGGGGCTGCGGCCCGCTGGTGCTGACCCGCGCGCCGGGCGACGCGGCGGAGCTGACCGGCCGGACGGTCGCGGTGCCGAGCGAGAAGTCGACGGCGTATCTCCTCTTCCGGCTCTGGGCCGCGGATCTGGTGCCGGGCGGGGTCGGCGAGATCGTCGTCATGCCCTTCGACCGGATCATGCCCGCCGTGCGGGACGGCGAGGTCGACGCCGGACTCGTCATCCACGAGGCCAGGTTCACCTATCAGACGTACGGGCTGCACCGCCTCGCCGATCTGGGCGAGCACTGGGAGTCGACGACCGGGCTGCCGATCCCGCTCGGCGCGATCATCGCGAAGCGCTCCCTGGGCACCGACACGCTGAAGCTGCTCGCCGACTCGGCGCGCGCCTCGGTCCGCGCCGCCTGGGACGACCCGGAGGCGTCCCGCGACTACGTCATGGAGCACGCCCAGGAGATGGACCCGGCGGTCGCGAACCAGCACATCGGCCTGTACGTCAACGAGTTCACCGCCGACCTCGGCGAGGACGGTTACGCGGCGGTCCGCGGTCTGCTCACCCGTGCGGCGGCCGAGGGACTGGTCCCGCCCCTCGGCCCGGACGCGCTGGCGTTCCCCTGAAGTTCCCTCTCCGGGCGGGTCACACGGTCATACGTCGAGCTGGTCGGCGACCGCGCGGAGCAGCCCGGCGATCTGCTTCCCCGACGCCTTGTCGGGGTAGCGGCCCTTCTCCAGCATCGGTGTGATGTTCTCCAGAAGAGTCGTCAGATCCTGGACGATCGAGGCCAGTTCATCGGGCTTACGGCGCTGTGCGGCGGCCACGGAGGGCGTCGGGTCCAGGATCGTCACGGAGAGTGCCTGGTCACCGCGCTGTCCGGCGACCACACCGAACTCGACGCGCTGGCCGGGCTTCAGCGCTTCGACACCGGCGGGCAGGACGGAGGAGTGGACGAAGACGTCTCCGCCGTCGTCGCGCGAGAGAAAGCCGAAACCCTTCTCGCTGTTGAACCACTTGACCTTGCCGGTAGGCACGTGAAGTCCTCGTCCTCGTACTCGTCGATCCGTCTCGCCAGGGCAGACGGCACTGGGAAAATGGGAAAAACGGCTCTGAATAGCACTTCGGCGGGTCGGTCCGACCCGCCTGCCAGGACCAAGGCTAATGGTCCGGAAGCTGGTGGCAAGACGGCCCTTGTCGGCTCCTGCGAGTTGTCCCTTCGCGCTGGGAACTACCCTGGTCGAGTGCGTGACAAAACCCAAGCGAATTCCGCCGTGCCCGGTGACGGACTCATCCGGATCGGCGCGATCGTCTTCCTCGTCGGCGCGTTGGCCACTCTGGTCACCGTGGCCCCGCTGTTCCTCGACACAAAACCCTTTCCCACGTACATGTTCGGGCTGAGCATGCTGATGGGGGTGGGGTTCGCGTTGGCGGGGGCGGGATTGCTGAGGTCAATCGCGGCCAACCGGCAATAGCGCCCTGAAGGGGCGCGGGGAACTGCGCGATCAGCCACCGACGACCCACGGTTTCCACACCGGTCTTCCAGCGGAGCGCTTAGCGGTGGCCCGCCAGCCAATCGGGAAACTCGGTGAGGTCGGTCAGCACCACATCGGCGCCCGCGTCACGCAAGGTCCCCTCGTCACAGGGCCCGGTGGCGACGGCCACCGATACGGCACCGGCGGCGCGGGCACCGCGGACATCCCCGGTGTGATCCCCCACGTACACACCGGCCCCGTGCTCACGCAGCGCCACGGCCTTCTGTTCCGCCCACAGATCGCCGATGACGGCGTCCACGGCGATCCCGAGATGCTTCAGATGCAACTTGGCGTTGGGCTCGTACTTCGCGGTCACGACCACGGCCCGTCCGCCGGCGGCGTGCACCGCGTCGACCGCCGCCACGGCGCCCCGCATCGCGGGGGTGGGGGCGATGGCGTGTGTGGGATACATCTCACGGTAACGGGCGCAGATGTCCGGGATCCGCTCGGCCGGAAACCAGTTCACCATCTCGTCCTCCAGCGGCGGACCGAGCCGTGTGATGACCAGATCGCTGTCGATGTGTACGCCGGTCTCGGCCGAAAGTGCCTGGTAGCACGCCTTGATGCCGGGGCGTGAGTCGATGAGGGTCATGTCGAGGTCGAATCCGACGGTCAGCACGCTGGAGGTCATACACGTCATTGTGCCCAGCCGCCCATGGGCCCGGCGGCCCCGCGCACCCCTCCGCATAGACTTAGCGAAGCCTAACCAACCCTTCGTTCGTGGAGTGCCCAGCCGATGCCGGTCAGACGCGTCGTCGCGATGGTGGCGGCCGTCGTGGCCCTGCTGCTCGCCGTCCTGTTCAGCCTCGCCGTGGGCGCGCGCGCCATCGCGCCGTCGGCCGTGTGCGACGCCCTGCTGAACGGCGGACACAGCGACGCCGCCGAAGTGGTCCGTGGGCTGCGGGTGCCGCGCACGGTGGTCGGTGTGATGGTCGGCGCCGCGCTCGCCCTCGCCGGAACGGTCCTTCAGGGCATCACCCGTAACCCCATCGCCGACCCGGGCATCCTCGGGATCAGCCAGGGCGCGTCGGTCGGGGTCGTCCTCGCGATCGCGTTCGCCGGTGTCCACACCCTCACGGGATATGTGTGGTTCGCGTTCGCGGGCGCCGGGATCGCGTCGGTCGCGGTGTACGCCATCGCGTCGAGCGGGCGGGGCGGCGCGACGCCCGTGAAGCTGGCGCTCGGTGGCGCCGCGATCAACGCGCTGCTCGTCTCGGTGACGACGGGCGTACTGACGACACGGGCTTCGGCGCTCGACGAGTTCCGGTTCTGGCAGGTCGGTTCGCTGTCCGGACGTGACGCGGATCTGGTGGGCCAGGTCTGGCCGTTCCTGCTCGTCGGCGTGGTCCTGGTGCTGTCCGTGGCGCGCGGTCTGGACGCGCTGGCGCTCGGCGCGGACGTCGCGAAGGGCCTCGGCCAACGGGTCGCGACGGTACGGATCGTGGGCGGTCTGGGGGCGACGGTGCTGACCGGGGTCGGTGTCGCGGCGGCGGGCCCGGTCGCCTTCGTCGGTCTGGCGGTGCCGCACATCGCCCGCGCGATCGTCGGTTCCGACCATCGTTGGGTGCTGCCGATGGCGGCGCTGATCGGTCCGGTGATGCTGCTCGTCTCGGACACGATCGGCCGCGTGATCTTTCCCCCGAGCGAAATCCCGGCGGGCGTGATGACGGCCCTGATCGGAGTTCCCTTCCTGATAGCCCTGGTACGCAGAAAGGCGGTCCCGGCATGAAGCCCTCAACTGCTGTGGGCACAGCCCCAAGTACCGGGCACCCCCGAGGCCAGCGCCCCGCCGGGTACGCCGTAGCGCGCATCGGCCGAGCGAACATCCTGGTCCACCGTCGGGCGACAACCGTCGCCGTCGCCCTGACCGCCGCCCTGGCCGTCTGCTCCCTGGCCTACCTCTGCACCGGCGAGTCCTTCGTCCCCCCGGCCGAGGTCCTGAAGGTCCTCACCGGCGGCCAGTCCCCGGACCAACTCGTCGTGGAAACCCTGCGCGCCCCCCGCCTGGTGGTCGGCCTCCTGGTCGGCGCCGCGTTCGGCGTCGCGGGCGCGCTGATCCAGACCGTCGCCCGCAACCCCCTTGCCAGCCCCGACATCATCGGCATCAGCCAGGGCGCGAGCGCACTGACGGTCGGCGCGATGACGTTCGGCGTGACGTCGTACTCGGTGCTGCCGTACGTGGGCGTCGCCGGGGGCCTCATCGCGGCGGCCCTGGTCTATGTGTTCGCGTGGCGCGGCGGACTGCACGCGACCCGGTTCGTGCTCATCGGCATCGGCTTCGCCATCGCGCTGCGCTCGGTCACGACGCTGTTCATGACCAAGGGCGACTATCTCGTGGCCCAGCAGGCGCAGATCTGGATGACGGGTTCCCTCAACGGCCGTGGCTGGGTGGAGGCGACCCCGCTCGGCTGGACCCTGCTCGCCCTGGTGCCCGCCGTCGCCTGGGCGGCCCGCGCGCAGCGCACGGTGAGCCTGGACGACGACACGGCGACCGCGCTCGGGGTGCGCCTGAACCGCGTACGCCTCGGTCTCGTCCTGCTCGGTGTCGTCCTCGCCTCGGCCGCCACCGGTGCGGCGGGCCCCGTCGACTTCGTGGCGCTGCTGGCCCCGCAGATCGCCCGCCGGGTGACCCGTACCGCGCAGATCCCGCTGGTGTGTTCGGCGTTGCTCGGCGCGGTCGTCGTCGTGCTCGCCGATCTGCTGGCGCGGCGCCTGTTCTCGCCCACCGAACTCCCGGTGGGTGTCCTCACGGCGGCCGTCGGGGCGCCGTATCTGATCTGGCTCATCGTCCGCAGCCGCAGTGGAGGCACCTCGTGACGGAACCGCTGACGGGATCTCTGACGGAACCTGTGTCGGACTCCCCGGTCGACGGCCGGCCCCACCCCGGGAACCCGCGCCTGGAGGCCCGCGAGCTGACCCTCGCCTACGAGGACCGGACCGTCGTCCACGGCCTGGACCTCGCCGTCCCGGACGGCCGGGTCACCGTCATCGTCGGGCCCAACGCCTGCGGCAAGTCGACCACGTTGCGGGCGCTCGGACGGCTGCTGAAGCCGCGCGGCGGCGCGGTGCTGCTCGACGGTACGGCGCTGGCGAAGCTGCCGACGAAGCGGATCGCGCAGCGGATCGGGCTGCTGCCGCAGACGCCGGTCGCGCCCGAGGCGATCACCGTGGGCGATCTGGTGGCGCGCGGCCGGCAGCCGCATCAGCACTGGTGGCAGCAGTGGTCCGACGAGGACGAGCGGGCCGTGACGGAGGCGATGGAGCGTACGGATGTGGCCACGCTCGCCGAACGGTCCGTGGACGAACTCTCCGGTGGGCAGCGGCAGCGCGTATGGATCGCGATGGCGCTCGCGCAGGAGACGGAACTGCTCCTCCTGGACGAGCCGACGACGTATCTCGACATCGCACATCAGGTCGAAGTCCTCGATCTGGTACGGCAGTTGAACCATGACCGGGGCCGGACAGTGGTGGTCGTGCTGCACGACCTCAACCAGGCGGCACGGTACGCGGACCATCTCGTCGCGATGAAGTCCGGACGGATCGTCGCCGAGGGCCCACCGTCCGAGGTCGTCACGGCCGAACTCGTACGGGAGGTCTTCGGCCTTGAGTGTGTCGTGGTCCCGGACCCGGTGACGGGGTCACCGCTGGTGGTCCCCGGCCGGCCGTGGCGGCCCACGGAGTAGATCGCACGCACCTACTTCTCTGTTCTCGATGTCGACGAAAGGCATTGCTCATGACTGCGGCGCGCCGCAAGGCACTCACCCTCGGCTCCCTCGTCCTGATCGGCTCGCTGGGCCTGACGGCCTGCGGATCGTCGGATTCCGGCAACGACGAGGCCGGGTCCGGGGATTCCGGGGGCGGTACGCACACCGTGAAGACGGCGATGGGCGACGTGAAGGTCAAGGACGCGCCGAAGCGGGTCGTCGTCCTGGACACGGCGGAACTGGACTCGGCGATCACCCTGGGCGTGAAGCCGGTGGGCGCGACCCAGGCGACGGCGGGCGCCGGGTTCCTCGACTATCTGCCCGAGTCCTCGGTCAAGGGCATCAAGAGCGTCGGCGAGATCGCCAATCCCAATCTGGAGACGATCGCGGGGCTCAAGCCGGATCTGATCCTCAGCAGCAAGGTGCGGGACGAGAAGCGGTACGCACAGCTCAGCGCCATCGCGCCGACCGTGCTGACGGAGACGACCGGGTACCCCTGGAAGGAGAACTTCCAGACGCACGCGGACGCGCTCGGCCGGACGGCTGAGGCGGACAAGGTCGTCGCGGACTACGACAAGCGGGTCGCCGATGTCACCGAGGCGCTCGGCGGCAAGGAGAAGGCGGCGGCGACCGAGGTGAACGTCGTCCGGTTCATCGAGGGCGCCGACATCCGCATCTACGGCAAGAAGAACTACATCGCGACGATCCTCGCCGATGTGGGCCTGGGCCGCCCCGCGATCACCGACAAGGCGACGGACGGCTTCTCGTACGACGTGAGCCCCGAGAAGATCGACCTGGCCGACGCGGATGTCATCTTCACGTCCACGTACGGCGACCCGGCGAAGGCCAAGGCGACGGACACGATGAAGAGCGGCCTGTGGAAGAACCTCAAGGCCACGAAGTCGAACCAGGTCCATCAGGTGGACGACGAACTCTGGATCCAGGGCATCGGGTACACGGCGGCGGCGAAGATCATGGACGAGATGCGGGCGGCCCTGACGAAGTGACGGCGGATCACCTGGCCCGTTGGGAGCGCCACACCAGGTAGGCGGCCGAGGCGAGGGCCGCCGCCCGTACCACCCAGGGCCAGGTCTCGCCGATCGCGTCGGCCATGTGGCTCTGCGGGATCGGCTCGCCCCAGCGGCCGTCGCTACGGCCCCACAGCCAGACCAGGCCGCCCGCGACCGCCAGGCCCGGCATGACCAGGACCGCCCACTTGGATTCGGCGGCGGACAGCCGCCGGGACGCCCAGGCGATGAGCCAACCCACGCCGAGCGCGATCCAGTTGCCGAGCACGGCGCCCGCGACCAGCAGGGCGGCGGCGAGGAGGAGCAGCGGGTTCGCGTAGCCGGTGAGCCGGAGTCGGGGCCGGCGCCTCTTGGCGTCACCGCTCTCCGAGCCCTCGGCGTCCTGCCCCTCCCCCTCTTCCTGTTCGGCGACATCCTTGCCGAGCGGGACAGGTTCGGGCTCGCCTTCACGGCTGGGCGGGGGCTTGAGTATCTCCGGGATCTCCACGCCGCCGACGAACCCCGGCACGCTGTCGCTCAGCCCGAACGGGCTGCTGTCGACCCGCCACCAGTCGGGTTCCGAGCCGTGCGGCCCGAGTTCGTCCTCGCCCGCGAGGTGCGGCGGCGACGGTACGTACCGCTCCGGCTCGGGCGCCGGTTCGGTCGGCCGGGGCCTGGGCACCATCCGCCGCAGCCCCTTGGGCCGTGTCCCCTCGCCGGTCTCCTCGGGCTGCCGCTGCACCGGTACGGCGGCCCGGGGGGCGTCCCCGTCGCCGGTCCCGGAGCCTGCGGCCTCGACCAGATCTTGCGGCGTGCCGAGGTGGGAGAGAATGCGGCTGACGGCGGCGGGGGTGTCCACGAGTGACTTGGCGCGCCGCTTGTCGATCTCGTTGCGCAACTCGGTGACGAGCCGCATCCGCGTACCGGACGGCAACTTCCGCTGCTGAGCGAGGTCCCCGACCTTGCTCAGATAGTCAAAAACGAGCTGGTCACTCTCGATCCCCACGAAGTCCCCTCCGGGACGCACCTGTTGAAAACCACCGGTTCCGACGGTACAGGCCCGCGGGGGCGGGTACGGGACCGATGCGCACCCGGTGCGGGTCCCCGTGGAGCGTCCGGCGTGTGTCGGGGCGGGTGGTAGCGGTCGGTATCGGTCCGGCAACCACCTGTGCCGGGGGCCCGCGATGTCACCCGCACCCACTAACGTGAGCCGGATGAGCAGTGACGCTAGAGGTGCCCTACCAAGCCCCACGGTCCCGCGCTCCCTCGCTGAGGCCCTGAGGGGCCGCACCGACGCGTCCCTCGCCGCCCTTCTCCGGGCCAGGCCCGACCTCCTTACGCCCGTCCCCACCGACCTCGGCCAGCTCGCCACCCGGGCCGGCACCCGCGCCAGCGTGGTCCGCGCCCTGGAACGCCTGGACAGGTTCACGCTCCAGACCGCCGAGACCCTCGCCATCGCACCGGACCCGGCGGCGTACGGGGATCTGCTGGGGCTGCTCGCCGGTGACGACGGTGACCCGGAGATCGAGGCGGCGCTCCCGGGTGCCGTGCACAGCCTGCGCGAACAGGCCCTGATCTGGGGCGCCGACGACCGTCTGCGGCTGGTGCGTACGGCGCGGGAACTCCTCGCGCCGTCCCCGCAGAACCCGTCGCCGACCGGCCTCGGCCCGACCGTCGCGGAGGCCACGGCGGGCATGTCCCCGGGCCGTATCCAGGAGATCGTGACGACGGCCGGGCTGCCCAGGACGCATGACGCGGTGTCCGCCGTGGCGTCCCTGACCGGGCTGTTCGGCGACCGGCGCCGGATGTCGGCGCTGCTGGACGAGGCGCCGCCGGAATCCGTCGACGTACTCTCCCGGCTGGTCTGGGGGCCGCCGTACGGGCAGGTCACGGCCGCGCCCGCGAAGCATCTGCGCTGGCTGCTCGACCGGGGGCTCCTCCTCGCGACCGCGCCGGGCACCGTCGTACTGCCGCGTGAGGCGGCGTTGCATCTGCGCGGTGGCCGCGCCCACCGGGCGGCGGAGCCGCTGCCTCCGGCGGTCCTCGCGGACCGGGAGCACCCCCCGCAGGTCGCGGACGCGACGGCGGCCGGGCAGGCGTATCAGGCGCTGATGACGATCGAGGACCTGCTGCACGAGTGGCACGAGGGCGGCCCCGCCGTGCTCCGTTCGGGTGGGCTCAGCGTCCGTGACCTGAAGCGGACGGCCATCGCGCTCGACGTGTCGGAGCCGCTGGCCGCGTTCTGGGTGGAGCTGGCGTACGCGGCGGGCCTGCTGGCATCCGACGGCGAGGCCGACGAGCGGTACGCGGCGACGCCCGCGTACGACACCTGGCTGGAGCGTCCCCCGGCCGAGCGGTGGGCCGTGCTCGCCGGGGCCTGGCTGACGGCGACACGGACCTCGGGTCTGGTCGGCGGGCGGGACGTCAAGGAACGCGCCCTGGCCGCCCTCGGCCCCGGCCTGGACCGCTCGGACGCCCCGGAGGTCCGGCACCGGGTACTCACCCTGCTCGCGACCCTGCCGCCCGGCGCTTCCGCCGACCCGGAGTCCCTGCTCGCCCGGCTGCGCTGGGAGCGCCCGCCGCGTGGCACGGCATCGCGTACCGCCGCGTCCACCGCGCAGAACCAGCCGGACCTCCGCACCCGCCTGGCCCGCTGGACCCTGGGCGACGCGGAACTCCTCGGCCTGACGGGCCGCGGCGCCCTGTCGACCCACGCCAGGGCCCTGCTGCCGGACCGGAGCCCGACGGAGGCAGCCGTAACGGCCGAAGCAGCCGATACCGAGGACACCGGCAGCGCGGATGCCGCCGCCGCCCAGGAGAGGGCCGCCGCCCTCCTCACCCCCCTCCTCCCCCAACCCCTCGACCACGTCCTCCTCCAGGCCGACCTCACCGCCGTGGCGCCCGGCCCGCTGCTCCGTCCCCTGGCGGAGACACTCGCCGTGATCGCCGACGTCGAGTCGAAGGGCGCCGCGACCGTGTACCGGTTCACACCGGGCTCGGTGCGGCGGGCCCTCGACTCGGGACGTGCCGCCGCCGATCTGCACGCGTTCCTCGCCGCCCACTCACGGACCCCGGTGCCCCAGCCGCTCGCGTACCTCATCGACGATGTCGCGCGGAAGCACGGGCATCTGCGGATCGGGGGCGCGTCGGCGTACGTCCGGTGCGACGACGAGGCCGTACTGAACGAGATCCTGGCCGACAAGCGCGCCCAGGGTCTGCGGCTGCGGCGCCTGGCGCCCACCGTGCTCGCGGCCCAGGCCGACCCGGTGGCGCTGCTCGACGGGCTGCGCCAGATGGGCTTCGCGCCCGCCGCCGAGAGCCCGGAGGGCGATGTCCTGGTGGCCCGCGCCCACGCGCACCGCACCCCGCCGCGCACCGCCCCGGTCCCGGTCCCGGAGGGCCCGCCGCTGCCCGGCGGCACCCTCCTGACGGCCGCCGTCCGGGCGATCCGCGCCGGTGACCTCGCCACCACGGCCCCCCGCAAGACCACCGCGGACCGCGCGGGCGAACTGCCGCGTACGTCATCGGCCGACACCCTCGCCACCATGCAGGCGGCGGTCCTCACCGGCGAGGCCCTGTGGATCGGGTACGTGAACGCGGAGGGCACCGCGACCCAGCGCGTGATCGCCCCGATCCGGGTCGAGGGCGGCTTCGTCACGGCGTACGACCACACCGCCGACGAGGTACGGACGTATCCGCTGCACCGCATCACAGGCGTCGCCGAGCTGGCCGACAACCAGGGCCTGGGCGGCCTGGGCCAACCACCTCACCGCAAGGTCTGACCGCCCCGCCGCACGGTCCGACCGGCCCACCGCCGGACCCGACGACCCGCACCCCGGCGTGATCGCCGCCGGGTGCGGCACACTGGACGTTTGGCTGCCCTCGCGTGCAGCCCGTGCGGGCCGTCCCCCGGGGTCCGCGCAGCCGTGCAGAAAGGGACGCGCGTGAACGGACCCCTCATCGTCCAGTCCGACAAGACCCTGCTCCTGGAGGTCGACCACGAGCAGGCCGGTGCGTGCCGGCGTGCCATCGCGCCGTTCGCCGAGCTGGAGCGCGCCCCCGAGCACATCCACACCTATCGGGTGACCCCGCTCGGCCTGTGGAACGCCCGCGCGGCCGGGCACGACGCCGAGCAGGTCGTCGACGCCCTGGTCCAGTACAGCCGCTATCCGGTCCCGCACGCGCTGCTGGTCGACATCGCCGAGACGATGGACCGGTACGGCCGTCTCACGCTCAGCAAGCACCCGGCGCACGGTCTGGTCCTGACAAGCACCGACCGGCCGGTCCTGGAGGAGATCCTCCGCTCGAAGCGGATCATGCCGCTGGTCGGCAACCGGATCGACCCGGACACGGTCGCCGTGCACCCCTCGGAGCGCGGCCAGATCAAGCAGACCCTCCTCAAGCTGGGCTGGCCCGCCGAGGACCTCGCCGGGTATGTGGACGGGGAGGCCCATCCGATCGAGCTGGCGGAGAACGGCTGGGCGCTGCGCCCGTACCAGAAGCAGGCCGTCGAGGGCTTCTGGCACGGCGGCTCCGGTGTCGTGGTGCTGCCGTGCGGCGCGGGCAAGACCCTCGTCGGCGCCGGCGCGATGGCGGAGGCGAAGGCGACGACGCTGATCCTCGTCACGAACACGGTCTCGGCCCGCCAGTGGAAGCACGAACTGGTACGGCGCACCTCGCTGACCGAGGAGGAGATCGGCGAGTACAGCGGGACGAGGAAAGAGATCCGACCCGTCACCATCGCCACCTACCAAGTGCTGACGACGAAGCGGAAGGGTGTCTATCCGCACCTGGAACTCTTCGACTCGCGCGACTGGGGCCTCATCGTCTACGACGAGGTGCATCTGCTGCCCGCGCCCGTCTTCAAGTTCACGGCCGACCTCCAGGCCCGGCGGCGGCTCGGGCTGACCGCGACGCTCGTCCGCGAGGACGGCCGCGAGTCCGACGTGTTCTCGCTCATCGGCCCCAAGCGCTTCGACGCGCCCTGGAAGGAGATCGAGGCGCAGGGCTACATCGCGCCCGCTGACTGCGTCGAGGTACGCGTCAACCTCACCGACGGCGAACGCCTCGCGTACGCGACCGCCGAGACCGAGGAGAAGTACCGCTACTGCGCCACGACGGAGACCAAGCGGAAGGTGACGGAGGCGCTGGTACGCAAGCACCAGGGCGAACAGACCCTCGTCATCGGCCAGTACATCGACCAACTCGACGAGCTGGGCGAGCACTTGGCCGCGCCGGTCATCAAGGGCGAGACGTCCAACGCGCAGCGCGAGAAGCTGTTCGAGGCGTTCCGGCAGGGCGAGTTGTCGGTGCTCGTGGTGTCGAAGGTCGCCAACTTCTCCATCGATCTGCCCGAGGCGACCGTCGCGATCCAGGTGTCCGGCACCTTCGGCTCCCGCCAGGAGGAGGCCCAGCGGCTGGGCCGGGTACTGCGCCCGAAGGCGGACGGTCACGAGGCCCGGTTCTACTCCGTGGTCGCCCGCGACACCATCGACCAGGACTTCGCCGCCCACCGGCAGCGGTTCCTCGCCGAACAGGGGTACGCGTACCGGATCGTGGACGCCGACGAACTCCTCAGCGGAGACGACGAGCCCACGGCACAGCAGTAGCCAGGAGCGCCAGCGCGAGGAGCGGGTACGGGGACGCCAACGGCTGCTGCCACCACGGGACATGGAGGTCCAGGTCCCCCTGGTGCGGTACGAGCCAGAGGCTGCGCGCGGCGAACACGGCGGCGACCCCGGCCGCCCACCACCGGTGCCCCTGGGCCACCAGGAGCGCGAGGAGCGGTACGCACCACACCCAGTGGTGGGACCAGCTGATGGGCGAGACGAGCAGGGCGGTACCGGCGGCGAGGAGCACGCCGTGCGCCTCCGGGTGTCGCGCGGGGTGCGCTCGGTGGGCTCGTTGCGCGAGCCACAGGCCGGTGGCGGCCACGGCGAGTGCGGGCAGCAGCCACACGAGGCCCGGTGCGGGGTCGCCGGTCAGGCGGGCGATCAGCCCCTGGAGTGACTGGTTGTCGACGATCCACGCCTTGCCGACGCGGCCCGTCTCGTAGAGCCGCCGGGTCCAGAACTCGACGCTGGCGGCGGGCAGGACCAGCGCCCCGAGCAGCACGGTCCCGACGAACGCGGCGCTCGCGACGACCGCTTCCCGCACCCGCCGGGTCAGCAGCAGATAGATGATGAACACGGCGGGCGTCAGCTTGACGCCGACGGCGACCCCGAGCGCGAAGCCCTTGCCGAGCGCGCCCGGCGGCCGGGTCAGGTCCCACAGCACGAGACAGATCAGGGCGAGGTTGATCTGCCCGAACACGACGGTCTGGAAGACGGGTTCGAGCCAGAGCGCGCCGGATGTCGCGGCGCAGACGAGCGCCCCGCGCGCGGGCAGTCCGGCGAGCCGGCAGGAGAGCCGTACGAGCAGGGCCGTGAGGGCGATGTTCGCGGCGACGAACAGGGCCTTCATGATCCCTACGGGGAGCCAGGTCGTCGGCACGAACAGCAGGGCGGCAAAAGGCGGATAGGTCGCGGGCAGCCGCCATTCCGTGACCGTGAACCCGTAGAGATCACCACCACCGGCGACGGCGGCACCCTCGGCCCGGTAGACCAACGCGTCGGCCATGGGCACGCGCTGGAGGAAACACAGCGCGGCGAGGGACAGGACGGAGAGGGCGAGGAGGGCGGCGGCGGGAAGGGGAGTGGCGCGCCGGGCGAGGGGCGCGGCCGGCGGGGCCACCACCGGCAGGGTCCTGATGGCGCTCCGCGCACGCGAGTCATTGGTGGCGCTCCGCGCACGGAAGTAGCCGGTGGCGCTCCGCGCACGAATGGTCACGGTCCGTTCGATCACGGCGCGACCTTAGTGGATACCGTGGATCGGCCCGCGCCAGGCGCGGAGGTTCCCTGGGGCGCGGAGGGGGATGTGCCCGCCCTCGGGCAGGAGCGGGAAGGCTCTCCGTCCGGCCGGGGCGTCCGTTCCACCGGCGACGCGGATCACGGGCCGCTCGGCGCGGCCCGGACGCCGTTCGCGTCCCCTGCCCCCGGGATGCGGTGAACCGGAGATGGCGGTCAGCTTGGAGAAACGGCTGTGTGCCAAGACAGATCGCCGGTCTCGCCAGGTCCGGCGATGCCGGTCGTCGCCGGCGGTGATCACGGTCTCCTGGCTGGAGAGGTCATGAACGACTACCCCCCGATCGCCGACCACGGGCTGGTCGGCGATCTGCAGACCGCGGCGCTGGTCTCCTCCGACGGGACGGTGGACTGGTGGTGCACGCCGCGGTTCGACTCGCCGAGCCTGTTCGCGTCACTGCTCGACAGCGACCGGGGCGGCCACTGTCGCCTTGCCGCGGATCTCGGGGGGCTCGGGGAGCAGGCCACGGTGCGCCAGCTGTATCTGCCGCACACGCCCATTCTCATCACCCGCTTCATGGCCCCGGAAGGTGTCGGAGAAGTCATCGACTTCATGGAGCCCATCGCCTCAAGTGCTCCCGCCGCCCGGCACCGGCTGATCCGGGTCGCCCGGGTGGTCCGCGGCAGCCTCCCTTTCGAGCTGATCTGCAGGCCCCGCTTCGACTACGGCCGCGCCTCGCACACGCTCGGCCACCTCGATGACGGCAGCGTCGTCCTCCACGGCCCCGACACCGACCTGCACCTCCAGGCAACCGCACAGGTCCCGCTCCACACCGACGGCCCGGATGTCTCCGCCCGCTTCACCCTGCGCGCCGGCGAGAGCGCCGCGGTCGTCCTCACCGGCGAGTCGGGCGAGCCAGGCGCGCGCACCGGGCGACCGGGCGGGCCGCCACCGACCATCAAGGAGGTGACGGCGGCGTTCAATGCCTGCCGTGACTTCTGGCTCACCTGGCTGCGGTCCTGCCGCTACACAGGCCGCTGGCACGAGATGGTGGTGCGCTCCGCCATCACCCTCAAACTGCTCACCTACGCCCCCACGGGTGCCCCGATCGCGGCGGCCACCATGGGCCTGCCCGAGCAGATCGGCGGCGAACGCAACTGGGACTACCGCTACACCTGGGTGCGGGACGCGTCCTTGTCCGTGCGCGCGCTGATCGACCTCGGCTTCACCGCCGAGGCGGAGGCGTTCCGCCGGTGGATGCGTGAGCGGCTCCAGGCCGGCGGCACCGCCTCCGGTGAGCCGTTGCAGATCATGTACCGGGTGGACGGGGAGCCGCACCTGACCGAAGAGGTCCTTGAGCACCTGGAGGGCTACCGGCGTTCCGCCCCCGTCCGGGCCGGCAACGCGGCGGCCGGCCAGATCCAGCTCGACATCTACGGCGAGGCGGCCTACGCCGTCGCCCAGACCGACGACATCGGCGGCATCCGCGGCTGGCGCGTGTTCGCCGGGCTCATCGACTGGCTGTGCGACCACTGGGACCGTCCGGACGCGGGCATCTGGGAAACCCGCGGCGGCCACCAGAACTTCACCTACAGCCGCCTGATGACCTGGGTCGCCTTCGACCGGGCGATCCGGCTGGCCACCACCCACGCCCGGCCCGCCGACCTCTCCCGCTGGCGCGCATCCCGCGACACCGTCTTCCGGCAGATCACCGAGCGCGGCTGGAGCGAGAAACGCCGGGCCTTCGTCCAGCACTACGACACCGACGTCCTCGACGCCTCGCTGCTCCTGATGCCGCGCGTCGGATTCCTGTCCCCCACCGACCCGGACTGGCTCAGCACCCTCGACGCGATGACCGACGAACTCGTCAGCGACAGCCTGGTCTACCGCTACGACCCCGAAGCGTCCCCGGACGGCCTGCGGGGCTCCGAGGGCACCTTCAGCCTGTGCAGCTTCCTGTACGTCGAGGCCCTCGCCCGCTCCGGCCGCGGCCATCAGGCCCGCTACGCGTTCGACAAGATGCTCACCTACGCCAACCACGTCGGCCTGTTCGCCGAGGAGATCGGCCCCTCCGGAGAGCAACTCGGCAACTTCCCGCAAGCCTTCACACATCTCGCGCTCGTCGCCGCGGCACTCGCCCTCGACGAGGAACTCGACCGCGCCGAAAGGTCGCCGGACGTCTGAGCCGCCCGCCGCACAGAGAGGCCCGGTCCCGTGACCGAGGACACCGCCGCTCAAGGACCCGCCAGCCCCGCCCGTTCGGGTGCCGGCTCCCGGATGCTGGCACCGCTCGCGCTGGCGCAGTTCATCTGCAGCTTCGCCGGCTCCAACATGAACGTGATGATCAACGACATCAGCCACGACCTGGACACCACCGTCCAGGGCGTGCAGGTCGCGATCACCCTGTTCCTGCTCGTCATGGCCGCGCTCATGATCCCTGGCGGCAAGGCCACCGACCGGTTCGGCCGCAAGCGCTGCTTCCTCGCGGGCCTCACCGTCTACGGCATCGGCGCGATCCTCAGCGCCGCGTCCCCCGGACTCGGCGTGCTGATCCTCGGCAACTCCATCCTCGAAGGCGTCGGCACGGCCCTGCTCATCCCCCCGGTCTACATCCTCACCACGCTGCTGTTCACCGACCTGACCTCCCGGGCCCGCGCGTTCGGAGTCGTCATGGCCGCCGGAGGCGTCGGCGCGGCAGCGGGGCCGCTGATCGGCGGGTTGATCACCTCCGCGATCAGCTGGCGCGCCGCGTTCGTCTTCCAAGCCCTGGTGATCGCGCTCATCATCGTGCTGAGCCGCTCGCTGGACGACCCGTTGCCGCCGGATCCCAGCCGCTCGTTCGACGTCCGCGGCGCTGTCCTGTCCGCCGGCGGCCTTGTCCTGATCGTCATGGGCATCCTCGCCGCCGACAACAACCTGTGGCTGACGCTCGGCCTGATCGCCGCCGGCCTCCTCGTACTGGCCTGGTTCGTGCACTGGATCCGCGGCGTGGAGCGCGCCGGAGGAGAACCGCTGCTGTCCACCAGCCTGTTCCGTAACCGCGCCTCCAACCTCGGCCTGGTCACCCAGAACGCCCAGTGGCTGCTGCTCATGGGCACCTCGTTCACCGTCGCCACCTACCTCCAGGTCGTACGCGGCTACGACGCCATCCAGACCGGCGTCATCTTCACCGCCGCCACCCTCGGAGTGCTGGTCTCCTCACTCGCAGCGGAACGCCTCGCCAAACGCCTGCCACAGCGGACCCTGATCACCGCCGGGTTCGCGTTCGCCGTCGTCGGCATCGGCACCCTGATCGCTCTGGTCGCCGGCTCGCCCAGCCCGTGGGCGTTCGCCCCCGGCCTGCTGCTGATCGGACTCGGACTCGGCGTCATGCTCACCCCGTCCGTGAACGTGGTCCAGTCCGCCTTCCCCGAGAACCGGCAGGGCGAGATCTCCGGCCTGTCCCGGAGCGTCTCGAACCTCGGCTCCTCCTTCGGCACCGCCGTCGCCGGCACCATCCTCGTCGCCAACCTCACCAAGAACGCCTACGCCGCCGCCATGGCCACCCTCGCCCTCGCGGCACTCGCCGGCCTCGTCACCGCCACACGTCTCCCCCGCACCACCCCGACCGCGCGGGCTCCGGCCGACACCCCACGCCGACCGCGAACGTGACCAATGGGCCGCGGCGTGCCGTTCAGTGACCGTGAACCCCTGGAGACCACCGGCGACGGCGCGTCCTCGGCCCGACGGGCCGGGGCGTCGGACATGCGCACGCGCTGGAGCGGACACAGCGCGGCGAGCGGGAGGGCCGAGACGGAGAGAAGTGCGGCGGAACGCGGGGCAGGGGGCCGCCGCCCGGAGAGCCTTCGTGGCGCTCCGCATGCGGACGATGACGGTCCGTTCGGTCACGGGCGCGGGCCCGGGTGACCGGTACGCGCGTGACGTAAGGAGTCAGCGGCGGCGGACGCCCGCCTCCTCCGCGTACTCCCCGAGCACCGCCACACCGAACGCGGCGGAGACGAAGACCTTGACGGCGCGCAGGGCGTCGCCGACGAGGTGGGCCCGGTGGCCGCTACTGGCGGCGGTGGCGCCAGGGGGGCCGATACGGGCAGGACCTGGGTTGATGGCTGCGCTACTCATACCTCCAGTCTGGATTCCCGGCATGACAGCCACATCGGCCGCCGGATGTAACCTCCGCCGGTCTCCGGTAGTCCCAGCGGCGGACCCGACCCCTAGGAATCCCCCAGGAGTCCCCCCAGGGCGCTAGGCGGCGTTTGCCCTCGGGCGGGCGCGGAGGTGGGCGCGCTCGCCCTGGCTGCCGAACAGGCTGAGGAACTCGACCGGTTCGGCGTCGAACGCGCCGAACCAGTGCGGTACGCGGGTGTCGAACTCGGCGGCCTCACCGGGGGCGAGGACCAGATCCTGCTCGCCGAGGACGATGCGGAGCCGCCCGTTGAGTACGTAGAGCCATTCGTAACCCTCATGGGTCTTGGGGTCGGGTTCCCTGCGACGACTGCCGGCCGGGATCACGAGCTTGTACGCCTGGATCCCGCCGGCCCGCCGGGTCAGCGGCACCATCGTCATGCCGTGGTACGTGACCGGGCGCAGGTGGATGCGCGGGTCGCCGGTCGGCGGGGCGCCCACGAGTTCGTCGAGCGTGACGCCGTACGCCTTGGCGAGCGGGAGCAGCAGGTCGAGGTTGGGCCGGCGGGAGCCGGACTCCAGGCGGGAGAGGGTGCTCACCGAGATACCGGTCGCCTCGGACAGGTCGGCGAGGGTGGTGTCGCGCTGCTTGCGGAGGGCCCGGAGGCGGGGGGCGACCGCGCTCAGCGCCTGATCGATGTCCTGGTCCATGGTGTCGAGTCTGCCAGAGCTTGCCGGATCGGCAACTTAGTTTGCGGTCCGTGTGGGTCGGCGCGCAGGGTCGGACGTGGAGGTGGTCAAGGTGACCGATCGGTTCGATGGCTTCGATCGTTTGAGGGACGGCTATGACGTGGTGGTGCTCGGCGGGGGCGCCGCGGGGCTGAACGGGGCGCTGATGCTGGCGCGGGCCCGGCGCTCGGTGGCGGTGATCGACTCGGGCGCGCCGCGCAACGCCCCGGCGGCCGGCGTGCACGGGCTGCTCGCGCGCGAGGGAATGCCGCCTGGCGAGCTGCTGGAGCGCGGCCGGGCCGAGGTCCGCGGCTACGGCGGGCACGTGGTGTCGGGCGAGGTGACGGGAGCGGTACGGGACGACGACGGGCTGTTCACCGTGGAGCTGGCCGACGGTGGGTCCGTACGGGCGCGGAGGCTGCTGGTGACGACCGGCCTGGTGGACGAGTTGCCGGACGTGTCGGGGCTGCGGGAGCGGTTCGGGCGGGACGTGGTGCACTGCCCGTACTGCCACGGCTGGGAGATCCGCGACCGGGCCATCGGCGTACTGGGCAGCGGCCCGCTGTCGGTGCACCAGGCGCTGCTGTTCCGGCAGTGGAGCGACGACGTCACGTTCTTCGCGCACACCCTGCCCGCGCTCACCGACGAGCAGGCGGAGGAGCTGGCCGCACGGGATGTCCGGGTGGTGGACGGTGAGGTGGCGGCCCTGGAGATCACCGACGACCGGCTCACCGGCGTCCGGCTGGCCGACGGCACGGTGGTCGCCCGCGAGGCGGTGGCGACGGCGCCGAGGATGGTGGCGCGTGCCGGGTTCCTGAAGGCGCTCGGGCTGGTGCCGGTGGAGCATCAGTCAGGGGCCGGGGAGTACGTACCCGCCGATCCGACGGGACGTACCGAGGTGCCCGGGGTGTGGGCGGCGGGCAATGTCACCGACCTGTCCGCGCAGGTGGGGAGCGCGGCGGCGGCCGGTGCGGCGGCGGGGGCGCAGATCAACGCGGATCTGATCACCGAGGAGACCCGGGCGGCGGTCACCGCCCGCCGTGAGGGTCGGTGACCGTGCCGATCAGATCGTGCTGATCAGGTCCTCGAAGTACGCCTTCTGGGCCGGGTAGTAGGCGTCGAAGTCCTGGGCCTCTGTGCCGTCGCGCGAGGAGACCAGGCGATCGAGGTAGTACTCCCAGCCGGGTCCGATCTCGCCGACGCCCTTCGCGTCCGCGAGGTGCTGCACGAGGCGCAGTTCGGTGCGGCCGTCGACCTCGGACAGGAGCAGTTCCAGGTGCCAGGAACCGGCCTCGTCCAGGGTGGTGACGGCGAGCCGGAGGGGCGGTTCGCAGGTCTCGATCCGCATCTCGGACCAGGGCGCCCCCTCCTCGTACGAGAGCTGGACCCGGACGGTGGCTCCCGGCGCCGCGTCACCCTCCCAGGGCCCGAACCAGCGTGCCGTCCGCTCGGACTCGGTGACGCTCGCCCACACGTCTTCGATGGGGGCGCGGAAAGTACGGAGCAGCACGAGGTCGACTCCGTCGGGGGTGGCGTGGAGGCGGCCGGTGGGGCGGGGCCGGGGTACGGGTGTGACTGTCATGCGGAGTCCTTATCGGCTTGGCGACCTTGGCTACTCGGGTTACTCGGGTTACTCGGGTTACTCGGACTACTTGGCTCACGTCGGGTGCGCTCGCGGCTGGTGCGGCGGACCTCGGTGTCCAGAGCGTCGAGGCGGTGCTCCCAGCCGGACGGGGCGCGGAGGCGGGCGATCCAGTCGGCGAGTTCGGCGAGGGGGGCGGGGGTGAGGGTGTAGCGCCGCTGCCGCCCGACCAGTTCGTCCCGGACAAGCCCGCTCTCCCGCAACACCCTGAGGTGCCGACTCACGGCGGGCCGACTCACCGGAAACCGTCCGGCGATCTCCCCGACGCTGAGCGGGTTGCCGCGCAGCATGACCAGGATTTCCCGACGCAGGGGGTCGGAGATGGCGGCGACTATGTCTTCCACGGGGGAAGCGTAACCTCGCGGTTACGCTTCCATCAAGCGGTTGGCCCTACCGGGCGTGGCAGGGCGCGCCCCCATGACGGCTGAGCGCCGCGCTCTCGCCTGACGGCGACACCCCCCGGGCAGGGACGGGCTGGAACACCGCCGAAACACACCACGCCAACTGATCGCCGCTGCGGCGGGAAAGAAACCCGGGCCCGCAGGCCCGGACCGCCCCCCGCTCGCATGCAGCACCGCCACCGCCGCCGCCGGAAAACGGAACCCGGGCCCACGGGCGGGCGGGCGGGCGGGCGGGGGAAATATTCGGTGGCCCTCGGAGTTCGCGGGGTCTAAAATCTCCGCTCTTGTCCCGCCTCCGATAAAGGGGGCCGTCACCCGGACGGAAACCGGGCGGCAACCCACACCCCGCACCGCCCCCGGAAGGCAACCCGTGTCCACCCCTCCCGACCCCCTCACCCACGAACGCACCCACCTCGCCGACTCCCGCTCCGCGCTCCGCGCCATGCGCGAGGACGCCGAAGCCCTCGACATCCGCGACGTCACCGCGAACTGGGTGAACGCCGCAGTCCTCCGCAACCAGATCGACGAGCGGATCAAGTCCCTCGCCGACCTCGCCCACACCCCCCTCTTCTTCGGCCGCCTCGACTACCTGCACGCCCCCGGCGCCGACCAGGCGGAGGGCGCCGACGGCGAGCGCTTCTACATCGGGCGCCGCCATGTGCACGACGCCGGCGGTGACCCGATGGTCATCGACTGGCGGGCACCGGTCTCGCAGCCGTTCTACCGGGCCTCGAAGAAGGACCCGATGGACATCAGGCTGCGCCGCCGCTTCGGCTACACCGGCGGCGACCTCACCGCGTACGAGGACGAGCGTCTGTCGGACCCGACGGAGACGGCCCGTACCAGCGCACTGCTGCAACGCGAGATCGAGCGCCCGCGCGTCGGCCCGATGCGGGACATCGTGGCGACGATCCAGCCGGAGCAGGACGAGATCGTACGGAGCGGTCTCGGCGGCACGGTGTGCGTCCAGGGCGGGCCCGGCACCGGCAAGACGGCGGTGGGCCTGCACCGGGTGGCATATCTGCTGTACGCGCACCGCGACCGCCTGGCCCGTACCGGCACGCTGGTGATCGGGCCGAACCGTTCCTTCCTGCACTACATCGAGCAGGTGCTGCCCGCGCTCGGTGAGCTGGAGGTCCAGCAGGCGACCGTCGAGGACCTGGTGGCCCGCGTCGAGGTACGCGGCCGGGACGAGGCGTCGGCGGCGTTGGTGAAGGGCGACGCGCGGATGGCGGAGGTGCTACGGCGGGCGATCCGCTCACATGTCACGCCCCCGACCGAGCCGGTGGTCGTGGTGCGGGGGTCCCGGCGGTGGCGGGTGCCCGCGTACGAACTGGAGGAGATCGTCCGGGAGTTGCAGGCCCGCGACATGCGGTACGGGGCGGCGCGCGAGGCACTGCCCCGGCGGATCGCGCACGCGGTGCTCGTCCAGATGGAACGGGCGGGCGAGGCGCCCGACGACCGGGTGCAGGACGCGGTGGCGCGCAACAGCGCGGTGAAGACGGCCGTCAAGGCGGTGTGGCCGCCGGTCGACCCGGCGAAGCTGGTGCTGCGGCTGCTGACGGACGACGCGTTCCTCGCCGCGCACGCCGACGGGCTCCTCTCGGACGAGGAACAGAAGGCGATCCTGTGGACCGGGAAGGTGCCGCGCGGGGTGAAGACGGCGCGCTGGTCGATGGCGGACGCGGTCCTCATCGACGAGGCGTCGGACCTGGTCGCGCGTACGCAGTCGCTCGGGCATGTGGTCCTGGACGAGGCGCAGGACCTGTCGCCGATGCAGTACCGGGCGGTGGGCCGCCGCTGTACGACGGGGTCCGCGACAGTGCTCGGTGACCTGGCGCAGGGCACCACGCCCTGGGCGACGCGGAGTTGGGACGAGGCGCTGCGGCACCTCGGCAAGGACGACGCGGTGGTGGAGGAGCTGACGGCGGGGTTCCGCGTACCGCGCGAGGTGATCGCGTACGCGTCGCGGCTGCTGCCGTCGATCGCGCCGGGCCTCGCGGAGGTGGAGTCGGTACGGGAGGCGCCGGGGGCGCTGGCGGTCCACGAGGTGGGCTCGGCAGGGGAGTTGGACGCGGCGGTGGTCGACGCGTGCCGCGAGGCGCTGGGCCGGGAGGGGTCGACCGGCCTGATCGCGGCGGACGCCCGGGTACCGGCCCTGGCGGAAGCCCTGACCGCCGCCGGCTTCACCTACCTCTCACCCGGCGAGGAGACGACACAGGAGACCCGCCTGACGCTGGTACCGGCGACGCTGGCGAAGGGCCTTGAGTACGACTACGTGGTCCTGGACGAGCCGGCGGCGGTGGTGGACGGCGAACCCGACCTCCGCACGGGCCTGCGGCGCTTGTACGTGGCTTTGACCCGGGCGGTCTCGGGGCTGACGGTGCTGCACACGACTGCGCTGCCGCCCGAACTGGCCTGACCGGTCCGGCCGATCACCCCACACCGCCGGAACGAGGTGCTTGTGCCTGAGCACCGCTGCGGCGGGATGGGGTGCGAGTGCCCTCCGGGCGGGGAGCAGTGGCGGCGGCAGCCCGCCTGCCCCACGGCGCTGGCGCCCCAGCTGGCCTGACCCGGCCCGGCGATTACCCCACACCGCCGGACACAGCTACTTGTGGCTGAGCACCGCTGCGGCGGGATGGGGTGCCGGTGGCCTGTGCCTGTGCCCGTCCGGGCGGGAAGCAGTGACCGGCACCGCACTGGCGGCGGCAGGCCGCTTGCTCCACGGCGCTGCGGTGCCCGGTAAGGGCCTAGCGGTCCAGTACGCGCCGCCACTCCTCGACCGCCGGCGTCGACACCGGTCCCGCCCAACCCGCGGGGCGAGCCGCTCCGCCGATGTGGAAACCCGTCACGCCGCCCGACTTCAGGCGGGAGACATGGTCGAGGCGGAGGCCGCCGCCGACGAGGAGGTGCGGGGTGTAGCCGGGCTCGCCGTCCCGCGCGGACTCCGCGAGCAACGTTGTCATCCCGTCGTCGACCCCGACCGCCGAACCGGCGGTCAGATACGTGTCGAGCCCCGGCAGATCCGCGAGCTGCTTGCGCACCGCGTCCCGGTCGCCGGCGCGGTCGATCGCCCGGTGGAAGGTCCACCGGCACCCGCCCAACTCGGCGACCAGCGTCTCCACCACCGGAACGTCCGCGTCCCCGGCCTCGGTGAGGAAGCCGAGTACGAACTCGTCGGCACCCTCCGAGCGGAGCGCCCCCGCGGCCCGTACCAGCGCGTCCACGTCCCCCGCCGCGAACCCGTCCGCCAGCCGGAGCATCACGCGCAGCGGGATGTCCACGGCGGCGCGGATCGCGGCGAAGGTCTCGCGTGACGGCGTCAGCCCGTCGGCGGCCATGTCGGTGACCAGCTCCAGCCGGTCCGCGCCTCCGGCCTCGGCGGCAACCGCGTCCCCCGCGTCGAGGGCGATCACCTCCAGGACTGCACGCTTGCTCATGGGACCCCATCTCTCGGTGCGGCTCGGGCGGGCTTCAGGTCCAGCCAGAGACCCAGCTATAGGTCTGCCTATAGGTCTAGCTGCACGTACACCTATAGGTCTAGTCCAATATCCCAGAGTACCCGCGCCAAACCCACCCCGAGCCGGGAGACCCGGGTCACCCGAAGAGGTTCAGCTCCTTCTCGCCCGCGCCCGCGAGTTCGTACCGCGTCCCGACCAGCGGACGCCCCGAGTACAGCCGGATCAGCGTGGCCGCGTCACCGAGGTACCGCGCCGGCGGCCGGTCCCCCGGCACCCCGCCGAAGCGGAGCGGCTCGTCCCGGTCGTCCAGGTCGGCGTGGAGCGGTACGTGGTCCTTCTCACGGCTGATCCGCGCGAGCAGCGGCAGCGCGTACGCGAGCCCGGCGCCGGCGTACGCGCCGGGCTCCCCGAAGGCTTCCCGTACGTCTCCCGCGTGTACCCACTCGCCCACCGCGACCATGTCGAGGACGCCGCCCGCCTTGGCGATCACCGGACCGGCCTCGGTCATACCGTGCTCCAGTTCGTCCACGATCCGGGACACCGCCCAGTCGGCGCGCTCGGCGATGTCACGGTCGTTCGACTCGGGCGAGAACACGCCCCGCTCGAAACGGCTCTCGACCACCCGCATCAACGCGGAACCGCAGTGCGCCAGGACATGCCGCACGGTCCAGCCGGGACACGCGGTCCGCAGCGCGAAGTCCTCGTCGGGCCTGCTCCGCAGCAGCGGAATCAGGGCGTCCCGTTCGGTGGCCAGCAGCGTCCCCGGCAGTTCGGGGTCCCGGACGATCTCGTCAGTAAGAGTCATGGACCCACGCTAGGGGGTTTCTGATGGATCTCCGTGGGAGAAGGAGCGGCGTTCGGTGCGTGCTCTCGGCGTGCCGGGCGGAAGCCCTCGTACTGGGCGTACTTGGGTTTTCGCCCGGTGCGGCGAGAGGGCGTGCCGGGCGTCGCGACGCCGCGGAGATCCATCAGAAGCCCCCTAGGCCCGGACGGCGCGAGAATGACCCCCATGGCGCCCGCACTCTCCCCGCACCCCGCCCACCACGAACTCCGCGACCGGTGGGCCGCGGCCGTCGCGGCGGCCGGGGGGACCGTGTCGCCCGAGCCGTACGCCGACGCGCTGCTCGCCCGCTGGGGCGAACCCCAGCGCCGGTACCACACCACCGACCATCTGCTCGCGGTCCTGCGTCACATCGACGTACTTGAGGTGTACGCGGCCGAGCCCGCCCTCGTACGGCTCGCCGCCTGGTTCCACGACGCCGTGTATCTGCCGGACCGGTCCGAGAACGAGGAGCGCAGTGCCCGGCTCGCCGAGCGCGCGCTGCCCGAACTCGGCGTCGACGCGTCCCGCACCGGCGAGGTGGCCCGGCTGGTCCGGCTGACCGTCACACACGACGCGGCCGACGGCGACGGCAACGGCGCGGTGCTGTGTGACGCGGATCTCGCGGTGCTCGCGGGGGAACCGGAGGCGTACGCCGCGTACGCCGCCGCCGTCCGCGAGGAGTACGGGTTCGTACCCGACGACGCCTTCCGCGCGGGCCGGGCCGATGTGCTGCGCCAACTCCTCGCCCTGCCACGGCTGTTCCGTACCCCGTACGGCACCGGGAACTGGGAGGCGGACGCGCGCCGGAACATGGCGGCGGAGCTGGCGCGACTCACCGCGTGACCGGCGGCGCTCTCCGGTTTCCGGATTCCGGTCGGAATGTCAGGTGTGACGGGTCGGTTGACGACTGTTGTGCCCGACGCCGACCCTGACGCCATGACCCGCTCCCTCCGACCCTCCTCGCAGCGCATGCCGCTGGCCGTGTACATCCTCGGCCTCTCGGTGTTCGCCCTGGGCACCAGCGAGTTCATGCTGTCGGGCCTGCTGCCACCGATCGCCGACGACATGGACGTAACGATTCCGCAGGCGGGCCTGCTGATATCGGCGTTCGCGGTGGGCATGGTGGTGGGCGCTCCGCTGCTCGCGGTGGCGACCCTGCGGCTGCCCCGCCGGACGACTCTGATCACCCTGATCACGGTGTTCGGGGTCGGTCAGATCGCGGGCGCGCTGGCTCCGACGTACGGGGTGCTGTTCGCGTCCCGGGTGGTGAGCGCCCTGGCGTGCGCCGGCTTCTGGGCGGTGGGCGCCGCGGTGGCCATCGCGATGGTGCCGCTGAACGCGCGGGCGCGGGCGATGGCCGTGATGATCGGCGGTCTGTCGATCGCGAACGTGCTCGGTGTCCCGGCGGGCGCCTTCCTCGGCGAGCACCTGGGCTGGCGCTCCGCGTTCTGGGCGGTGGCCCTGGCGTCGGCGATCGCCCTGGTCGGCGTGGTCACCCTGATCCCCCGCATACCGCTCCCCGCCGAGCGCCCGCGTCTGCGCAACGAGGTACGGATCTACCGGGACCGACAGGTGTGGCTGTCGATCGTGATCACCGCGCTGGCGGCGGGCGGCGTGTTCTGCACCTTCAGCTATCTGGCGCCGCTCCTGACGGATGTCGCCGGGCTGGACGACAGTTGGGTGCCGATGGTGCTCGGGCTGTTCGGGGTCGGCGCCCTGATCGGTACGGCGATCGGCGGCCGGGTCGCGGACGCGCACCTGTTCGGCGTGCTGCTGTCGGGCATCGCGGCATCGACCGTGCTCCTGACGCTGCTGGCCCTTCTCGGCCAGTTCGCGGTGGCGGCGGTGGGTCTGTCGTTCCTGCTGGGCCTCTCCGCGTTCTACACGGCACCCGCCCTGAACGCCCGTATGTTCAATGTCGCCGGCGCCGCCCCCACACTGGCCGGCGCGACCACGACGGCGGCCTTCAACCTCGGCAACACGGGTGGCCCCTGGCTCGGCGGCACCGTCATCGACGCGGGGCTCGGTTTCGCGGCGACGGCGTGGGCGGGCGCGGCCATCATGCTGGCGGCCATCGCCGTGGTCACGGTGTCACTGCGGCTGCATCAGCGGAGCACGACGGTGTCCCGGTCCTCGGCGTCGGTGCCGGTCGCGTCTTCCGGGTCCGTGTCCGGTTCCGGGTCCGGGTCGGTGTCCGTGAAGGACACCGTCCGCAGTACGGCCGCCATCACGTCACAGAACTCCGACCAGTAGTCCATGGACGCGGTGTCGAGCGTGAACACCGCCGTGAACGGGCCTGTGGGGCACGGGACATGGACCTGTATCTGTCCGGTGAGGAGTTCCATCTCCTCACCGTTGGCCGTCGCCTCGGCGGGGAACGTGTACTGCTTCAGCGTGATACGGGACACGGCGGGACCGCACGGCAGGTCGAGCCACCGGGCGTCGTTGTTCGGGTCCGCGGAGAGCACGGCGAGGATGCCCTGCGCCACGATGTCGGTGTCGCCGTCCTCCTGGTCGGTCGGAACGGTGGCCACGGTGAAGGCACACTGCGCGACCCCGTCGGCGCCGAGGGCCTGCTCCTCCTCCGTGGTGGCGAACAGCCCCATCGCGGAGTACGAGACTCCGGTGGCACCCATCATCTCGGCGATGGCCGCGTAGTAGGGGGCGGCGGGCTCCCAGATGCTTTCGTCGCCTTCGGAGTACAGCACCCGTACGAAGGTCTCGGACCGCTCGGCACGTTCCTCGGCGGTATCGCCGAGCGGCAGAACGAAGAACCCTTCGGGGGTACGGAAGGAGAAGGGGGGCGGCTGGTCTGCGGGAGTCGTCATGGGGGCTCAGTAGTCTTCCGGGTGGTAGTCCGTGATTTCGAGCTTGGTGCCGTCAGCGTTCAAGCTCAGGTCGTGCATGGAGCAGCCGAAGGACGAGGTCAGCCGGCTCGGGACGGGAACCTTGACCATGTAGTGGCCGCAGGCACGACGACTGACCACGGGCGTTCCGGTGTCAAGGCCACGCTGGTGCATGTCCGCGATGAAGCCGTCCAGAGTCTTCCGCTGCGCCGGGGTGAGGGATTCCAGCGGCAGCAGTTCTTCGGGGTAGATGAGGTGCTGGACGAATGATTCCCGGGACCGGGCTTCCAGCCTGCACCACGAGCCGTCGTCGAAGACGAAGCGGACATCACTCCCGTCCTTGAAGTCCTTCAGCTCCGTCCGCACAATGCGCGATCGAGGAATCTCCCACAGGAATTCATCCTCGATATCCGTTTCGTCCTCTTTGTAGTACCGGAGTCCCACGATGACCAGACGGCGGTCCGTGACGATCGCGTGTGTGCGGTAGTGCTTGAGGTCCACACGGCCCGGGTCCAACTGCCACGGCAGGGTACGGGCGATGGTGCCGGGGGCGGCCCACAGGACCGGGAAGTCCTCGACCTCGTCGGCACGGTCCTGGGACTTGTTGGAACCGCCGGCGCTCGGGCCGACACTGCCGCCCTGGGACGAGAGGACGCCCATGATCGCAACGCCGATGCCCATGAACACGCCCTTCACCGTGTTCCGGGCCACGGTGTCGCCCGTCGAGCGAGCCTCGTGGACCGGCCCTTCCGGCCAGCCCGGCAACTCCCCCTGAATGTCTTGACGTTCGGTGTCCCGGAACCAGCGCTTACCGGAGACCCGCGTGGCCGCGCCGGTCGCGAAGGTGACGTACCTACGCGTGAGCAGCGTCTCGCCCGCCTCGGGCTGCCAGATGTCGTTATCCATTCCCTGCCGCCGATTTCTCGAACTGGTCACCGGGATTGATGGCCTCACCAATGTGCTGGGGAATGCTCACGAGCTTCGGGGCGATCTTCAGCGCACCGTCGAGAGCGATGGCCCCCGCGCCCATGGGGTTCATGGCCACACCCGGGATCAAGTTGGCCCCCTTCGAACCCAGCCACTGCCCCGCGTGGTAACCCTGGCTGGCGATGCCTCCCATACGGGACATGAGGCCGCTGGTGCTGTGCGCGACCGAGTAGACCTCGTCAAAGCTGCCGCCGAGCACCACCTTGCCGGGCAGCAGCTTGAACCCGCCCGTCGCATCCTTCGCCGCCTTACCGACGGACAGCAGCATGCGCGCGTTTCCCAGCTCGGTCGCCTGGAATCCCTTGCCCAACGCACCGGCCTTGGCACCCGCCGCGGCCTTGCCCACCACCTTGATCCCCTTACTGAACGCCCCGATCCCCGGCAGCAACCCCACCGCGTCCAACCCGATCTGCATCCAACTCACGTCCGCCCCCGCCGCCTTGGCGACACCGTGGGCCACCAGGGCGAGGCCGGTCGTGATGAGGGCGGCGGCGCCGAAGATGGCCGCGAGGGGCGGGAACGGGAGGGTGACGATGGCGAGCAGGGCCAGGATGGCCGTCAGGTCGCTCAGCAGGTCGCCGATCAGTTTGATGAGATCCGCGTGGTCCTTGATCCACTGTCCGGTCGCGTTCCACGCGTCGGCGACGCCCTTGGTGAGCTTGTCCCAGAAACCGGGCTCGTTGGGCGCGATGTCGCCGGCCTTGTCGAGTTCCTTGCTGATCAGCCCGGCGGCACGGTTGTAACGGTCTTCGAGGTCGTTGACCTTGTTGATGATGTCGTCCACCGCGCCCGACGCCTTGCCGAGTTCCTCGCTGCCCTTGCCCTCGGCCTTCTGCTCGGCCTCCTGCTTGGCGTCGAGTTTCTCGCCCGCCGCCTTCTCCAGACGGTCGGCCTCGTCCTGGAAGTCCTTCAGCTCGCCTGACCACTTGTGCAGCGCGCGTGACGCCTTGTCGAAGGAGTCATGGCTCTTGCGGACGAGCGGTGTGACGTCCTTCCCCAGGTACTCGATGAAGGCGTACGCGGCCTTGCCCTTCCAGGCGCCGCACTCGATCCGCTCCAAGTCCCGCAGTGAGGAGCCGAGTTCCGATGCCAGACCGCCGAGCTTCCTCGCGAGGTCCCGGGTGTCGTCCACGTCGCCGGGGGTGGGGTCCCAGCCTATGTTCGGGTACGCGGGGCGCTTGCCGGCCACCTCACTTGCCCTTCTTCTGCGTGGACTTGAGGGATTCGGCCAGGTCCTGGTCGAGCTTGCTGAACTCGTCGCCGATTTTGTTGATCATCTTGACGGCGCCCTGGGTGTGTTTGCCGAGCTGTTTGATGCCGTAGCCCCACTCGTCGGCGAAGTCGTGCACTTCGTCTACGAGTTTGCCCGCGCCAACAGCTGAGCCGTCCGCTCCCTTGAGGGTGCGACGGGCGGTGTCCATACGGTCGCTGATCGTGGAGAAGGTGTTCTTCAGGTCCTCGAAAATCGTGTCGTCAAGACGTAGGTCGCTCATGTCGTTAGTCCGGTTCCCCTGTGAAATCTGCGGACAACAGCCCCCGTTTGCGACTGTCTCCGGCCTCCGGTGCCGACTTCCGTGGCACGAGACTATCCCCCGTCACTCAAGAGGTTCCAGGGAGTGAGGACTTCACGGGGAGACCCGCCCCGAATGCGTCGGCGCGGTGGAGATCGGGTGAAGTATTCACGGATGCAATGCCCCGCTGACACCTTCAGGCCGGGCGCCCCTTCGGTCGGCGCAGGCCCGCATCCGTGAGTCTCCTGACCAGTTCCTTGGAGCCTATTTCCAGGGCGCCGAGGCGCACCGCGTCCCCGTACCGCTCGGACGGTACGTCGTAGTGGTCGCGTTCGAAGGCGCGGGGCGGGACACCCAGGCGTTCGGCGAAGGCGTGCAGTTCGGTGTATGAGTCGTCGCTGACCAGGTGGGACCAGAGGCGCCCGTGGCCCGGCCAGGTCGGTGGGTCGATGTACACCGTCACGACGACGTTCCGGCGCCCGGCAGTCTCCCCAGCGAGCCGACCGCCGCCACCTTCACGCCCGCCTTGCCGCACACCCAGTGCGGGTCGGCGCCCAGTTCGGGTTCGACGTCCAGCGCGTGCGGGTCGCCCGAACCGCAGACCGGACAGAGCGGCCACCGCCCGTACGCCTCCAGGAGGGCGTCCTGCACATCCTGTGCCACGAGCCCGGCCACGTACTCCGCACCCGCCGGCCACTGCTCCACCCACCACCGCCGCGACGCCACGGCGTCCTCGACCATCGACACGACGTCGGCCTCGGCGACATCCCCGGCGACCAGGTCGGCGAGGACGAGCGCCCGCGCGGCGTGCAGGGCCCGCTCCAGCTCCGCATTCATGCGCCCATTGTCGCCGGAAACCTCCGCCACAGGTCACAACCACTGCACCCTTGACCGACCAGCGGGTCCGAAAGTAACTTTCAATCGTGACCCAAGACGTGAAGGAAATTTTCGCGGGCGACGCCCCGCCCGCCCCGGCGGCCCTCGCCGCGAAGGTGCGGACCCTCGCGCCGTCGATGACGCGTTCGATGCAGCGGGTCGCCGAGGCCGTCGCGGGCGACCCGGCCGGCTGTGCCGCCCTGACCGTCACCGGCCTCGCGGAACTCACTGGCACCAGCGAGGCGACCGTCGTCCGCACGGCCCGCCTCCTCGGCTACCCCGGCTACCGCGATCTGCGCCTCGCGCTCGCGGGCCTCGCCGCCCAGCAGCAGTCGGGCCGCGCCCCGGCCGTCACGGCGGACATCGCGGTTGACGACCCGATCGCGGACGTCGTCGCCAAGCTGGCCTACGACGAGCAGCAGACCCTCGCCGACACGGCCGCCGCGCTGGACACCGTGCAGCTCGGCGCCGCCGTCACCGCGCTCGCGGGCGCCCGCCGCACCGATATCTACGGCATCGGCGCCTCCTGCCTCGTCGGCCAGGACCTCGCCCAGAAGCTGGCCCGTATCGGCCTCATCGCGCACGCCCACGGCGACCCGCACCTCGCGATCACCAACGCCGTGCAACTGCGCGCCAAGGACGTCGCCATCGCGATCACGCACTCCGGCTCCACGGGGGACGTCATCGAACCGCTCCGCGTCGCCTTCGAGCACGGCGCGACCACGATCGCGATCACCGGCCGCCCGGACGGACCGGTCTCGCAGTACGCGGACCACGTCCTCACCACGTCCACCGCCCGCGAGAGCGAGCTGCGGCCCGCCGCGATGTCGTCCCGTACGAGTCAACTGCTGGTCGTGGACTGCCTGTTCGTGGGGGTCGCCCAGCGTACGTACGAGACGGCGGCGCCCGCGCTCTCCGCGTCGTACGAGGCACTCGCGCACCGCCACAGCCCCCGCAGCATCCCCCGCTGACCCGTCCGACCCCCCACTCGTACGGCACCCCGAGCCGCACCACGTAAACGCTTACGTCACCTCTTACGACACCGCGTTACGCCACCACCGCATACGTCACCACCGCCTTACGTCACCCCTTTGGAAAGCACCGGAGAGAGCCGCCTTCGATGACCGACACCACCGACCAGCACCCCGATCAGTACCGTGACCTCACGGCCCAGCTCGCCACGCTGACCACCGAGGCGTTCCGGCCCGAGCTGTCCGAGATCGACCGGCTCTCCACGCTGGAGATCGCACGGATCATGAACGGTGAGGACGCGACCGTCCCGGCCGCCGTGGCCAAGGAGCTGCCCGCTATCGCCGCCGCGATCGACGGCACGGCGGACCGGATGGCCCGGGGCGGCCGGCTGATCTACGCGGGCGCGGGCACGGCGGGCCGCCTCGGCGTCCTGGACGCCAGCGAGTGCCCGCCCACCTTCAACACGGACCCGTCCGAGGTGCTCGGCCTGATCGCGGGCGGGCCGTCCGCGATCATCACGGCGGTCGAGGGCGCCGAGGACTCGAAGGAACTGGCGGCGGCCGACCTCGACGCGCTCACCCTCACCGCCGACGACGTGGTGGTCGGCATCTCCGCGTCGGGCCGCACGCCGTACGCGATCGGCGCCGTGGAACACGCCCGCGCGCGCTACGGCGCACTGACGATCGGGCTGTCCTGCAACGCGGGCAGCGCGCTCGCGGCGGCGGCGGACCACGGCATCGAGGTCGTCGTCGGCCCCGAACTCCTCACCGGTTCGACCCGGCTCAAGGCGGGCACGGCGCAGAAACTCGTCCTGAACATGCTGTCGACGATCACGATGATCCGCCTGGGCAAGACGTACGGGAACCTGATGGTCGACGTACGCGCGTCCAACGACAAACTCCGCGCCCGTTCCCGGCGGATCGTCTCCCTGGCGACGGGGGCGGACGACGCCACGATCGACGCGGCCCTCACCGAGGCCGACGGCGAGGTCAAGAACGCCATCCTGATCGTCCTCGCCCACACGGACGCCACCACGGCGGCCGACCTGCTCACCCAGGCCAACGGCCACCTACGCAAGGCCCTGCACACCGCCCAGTAGAGGACGACCACCCGCACCCGTAACCCCGTACAGCAAGGCGCAACCCATGAGCACACCCCCCGGCAACAAGAACAGAGCCACGGCGGAGGCGATCCTCCCCCTGGTAGGCGGCGCAGCCAACATCGTCTCGGTCACCCACTGCATGACCCGCCTCCGCCTGACCCTGACCGACCGAACCCTGGTCCAGGACGACGAACTGAGGGCACTCCCGGCGGTCCTGGGAGTAGTCGAGGACGACACGTACCAGATTGTCCTGGGCCCCGGCACGGTCGCCCGCGTCACCCCGGAGTTCGAGTCCCTGGTCGAAGGGGAGCGCGCCAAGGCCAAGGCGGTCCCCGCGTCGGCTCAGGAACTGGCGTCCCAGGGCGCCGCCCTGAAGGCGGCCCGCAAGCAGAAGAACGCGACCCCGTTCAAGCTCTTCCTCCGCCGTATCGCGAACATCTTCGTCCCGTTGATCCCGGCCCTCATCGGCTGCGGCATCATCGCGGGACTCAACGGCCTTCTCGTCAACCTCGGTTGGCTGCCGGGCATCACCCCGGCCCTGGCCGCGATGGCCTCCGGCTTCATGGCCCTGATCGCGGTCTTCGTGGGCCTCAACACGGCGAAGGAGTTCGGCGGAACGCCGATCCTGGGCGGTGCCGTCGCCGCGATCATCGTGTTCCCAGGCATCGCCAACATCACGGCGTTCGGCCAGAAACTGTCCCCTGGCCAGGGCGGAGTGCTCGGTGCGCTGGGCGCGGCGGTCCTGGCGACGTACATCGAGAAGTGGTGCCGCAAGTGGGTGCCGGAGGCGATCGACGTCCTGGTCACCCCGACGATCACCGTGCTGCTCACCGGCCTGGTCACGATCTTCGGCCTGATGTACGTGGCGGGCGAGGTGTCGACGGGTATCGGCACGGCGGCGAACTGGCTCCTCGACAGCACGGGCGCGTTCGCGGGCCTGGTCCTCGGCGGACTGTTCCTGCCGCTGGTGATGCTGGGGCTGCACCAGGCCCTGATCCCCATCCACACCACCCTGATCGAGCAGCAGGGCTACACCGTTCTGCTCCCCATCCTGGCGATGGCGGGCGCGGGCCAGGTCGGCGCGGCGATCGCGGTCTACCTGCGGCTGCGCCACAACCGGTCGATCCGGAACACGATCAAGTCGGCGCTGCCGGCCGGTTTCCTGGGCGTCGGCGAACCTCTTATCTACGGTGTCTCGCTGCCCCTCGGCCGCCCGTTCATCACGGCGTGCGTGGGCGGCGCGGCGGGCGGCGCGTTCGTCGGCTTCTTCTCGATGCTGGGCGACAAGGTCGGCTCGACCGCGATCGGCCCTTCGGGCTGGGCGCTGTTCCCGCTCTTGGACGGCAACCACGGCCTCGGCACGACGGTCGCCATCTACGGCGGCGGTCTCCTGACCGGGTACCTCGCGGGCTTCCTGGCGACGTACTTCTTCGGCTTCAGCACCCAGATGCTGACGGACCTGAACGCGGACACCCCGGACGAGCGGGTCCCGGACTCCCGTACCCCGACTCCGGAACCGGAACCGGCGAACGCCTGACCGTGACCCCCGCGTGAACCCCGTATAGCCGCGTCGCACAACCGCTCCCACATGGCCGGTTACTTTACCTTCTGGATGGTAAAGTAACCGGCTATGCGACCGAGTTCCAAGATCCAGATCCTTGACGCGGCCGTCCGCGTGGTCGAGCGCGCTGGCATCACCGCGCTGACCCTGGAGGCGGCGGCCGAGGAAGCCGGCCTGACCAAACCCGGCCTGATGTATCACTTCCGCACCCGGGACGCGCTCCTGGTGGCGATCCAGCGGCATCTGACCGAGGCGCTGCACGCGCTCCTCCTCGCCGAGTTGGGCAAGCCGTTCGGCGAGTCGACGTCCCGCGAGCGGGCCGCCGCCTATGTGCGGTTCGGCGCGAAGAGTGGTGCGAGCAAGGCGGAGTTGGCCTTCATGGTGCAGTCGGCGACCGACCCGGAGCTGGCACGGGTGTGGGAGGAGTTGGCGGAGCGCTGGGTGCCGGAACCATCCGGTCCGGACCCGGACGCGATCGAACTGTTCCTGGCACGGATGGCCGCCGACGGCCTGTGGCTGCTGCGGGCGACAACCCGGATCACGCTCGCGCCCGAGGTCGAGGAAGCCCTGTGCCGCCGGATGATCGCGCTCACCGAACCGCTGACCGCTCCCCGAGGAAAGTCCGGTGCGTCATGAGCAAGGCACGACGCTGGTGGGTCCTGGGCACCGTCTCGGCAGGGCTGCTGCTGATCTCGGTGGACATGACCATCCTCTACACCGCCCTGCCCACGCTCACCTCCGACCTGCACGCCGACGCCTCGCACAAGCTGTGGATCATCAACGCCTATCCGCTGGTGATGGCCGGACTGCTGCTCGGCGCCGGAACCCTGGGCGACCGCGTGGGCCACAAACGCATGTTCCTGACCGGACTCGTCCTGTTCGGTACGGCGTCCACGCTGGCCGCGTTCGCCCCTTCGGCGGCGGTCCTGATCGCCGCACGGGCCTTCCTCGCGATCGGCGCGGCGGCGATGATGCCGGCGACGCTGTCGCTGATCCGCATCACCTTCGAGGACGAACGTGAGCGCGGCATCGCGATCGGCGTCTGGGGGACCACGGCGGTGGTCGGCAGCGCGCTGGGTCCCGTCGTGGGCGGGCTGCTGCTCAACCACTTCTGGTGGGGCTCGGTGTTCCTGGTCAACGTCCCCGTGGTGCTGGCCGCCCTGGTGGCGACGGTGCTGCTCGCGCCGGGCGGCTCGGGCAGCAAGGAGCGGCCCTGGGACGCGATCGCCTCGCTCCAGGTGATGGTCGGTCTGGTCGGCCTGGTCTACGCGATCAAGGAGATCGCCAAGCCGGAAGGCCGCGAACTCCCGTACTTCGCAGGGGCGTTGCTGATGTCTGCGATCGGCTTCACCGCCTTCGTACGACGCCAGCGCACCCAGACCTACCCGCTGATCGACTTCGCCCTCTTCCGCAACCGTCACCTGCTCATCGGGGTGCTCGGCGCGGGCCTGTCGATGTTCGCCACCGCCGGCGTCGAACTCGTCCTGACCCAGCGGCTCCAACTCGTCCTCGGCCTCACCCCGCTGGAGTCCGGGCTCCTCGTCGCCTCGTTCGCCCTGGGCGCGCTTCCGGCGGGCATCGTCACCGGCGGTCTGGTCTACCGCGTGCCGGTCCGTACCCTGATCGGCGGCGGTCTGCTGGTCAGCGCCGTGGGCACCGCGCTCACGATCCTGTTCACACCAGGGGCGGGACCACTCCTCGCCGACGGGCGCGGTTCGGCCTGGATCATCCCCGCTCTGCTCCTGTCCGGCGCCGGTCTCGGCACCGTCATGACGGCGGCGTCGGCCGCGATCATCGGCGGCGCCCCACCGCACCGCGCCGGTATGGCCTCCTCCGTCGAAGAGGTCTCGTACGAGTTGGGCAGCCTCACCGGTGTCGCCGTCCTCGGAAGTATCCTGACCGCCGTCTACACCTCGACCGTCACCCTTCCCTCGGGCGCGCCCGCCACGGCGTCCGACAGCCTCGACGAGGCCCGCGCCACAGCCGAACACCTGTCGTCGGCCGACTCCCGGTCCCTTCTGGAGTCCGCCACTGACGCCTTCGACAACGGCTACACCCTCACCCTGACCATCGCCGCGGCGGCCCTCGCGGCCGGCGGCCTGTTCACGTACCGCAGTCTCCGGCGGGGCACCCCGGCCCCCAACGAGCAGACGGAACCGGCCGACCAGACCGCGTAACCATCAGGCCCGCCCGAACGTCAGGCCCGCCCGAAGCGCTCGTCGCGCCCCGGAAACGCCCGAAGGCGGCACCCCCTGGGAGAGGGGTGCCGCCTTCAGGTTCGGTAGGACGGGTGATCGACCTGAGGGTCGGTCAGAAGTCCATGTCTCCGCCCGGCATGCCGCCCGGAGCCGCGGCCCCGGCCTTCTCCGGCTTGTCGGCGATGACGGCCTCGGTGGTGAGGAAGAGCGCCGCGATGGAGGCGGCGTTCTGCAGCGCGGAACGCGTCACCTTCGCCGGGTCGATGATGCCCTCGGCGATCATGTCGACGTACTCACCCGTGGCGGCGTTCAGACCGTGGCCGACGGCCAGGTTGCGCACCTTCTCCACGACGACGCCACCCTCAAGGCCACCATTGACGGCGATCTGCTTGAGCGGGGCCTCCAGGGCGAGCTTCACCGCGTTGGCACCGGTGGCCTCGTCGCCCTCCAGCTCCAGCTTGTCGAAGACCGCGGACGCCTGGAGCAGGGCCACGCCACCACCGGCGACGATGCCCTCCTCGACGGCGGCCTTGGCGTTGCGCACCGCGTCCTCGATGCGGTGCTTGCGCTCCTTCAGCTCCACCTCGGTGGCGGCACCGGCCTTGATGACGGCCACGCCGCCGGCCAGCTTCGCCAGACGCTCCTGGAGCTTCTCGCGGTCGTAGTCCGAGTCGCTGTTCTCGATCTCGGCGCGGATCTGGTTGACCCGTCCCGCGACCTGGTCGGCGGAGCCGGCGCCGTCGACGATCGTGGTCTCGTCCTTGGTGATGACGACCTTGCGGGCGCGGCCGAGCAGGTCGATCCCGGCGTTCTCCAGCTTGAGGCCGACCTCCTCGGAGATGACCTCGCCACCCGTGAGGATCGCGATGTCGCCGAGCATGGCCTTGCGGCGGTCACCGAAGCCCGGGGCCTTGACGGCGACGGACTTGAAGGTGCCCTTGATCTTGTTGACGACCAGGGTCGACAGGGCCTCGCCCTCGACGTCCTCGGCGATGATCAGCAGCGGCTTGCCCGACTGCATGACCTTCTCCAGGAGCGGGATCAGGTCCTTGACGCTGCCGATCTTGGAGTTGGCGATCAGGATGTACGGGTCGTCGAGCGACGCCTCCATCCGCTCCATGTCGGTGGCGAAGTAGGCCGAGATGTAGCCCTTGTCGAAGCGCATACCCTCGGTGAGTTCCAGCTCCAGACCGAAGGTCTGGGCCTCCTCGACGGTGATGACGCCTTCCTTGCCGACCTTGTCCATCGCCTCGGCGATCAGCTCGCCGATCTGGGTGTCGGCGGCGGAGATGGAGGCCGTCGAAGCGATCTGCTCCTTGGTCTCCACGTCCTTGGCCTGCTCAAGCAGGGCGGCGGAGACGGCCTCGACGGCCTTCTCGATACCGCGCTTGAGGGCCATCGGGTTGGCACCGGCCGCTACGTTCCGCAGACCTTCGCGGACGAGCGCCTGGGCCAGGACGGTCGCGGTCGTCGTGCCGTCACCGGCGACGTCGTCCGTCTTCTTCGCGACCTCCTTGACCAGCTCGGCGCCGATCTTCTCGTACGGGTCCTCGAGCTCGATCTCCTTGGCGATGGAGACACCATCGTTGGTGATCGTGGGGGCGCCCCACTTCTTCTCAAGGACGACGTTGCGGCCCTTGGGGCCAAGGGTGACCTTGACGGCGTCGGCGAGCTGGTTCATCCCGCGCTCGAGACCGCGCCGTGCCTCCTCGTCGAACGCGATGATCTTGGCCATGTGAAGTGGTCCTCCCGGACAGGGGTGGATTGCTCCGGATCGTGTCGGCGCCCGCGACGGACGGTCCCGGCCCTGGTGGTTCCTTGCTCCACCCGGTCCCGGGACCTCGCTGACCCGATCCAAGTTCTGTCACTCTCACTGGGAGAGTGCTAACGCCAATGATTAGCACTCGCCCCACCCGAGTGCAAGCGGCTTGGGCAGACCCGGACACCCGCAAGCCGGTACGTACCGGTACACCGGGCACGCGCCGGACGCGGCTCGGGCGCGGCTCAGCGGGGGCGATTGGGCGACGTCGGGGGGGCGCACACGCGAAAGGTCCGCGCCCCATGTCTGGGACGCGGACCTTTCGCGTGAGTGTGTCGCGTGAGTGCGTCGGTGGTCGATCGCGCCGAGATCAGACGGCGAGCTTGACCATGTCCGCCTGCGGCCCCTTCTGACCCTGCGAGATCTCGAACTCGACCCGCTGGCCTTCTTCCAGGGTGCGATAGCCGTCCATTTGAATCGCGCTGTAGTGGACGAAAACATCCGCACCACCGTCGACCGCGATGAAGCCGTAGCCCTTCTCCGCGTTGAACCACTTGACGGTGCCCTGAGCCATGCCTAACTCCCCTATTACTGGCCCTTGCACGGGACCACACTTCGCGGACCCGGGTCAGACCTCACCCCCCAACGGCTGGGGGTGTGCGCCGGAACGCGTCGACCGCCGCTGAATGTATCTGCCCAACTGCCGTCTGCAACAGGTCAATCGGACGAGAAATCTGGGCACGCGTGATCGGAAATTTCCGGCGGATTGAATGGAATTCAGGGCAACTCGGGCCCGACAAAGGCCATTTAGGACGCAAATTGGCGGGGCGCTTTGGCTACTTCTTGTCGCCGTTCGACCGAGAACTCATATGCGCGCGGCACTGGCGGCGGCGCCATTTCCCCAACTCTATCGCGCTCAACCCTACAGAATTGCCCCCTCCGCTTCTCTCGCGGAGGGGGCAACAGAGGTCACGCTGCGCAGTCGTTACGGGAGTCGCGCTCCGGTCGGGAGTCGGGCTCCGGTGCCGGGTCAGCCGCCCGCGACCGCCGGGATGATCGAGACACCGGCACCGTCCGGCGTGGCCGTCTGGAGGCCCTGCTCGAAGCGGACGTCGTCGTCGTTCACGTACACGTTGACGAAGCGGCGGAGCTTGCCCTCGTCGTCCAGGACGCGGGCGGAGATCCCGGCGTGGTTCTTCTCCAGGTCGGCGATGACCTCCCCGAGGGTCGTGCCCTCGGCGGCGACCTCGGCCCGGCCGCCGGTGTAGGTACGCAGAATGGTGGGGATGCGGACGTTGACGCTCATGTTCGGCCTTTCCGGTCGATCCGTCGTACAGGCGTTATCCGGCCAGGCCCGCGTCGCGGAACGCGTCCAGGCTCGGGCGGATGGTCGCGGTCGGGCCGGTCGTCGGCGCCACCGCGTCCAGGGTCTTCAGGCCGTCGCCCGTGTTCAGCACGACCGTCGTCAGCGTGGGGTCGATCAGACCCGCCTCGATGAGCTTCTTGGTCACGCCGACGGTCACCCCGCCCGCCGTCTCGGCGAAGATGCCCTCGGTCTGCGCGAGCAGCTTGATCGCGTCGACCACCTGCTCGTCGTTCACGTCGTCCACGGCGCCGCCGGTGCGACGGGCGATGTCGAGGACATAGGGGCCGTCGGCCGGGTTGCCGATGGCGAGGGACTTGGCGATGGTGTTCGGCTTCTGCGGCTTCACCACGTCGTGCCCGGCCTTGAAGGCGACGGACACCGGCGAGCAGCCCTCGGCCTGGGCACCGAAGATCTTGTACGGCTTGTCGGCGACCAGCCCGAGCTTGATCAGCTCCTGAAGGCCCTTGTCGATCTTCGTGAGCTGGGAGCCCGAGGCGATCGGGATGACCAACTGGTCCGGGATCTCCCAGCCGAGCTGCTCACAGATCTCGTACGCCAGGGTCTTGGAGCCCTCGCCGTAGTACGGGCGCAGATTGACGTTGACGAAGCCCCAGCCCTCGCCCAGCGGGTCGCCGATCAGCTCGGAGCAGAAGCGGTTCACATCGTCGTACGTGCCCTCGATGCCGATCAGCTCGCCGCCGTAGACCGCGGCCATGACGACCTTGCCCTGCTCCAGGTCGTGCGGGATGAACACGCAGGAGCGGAAGCCCGCGCGGGCGGCTGCGGCGCCGACCGCGCCGGCCAGATTGCCCGTCGAGGAGCAGGACAGGGTGGTGAAGCCGAAGGCGCGGGCGGCCTCGATGGCCTGCGCGACGACACGGTCCTTGAAGGAGTGCGTGGGGTTGCCGGAGTCGTCCTTGATGAACAACTTGCCCTGCTGGACGCCGAGTTCACGGGCCAGGTTGTCGGCCTTGACGAGCTTGGTCCAGCCGGGGTTCAGATTCGGCTTGGACGCGACGTCGGCGGGGACGGGCAGCAGCGGTGCGTACCGCCAGATGTTGTCCGGGCCCGACTCGATCTTCTTACGGAGCGCTTCCGGGTCGCCGAGCGGCAGGTCGTACGCCACTTCGAGGGGGCCGAAACACAGTTCGCAGGCGAAGATCGGGCCGAGGGGGAACTTCTCGCCGCACTCACGACACGAGAGGGCCGCTGCGGGGCCCAGGTCTACGGTGTCGGTGGTGGGTGCAACAGTCTGTACAGCCATGGAGGCGAGGCCCTTTCTCCTCATCTTCCTCACGACGCATCTCGCCGTGAGACGGATTTGGCACCTTCCCTAGCCGGGAGCCTCGCGGGCGTGATCGGCACTGACCATGATCACGGACGAGACCGGCTGGAGGGTTGCCGGGGCTTCAACGGGCCGTATCCCTCTGCCCCTCTGGATGAGCGGTATGAAGTTGTGTGGTCGGCGGTGACCCCCGACATGCGATGGTCACCGGCGTTGTTCAAGACTGTAACCGAAGGCCAGGACAGTTGAGATAGTCGTCCGAACCCCGAGACGAACGTAACAAACCCGCCACCCGCGCGGTGGCACCGCCCCCCTGGCGACCGCGAAGGAGCCGCTGACCGTGCTGGAAGATGTCGAGCGCTGGCTGACCGAACGCTCCTGGTCCGTGTCCGACCGCCCGCTGCGCCAGTTGGTGGCGGCGAAGCGGGCCGCCGGGGCGTCGGTGAGTGTGGTGCTGCCCGCCCTGGACGAGGAGGAGACGGTCGGCGAGATCGTCGCGGTGATCCGGCGTGAGCTGATGACGCGGTCCGTGCCGCTCGTGGACGAGCTGGTGGTGATCGACTCCGGTTCCACGGACCGGACCGCCGAGGTGGCGTCGGCCGCCGGGGCGCGGGTGGTGCACCGGGACGAGATCCTGCCGCGGCTGCCCGCCGTGCCCGGCAAGGGTGAGGTGTTGTGGCGGTCGCTCCTGGTCACCGGGGGCGACATCGTCTGTTTCGTCGACGCGGACCTGCGGGAGTTCTCCGCGGACTTCGTCTCCGGGATCGTCGGGCCGCTGCTGACCGAGCCGGAGGTGCAGTTCGTCAAGGCGATGTACGACCGGCCGCTGGGCTCTGCCGAGGGGCAGGGCGGCCGGGTCACCGAACTGATGGCGCGCCCGCTGCTGAACATGCACTGGCCGCTGCTCGCGGGTTTCGTGCAGCCGCTGGGCGGCGAGTACGCGGTGCGCCGCGGCCTCCTGGAACGGCTCCCGTTCCCTGTGGGCTACGGCGTGGAGCTGGGTCTGTTGGTGGACGCGCTGCACACCGTGGGCCTGGACGCGCTCGCCCAGGTCGACGTCGGCGTCCGCAAGCACCGCCACCAGGACGGCCAGGCCCTCGGCCGGATGGCCGCCGCGATCTACCGCACGGCCCAGCTCCGGCTGGCCCGGGGCCATCTGGTCCGCCCCGAACTCACCCAGTTCGAACGCGGCGAGAGCGGCTTCGAACCCCGCACATACCGGGTGGACACGGAGGAACGCCCTCCGATGGCGGACATATCGGAGTACGCGACGCGACGCGTGGCGTAGTAACCGGGCCTCGCGGGTCTCTGCGGGACCGGAGCGGGGCGGGGCGACGCGCGGGCGGGCGGGCGAAGCGGTTCCTGTGGGGCTTGGCCTGGGTCGTATACAGGTTGGGGGTGTTTGAGGAGCGGTGGGGTGGGCCAGGTATGCGGATATGGGTTTTGCGCAAGGGCACGTCCTCGTGGCGTCGAACCGCGGTCCGGTCTCGTACGACGTCCGTGAGGACGGTTCCCTCGGTGTGCGGCGAGGTGGCGGCGGGCTCGTGTCGGGGCTCTCCGCGATCGGCCCGGACGCCGACGCCGTGTGGGTGTGCGCCGCCCTCGGCGAGGGAGACCGCGAGGCCGTGCGCCGCACCGGCGGCGCGCTCGACCCCGCCGACACCGGCGGCCAGCGCGTACGGATGCTCGGCATCCCCCCGGACGTGTACGCCGCCGCGTACAACGGCATCGCCAACTCCGTGCTGTGGTTCGTGCACCACATGCTCTACGACATCCCCGTCGAGCCGGCCTTCGGCACCGAGTTCCGCGAGCAGTGGGCCGCGTACGAGACGTACAACCGCGCCTTCGCCGAGGCTCTCGCTGACGAGGCCGCCGAGGGCGCCGCGGTCCTGGTGCAGGACTATCACCTCGCCCTGGTCCCCGGCATGCTCCGCGAACTCCGCCCCGATCTGCGGATCGGGCACTTCTCGCACACCCCGTGGGCCCCCGTCGAGTACTTCCGGCTGCTCCCGGACGACATCGCGGCGCAGTTGCTGCGCGGCATCCTCGGCGCCGACCGCGCCGCTTTCCTCACGCACCGCTGGGCCGGCGCCTTCACGGCCTGCTGCAAGGACGCCGTCGGCGGTACGGGCACGACCCGTGTCGGCGTCCACGGCCTCGGCGCCGACGCCGACTTCCTGCGCGAACGCGCCCACCGCGCCGATGTGGACGACCGCATCGCCACCCTCCGCGACCAGCTCGGCACCGCCCCCGACGGCACCCCCCGCAGGACCGTCGTCCGCGTCGACCGGACGGAGCTGTCGAAGAACATCGTCCGGGGGCTGCACGCCTATCGTGAGCTGCTCGACACGCGGCCGGAGTGGCACGGGCGCGTCGTGCATGTCGCGTTCGCCTACCCCTCGCGCCAGGACCTCGCCGTGTACCGGGACTACATGACCGAGGTCAGCCGCGTCGCCGAGGAGATCAACTCCGCGTACGGGACGGACGGCTGGACCCCGGTCATGCTCCGCCTGGACGACGACTTCGCCCGCTCCCTGGCCGCGTACCGCATCGCGGACGTCGCCCTGGTCAACCCGGTGCGCGACGGCATGAATCTGGTCGCCAAGGAGGTGCCGGTCGTCTCGGACGCGGGCTGCGCGCTGGTCCTGTCCCGCGAGGCCGGTGCCTACGAGGAGATGGGCGACGACGCGATCGTGGTGAACCCGTACGACGTGTCCGGCACCGCCGCCGCCCTGCACACGGCCCTCACCATGGGCGACGCCGAGCGCGCCGAGCGGACGAAACGGCTCGCCGCCGCGGCCACCGCGCTGCCGCCCACGCAGTGGTTCCTGGACCAGTTGCGCGCCCTGGAGAAGAAGTAGCCCCCAGGGCCCCAGGGCTCAGCGGTTGATCGTCTGCGCCAGCGTCGCGAGGAACGACACCAGGCCCGCCGGGCCGTCCACCACCAGGTCGGCGCGGTCCGCGACCTCCGTGGTCTCCGCGTTGCCGCTGCACACCAGTAGTCCCGGCACCCCGTCGGACCGCAGCTTCTCGACCGCCGCGAAGGCGGGCAGGTCCCCCAGGTCGTCCCCGGCGTACAGCACGCACGCGGCGCCGACCGACCTGACGTACTCGGTGAGTGCCACGCCTTTGTCCATGCCGGGGGGCCGCAGCTCCAGGACGAGCCGGCCGGGCTCCACGATCAGGCCGTGCCGGGCGGCGAGCCGGCCCAGCGGCTCCCGCAGCGCGTCGAACGCGGCCTGCGGATCGTCCGCGCGCCGGGTGTGCACCGCGACGGCCCGGCCCTTCTCCTCGATCCAGATACCGCGCGAGGCGCCGACGGTCTCCAGGAACCCGGGGAGTTCGGCGCGGGCGGCGGCGACCCCGGGGTGCGGGGGCGGGGCGGTGACCGTACCGGTGACGGCGTCCCAGCGTTCGGCGCCGTAGTGCCCGAGTACCACCAGGTGTTCGAGGCCCGGTACCCCGGCGAAGCCGCCGTTGTGTACGGCGATGTCCGGGGGCCGGCCGGTGATCACGGCGACGGACCGGACGAGGGGGGCGAGCGCGGCGAGCGCGGGTACGGCGCCGGGGTGGGCGCGGGCCTGCTCGGGGTCGGCCACGATCGGCGCGAGCGTGCCGTCGAAGTCGAGTCCGATCACGGCGCGGTCGGGGTGGGTCAGGAGCACGTCGAGACCGTCACGTCCGGCCGCGGTCACCGGCGTCGGCAGAGGGGATGGGGAGGACGGGGAGGATTCCGTAGGGCTGCCCATGGGCCGACCCTATCCAGCGCGCGCGGGCACGGCCATGGCACGCCCGCTGCCCGCCACCCGCTCCGTCCACCGGCCGCCACCCCGCCGCGTCCACCTGCCGCTACCGCTCGCCGCGCCGGGCCTCGCGGACCCTGCGCAGCCGGTTGACCGTCACCGGCGCGTGCTCCAGGGCGCGCCGGTCGTCCAGGAGGGCGTTGAGGATCTGGTAGTAGCGCACCGGGGCGAGCCCCAGCTCCTCCCGTATCGCCCGCTCCTTGGCGCCGGGAGCCGGCCAGCCGCGGCCCTCCAGAGCGAGCACGGCCCGCTGCCGCCCACTCAGACCCCGGTCCCCGGAACCCTCCACGTCGTCCATGTGAGGCACCGTACCGCCGGGCTCCGACATCGCCCCCGCCCCTGGGAAGCCGTTCGGCGCTACGCGGAGTTCTCCTCCGTCGTCGCCGCGCTCTGGAGCTGGGTGAGGACGGACTCCGGGTTGCCGCCCGACTCGACGGCCTTGCCGATCTGGCGCTTGATGTCCGCGCTGACCTTCGCCCAGGACGTCTTGCCGACCGGGGGGAGCTGCGAGTTGGGCAGTTCGTCGAGGAACTGGACCAGGTCCCGCTGGCTCTTGTCCTCGGCCATCGCCTCCGACGCGGAGGTGGTGACCGGCAGCAGGTCGTACTCGCTGGAGAAGGTGAGCACGTTCTTCTCCTGGTACACGAAGTCCAGGAAGGTGCCGATCTCCTTGCGGTGGCCGTTCTGCCTGAACGCCATCATCCAGTCGGCGACACCCATCGTGGCCTTGGACTTGCCGTTGATCCCGGGCATCGGGACCATCCCGAAGTCGATGCCCTTCTTGGCGGCCATCTGCATCAGCGTCGGATGCCCGTTGAGCATGCCGACGTCGCCGCTCGTGAACGCCGAGAACGCCTGGGCGCGGTTCAGCTTCGAGGGTGTGGTGGGGCCGGTCAGGCCCTTGCCGACGAGTTCGTCCTTGAGCCAGGTGAAGGTGGTGATGTTCGCCTTGGAGTCGAGGCTGTACGTACCGACGTTGTCGGTGTAGCCGTCGCCGCCGCTGAGCAGCCACATCATGCTCTCCGCCTGCGCCTCCTCCGGGCCGAGCGGCAGCGCGTACGGGTACTTCACGCCCTGCCCCTTGAGGAGTTCGGCGTCGGTCTGGAGCTGGGTCCAGCTCTCCGGCGCCTTGCTGATGCCGGCGTCCTTGAAGAGCTTCTTGTTGTAGAAGAGCAGCCGGGTCGACGACGCGAACGGCATGCCGTACTGCACCCGGGCGACCTCGCCCGCCGCGCTCAACGAGGGCAGGAAGTCGGCCTGTACGGGGATGGAGAGGAGTTCGTCGGCGCTGTACAGCTTGTCCGCGGCGGCGTAGTCGGCGTAGGCGCCGATCTGGGCGAGGTCGGGGGCGTTGCCTTTGTCGACCATGCTCTTGACCTGGGCGTCCACGTCGTTCCAGGAGACGACGTCGACGTCGACCTTGATGCCGGGGTGCTCGGACTCGAACTCCTTGACGAGGTCGGCCCAGTACTTCTTGGAGCTGTTGTCCGCCGAGTCACCGTAGTCGGCGGCGACCAGGGTGAGGGTGGTGTCGCCCGACCCCCCGGTGGCACCGCAACCGGCGAGTGTCGCCGCCATGCAGAGTGCGGCAGCCGCCGCGGTCAGACCCGTCATGCGCCGCTGCACGCCTGATTCCCACCCTCGTTGTTCCCAGTCGGTCCCCCGTGACGTCCTGAAGTGTTAAGCCGCGAGTATGTTCCGAGCCGTCGCCCAAGGTCTACACCAGCCGCGTATCACTTCGGCAACAGAGGTTCACTTGAGGTCGGTAGCGCAACTGGACTAGACCTCTCCCTGGTAGACGCGCGAGACTGTCTCCTGTGACTGCATCGATCCGCCAGGAACATGTCATCGCCCTCGACGTGGGCGGCACCGGGATGAAGGCCGCCCTGGTGGCCCCCGACGGAACGCTTCTGCACGAAGCGCGCAGGGCGACCGGGCGGGAGCGCGGCCCCGACGCCGTCGTGGAGGGCATCCTCGACTTCGCCGCGGACCTGCGCGCGTACGGCGTCGAGCACTTCGGGCGGCCCGCGTCGGCGGCCGGGGTCGCCGTCCCCGGCATCATCGACACCGAGCACGGCATCGCGGTGTACGCGGCGAACCTCGGCTGGCGCGACGTACCGATGCGCGAACTGCTCAGCGCCCGGCTCGATGGCGTCCCCGTCGCGCTCGACCACGACGTGCGCACCGGTGGGCTCGCCGAGGGGCGGATCGGCGCGGGCCGGGGCGCCGACCGGTTCGTGTTCGTGCCGCTCGGCACCGGGATCGCCGGCGCCATCGGCATCGACGGGCGCATCGAGCCGGGCGCGCACGGCTCCGCGGGCGAGATCGGCCATATCGTCGTCCGCCCCGGCGGGCCCGAGTGCGGCTGCGGGCAGCGCGGCTGTCTGGAGCGGCTGGCGTCGGCGAGCGCGGTCAGCCGTGCCTGGGCGGAGGCTTCGGGCGACCCGGACGCGGACGCGGCGGACTGCGCGAAGGCGGTCGGTTCCGGGGACGCGCGGGCCCTCGCCGTCTGGCAGGACGCGGTGGACGCGCTCGCCGACGGTCTGGTCACCGCGCTCACCCTGCTCGACCCCCGGCTGCTGATCATCGGTGGCGGGCTCGCCGAGGCCGGGGAAACCTTGTTCACACCGCTACGGGCCGCCGTCGCCCGTCGCGTCACGTTCCAGAAGCTGCCCGAGATCGTCCCCGCGGCGCTCGGGGACACCGCGGGCTGCCTGGGCGCGGGACTCCTCGCCTGGGACCTCGTCGGCACCGCTTCGTCCGCGTCCGCTTCCCCCGTGTCCGCACCGTCCGTATCCGGTGACGGACCCCACGACTCCTCGGAGGTATCCGCCTGATGGCCGCTCGCAAGGTTCTCGCCGGTGCCCGGGTGGTACTGCCCAGCGGGATCGTCCCCGACGGACGCCTGATCGTCGACGGCACCCGGATCGCCGACCCCGGACCCGGTGACGCCCGGGACGGCACCCCGGCACTCGATCTGTCCGGCCACTGGCTGGTCCCCGGCTTCGTGGACACCCACAACCACGGCGGGGGCGGCGCCTCCTTCACCAACGGCACCGTGGACGACATCCTGCGCGGTGTCCACACGCACCGTCTGCACGGCACCACCACCCTCGTCGCCTCGACCGTCACCGGTGAGATGGACGCCCTCGCGCAGCGCGCGGGTCTGCTGTCGGAGCTGGCCGAGCAGGGCGACATCGCGGGCATCCACTTCGAGGGCCCGTTCATCTCGCCGTGCCGCAAAGGCGCGCACGCCGAGGCGCTGCTGCGCGACCCGGACCCGGCGGAGGTCCGCAAGCTGGTCGACGCGGCGCGCGGCCGGGCCCGCATGGTGACCCTCGCGACCGAACTGCCGGGCGGCATCGACTCCGTACGTCTACTCGCCGAGCACGGTGTCATCGCGGCCATCGGGCACACCGACGCCACGTACGAGCAGACCGTCGAGGCGATCGACGCGGGGGCGACCGTGGCGACGCACCTGTTCAACGCGATGCCGGTGCTCGGGCACCGGTCCCCGGGGCCGATCGCCGCGCTCCTGGAGGACGAGCGGGTCACCGTCGAGCTGATCAACGACGGCACGCATCTGCACCCGGCGGCCCTGGAGCTGGCCTTCCACCACGCGGGCGCGGGCCGGGTGGCGTTCATCACGGACGCCATGGACGCGGCGGGCTTCGGCGACGGCCGCTATCTGCTCGGGCCGCTGGAGGTCGAGGTGACGCACGGCGTCGCGCGGCTCGTCGAGGGCGGCTCGATCGCGGGCTCGACGCTCACCCTGGACCGTGCCTTCCAGCGCGCCGTCACCGTGGACCGGCTGCCCGTCGAGGACGTCGTCCGGGCGATCTCCGCCAATCCGGCGAAGCTCCTCGGCCTGGACGCCACCGTGGGGTCCCTGGAGCCCGGCAAGGACGCCGATCTGGTGGTCCTCGACGCGGACTTCGAAGTCAAGGGCGTGATGCGCAAGGGCGCCTGGATCGTGGAGCCCGCAGTGGACTGACCGACCCCGCTGTTGGGACGGCGCCCGCTAGGTGGTCTGGGCTGGGCGCCGTCTCTTTGGCATGATCAGAACGACAGCGGACGGGGGAAGGCGGTTCCGGTGAACGGGAGAGGGCGGTTCCGGTGATCGGGAGGAGGCGGTTCGGGTGATCGGGAGGAGGCGGTTCCGGTGATTCTGACGGTCACGCTCAACACCGCGCTGGACATCACCTATCGCGTGCCGTCCCTGCGCCCGCACGCCTCGCACCGGATCACCGAGGTAGTCGAGCGGCCCGGCGGCAAGGGCCTCAACGTGGCGCGGGTCCTGGCGGCCCTCGGCCATGAGGTCACCGTCACGGGCTTCGCGGGCGGCGACACCGGGCACGCGGTCCGCGCCGGGCTCACGGGCGTCCAGGGGGTCACGGACGCCCTCGTACCGGTCGCCGGGGCCACCCGCCGCACGATCGCCGTCGTGGACGCCACGACCGGCGACACCACCCAGCTCAACGAGCCGGGACCGGTGGTCTCCCCGGCCGAATGGAACGCCTTCACGGCGGGTTACGAGGAGTTGGTCCGCTCAGCGTCCGCGGTGGCCCTGTGCGGCAGCCTCCCGCCGGGCGTACCGGTCGGCGCGTACGGGCAGTTGGTACGGGTCGCGCACGGCGCCTCGGTGCCGGTGCTGCTCGACACCAGCGGGGAGCCGCTGCGGCGCGGGGTCGCGGCGCGCCCGGACATCGTCAAGCCGAACGCGGACGAACTGGCGGAGCTGACGGGTTCCCATGAGCCGGGGCAGGCGACCCGGGACGCGCGGCGCAGGGGCGCGCACGCGGTGGTGGCCTCGCTGGGCGCGGAGGGGCTGCTGGCGCTCACCGCCGAGGGCTGCTGGCGGGCGGCGCCCCCCGAAAGAGTGAAGGGCAATCCGACGGGCGCGGGCGACTCGGCGGTCGCCGGGCTGCTGTCGGGCCTGGTGGAGCGGCTCCCGTGGCCGGACCGGCTGGCCCGCGCGGTGGCCCTGTCGGCGGCGACCGTACGGGCGCCCGTGGCGGGCGAGTTCGACGCGCGGACCTATGCGGAGCTGCGGGAACGGGTGCGGGTCACGGAGCTGACGGGCCCCGCGCAGACGGCGGTGTGACCCAGGAGAGGGTGTGACTGAGTAGACGGTGTGACTCAGCAGGCGGTGTGACTCAGCTGTTCTTCCAGCCCTGTTCCAGCCAGAGCTGGTCGAGGTTGGCGTCGCACTGGTTGCCGTCCCCGCAGGAGATGGTGACGGTGTTCGTGCCCTTGTTGAGCTGGATGTAGGCGTAGGACTTGGTCCAGCCCTTTTTGTAGTCGCCCTCCGGCGCGTTCGCCCAGTTCTTCAGGCCCAGCGGGTTGCTCTGCGCGGTGCCGTTGATGGTGAGGGTGGCGTTGGCGTCCTTGCCGGGCACGCCGTAGCCGATGTGGAGCGTGTACTTGCCGCCCTTGGGGATGTCGTCGACGGTCCAGGTCACGGAGGCGCCGACCTGGTTGAACCCGGCGACATAGACACCGCCGTCGGCGCCGGCGCCCTCTATGTCGGACGCGGTGGTGGTGCCGCCCGCCAGCTTCAGCGCCTTCGCGTCGATCTTCGGCAGTTCGCCGGGGGCCTCGGCCTTGCCGGTCGCCGTCTCGCTCGGCTTGGCCGACTGGGAGGTGGAGGTGGTCGGGCCCGCCTGGTCACCCTTCTTGTTGTCGTCGCCGTTGCCGCTGGTGGTGATCGCGACGACGATGCCGACGACGACCACGGCGACGACCGCGACGGCACCGATCAGCAGACCCTTGTGATTGGGCCCACGCCCGCGCCCGCCGCCGCCCTGTCCGGCGCCGAAGCCGGAACCTGGGCCGCCGGGCTGGTGACCGCCGGGCTGGGTCTCGGGCGCCGCGTACTGCGGGTGCGGCTGCCCGTACTGCTGCTGCTGCCCGTACTGCTGCTGCTGCCCGTACGCGGCGGTCGGGGCCTGGCCGTACGCGGGGGGCGCCTGCTGGGCCTGCTGTCCCTGCTGCCCGTACTGGCGCTCGCCCACGGGACGCACCTGGTTGTAGGAGCGCGGACCCGGATATCCGTATCCGCCGCCACCGCTGGGTGGGGTGGCTCCGGCGGCCCGGCCGTCCTCGTAGAGGTAGCCGAACGGGTCGTCGTCCTCGGGCGTGCTCGCGCCGTTGTTGCCGGCCGTCATCCCTTGGTCACTCCTCAGCGCGTGCGGTCTGTGATGCGGGCGAGCCTACCCGCTCCGGATGACCCGAATGGGTGACGTCGAGCGGGGGTGATCGCCACGGGCGGTGGGCCCGCCGGTCGGCGAGCGGTGCGTCCGGTGGTCGGCGGGCGGTCGGTCCGGTGGTCAGCGGGCGCGGGCCCGATGGTCGGCCGGTGTGGGTCCGATGGTCAGCCGGCCCGCCGGTGCTGCTTGGCGCGGGACCGCTTCTCGATATACATCCGCTGGTCGGCGGATTGCAGGACCTCTTCCGCCGACATACCGCAGTGCGCCCAGCCGATGCCGAAACTGGCGCCGACGCGGACCGCGCGGCCGTCGACCCGGATCGGCGGGATGATCGCGTTCCGCAGGCGTACCGCGAGGTCCTGGGCGTCGGCGCGGCCGAGGCCGTCGGCGAGCACCACGAACTCGTCGCCGCCGAGCCGGGCGACGGTGTCCCCGTCCCGCACGCCGCTGGTGAGGCGGCGGGCGACCTCGATGAGGACGGCGTCACCGGTGTGGTGGCCGAACCGGTCGTTGATGGACTTGAAGCCGTCGAGGTCGCAGAAGAGCACCGCGAGGCCCTTGGTGCCGTCGTCGGTGTCGTCGGCGGGCGCGACGGTGTGCACATGGTGGTCGTAGCCGCCGACCGGCAGTCCCGGCACATCACCGAGGGCGCCGAATTCCGGTGCGGGACCCTCGTAGGCGATGAGGCCGGGCCCGCCGTACGCCGCGTCCAGCGACTCCGCCGCACCGGCCGGGGTGCTCTGGGGGCGGCGGCAGAGCCGGGACGAGAGGCGGGCGCGGAGTTCGGCGGAGTTCGGAAGTCCGGTGAGCGCGTCGTGGCTGGCGCGGTGCGCGAGCTGGAGTTCGCGGCCCTTGCGCTCCTCGATGTCCTCGACGTGGGTCAGCAGGAAGCGGGGGCCGTCGGCGGCGTCCGCGACGACGGAGTTGCGCAGCGAGACCCAGACGTACGAGTTGTCGCGCCGCCCGAGCCGCAGTTCGGCACGGCCTCCTTCGGCGGAGGTGCGCAGCAGGGTGCCGATGTCCTCGGGGTGCACGAGATCGGAGAAGGAGTACCGGCGCATGGCGGAGGCGGGCCGCCCGAGCAGTCGGCACAGGGCGTCGTTCGTCCGCAGGATCCGCCCGTGCTGATCCCCGCCCATCTCGGCGATGGCCATACCGCTGGGCGCGTACTCGAACGCCTGCCGGAAGGACTCCTCGCTGGCCCGCAGCGCCTGCTGTTCACGCTCCAGGCGGACCAGGGCGCGCTGCATGTTTGCTCGCAGCCGGGCGTTGCTGATCGCAATGGCGGCTTGGAAGGCGTACATCTGGAGCGCTTCGCGCCCCCATGCGCCGGGGAGCCGCCCATTCCGGGGCCGGTCCACGGAGAGTACGCCGATGAGTTCGCCGCCGGATCTGCCGGTGGCCCACATGGGCGCGAAGAGCCGGTCCGCGGGGTGCCACTCGTCCTCGAAGCGGGGTGCGGGACCGTCGGTGTACCACTGCGGTACGTCGTCCTCGTCGAGGATCCAGCCCTCGTTGTGCGGAATGAAGCGGAGGGTGCCCCACGCCTCGCCCATGGTCAGGCGGCGGTCCCAGGAGGTACGGGGGCCGACCCGGCCGGTGATGAGGGCTTCCGCCGCGGCGTTGCCGGAGAAGGCGGCGACCACGAGATCGCCGTCCGGGCGTACGAGGTTGACGCACGCCAGCTCGAAACCGAGGCCCGTCACGACGCCGTCCGCGACGGTCTGCAAGGTATCGGCCAGGCTTCGCGCCGTATTCATGTCGGCCATGACCTGATGCAGCTGCCGCAGGGTCGCAAGACGGACGTACGGCTCCGACTCGGTCTCCATGCTCGCTCTCCCCGAGACCTCGACAGCAACTCCAGGATTCTCTTCGGCCAGATACAGCGTTCCCGCCACTGAATCACAGCGAGCTGTCCACTCGGTACACAGGGTCAACAAAATATGGCCCCTGTGACTCAAGTCACAGGTCGGGAGGGGTGGGCGGTGGCACGTGTATGTGAAGGGGGCACGAATTACTACCGCAAAGCCCTTTGGGGGGCGGGCGGGGGGTGGAGGGTACGGGGGTGCCGGGTTCGGGTGCCGTGGGGTGGGGGGGTGCCGGGTGAGGTCGGTGCCGAGGGGCTGGTGCCGAGGGGCTGGTGTCGGTGGCTGGTGTCGCTCAGCCGAGTTGGCGGTAGCGGCCACGGAAGTACGCCAGGGGGTCGCTGTCCGCGCTCGGTAGCGTCGCCGTCAGGACCCGGGCGACGACCAGGGTGTGGTCACCGGCCGCCACCCGCTGCTCGGTCCGGCACTCCAGGGTGGCGAGGGCGCCGCCGACCAGCGGGGCGCCGGACACCTCACCGCGTATGTAGGGGATGTCCTCGAACAGCAGACGGTCGCTGATACGGCCCTTCATGGCGAAGCGCCCGGCGATGTGCCGCTGGCTCTCCGTCAGGACGGACACCGCCCACAGGGGCTGTTCGGCGAGGAGGTCATCCATGCGGGAGCCCTCGCGCAGACTGACCAGGACCAGCGGCGGGTCCAGCGAGACCGACAGGAACGCGGTCGCCGTCATGCCGACGTCCTCGCCGCGCGGGCCTTCCGGGTCGGGCTGGGGTTCATGCGCGGTCACCAGCACCACACCCGCGGCCAGCCGGGACATCGCGGCGCGGAACTCCTCGTTGCTCACCCCCTCAGCATGCCCGCCCGACGGGCGACCGAGGGCGGTGTCGGGGACGGCGGGGGTGTTCAACGTGTTCAGCACGGCCAAACGCTATCCGCGCCCGCCCGCCCTCACATCGGGCCTCCGCCCGATATGGGACCTAGGTCCAAGGAAGGGGCGCGCCCTCAGGTGTCACTCAGGTGTCCCTCAGGTGCCCCAACCCTGGCCCGAGCGCCCCCGCTTCGTGTCGGAACGCTGCTTCTTCTCCCTCAGGCGCCGCTCATTGATCCCGCGTGGGATCCGGGTCGCCTTCCGGGGCCGGGGTGGCGGTGCCGTCGCCTCCGCGAGGAGCCCCGCGAGGCGGACAGCCGCCGTCTCCCGGTTCCGCCACTGGGACCGGTGCTCCGACGCCCGTACGCTCACGACCCCGTCGACCAACCGGTCCGCGAGCCGTTCGAGCGCGCGCTCCTTCCACACCGGCGGCAGCGCGTCCGTACCGGCGACGTCGAACCGCAGCTCCACCTGTGTGTCGCTGGTGTTGACATGCTGTCCGCCGGGCCCCGACGAACGCGAGAAACGCCACATCAGCTCGGCGTCCGGCAGGACGACCGAGCCACGGATGACGTAAGGACCAGGCATGGCTCCATGGTCCCGTCCCGAACGCCTCGCGTCACCCGCTTTTCCACGCGTGTGACGAACCTGTACGCCGAACCCGTACGCCTAACCGAGGCACCCGTACGGCGAAATCAGGCCGAGTAAAGAAAGTAAAGACACCCGGAACCTCCAGGTCCCCCCTTGGCGTTCATAGGGGTGACGGTAGCTTCGTCATCAGTACGGAGCCCGCACACCAAAGGAAAGGGACTTCCCATGGCTGTAAGCCTGTCCAAGGGCGGCAATGTCTCGCTCACCAAGGAGGCACCGGGCCTGACCGCCGTCACCGTCGGCCTCGGCTGGGACGTCCGGAGCACGACCGGTACCGACTTCGACCTCGACGCCTCTGCCATCGCGGTGAACACCGAGGGCAAGGTCTATTCGGACGCCCACTTCATCTTCTTCAACAACAAGCAGACGCCGGACCAGACCATCGTCCACACCGGCGACAACCGCACGGGCGAGGGCGCGGGCGACGACGAGGCGATCAACGTCAACCTGGCCGGCCTCCCCGCCGACATCGACAAGATCGTCTTCCCAGTCTCGATCTACGAGGCGGAGAGCCGCAGCCAGAACTTCGGCCAGGTGCGGAATGCCTACATCCGCATCGTCAACCAGGCCGGCGGCACCGAGATCGCGCGCTACGACCTGAGCGAGGACGCCGCGACGGAGACGGCGATGGTCTTCGGCGAGCTGTACCGCAACGGCGCCGAGTGGAAGTTCCGCGCCGTAGGCCAGGGCTATGCCTCGGGCCTGGTCGGCATCGCCCAGGACTTCGGCGTCAACGTCTGATTCGACGTCTCACTCGACGTCCGACTCGACGTCTGATCGGGACACCGGTCACGTGAGCCTCGGTGGGGCAGGCCACCCGGCCCGCCCCACCGAGGCTCTGGCTTACCTTGACGTGTCTTGTCTTGATCCTGTCTTGGCTACGGACTACTCGGCTTACCGTCCCCGTACAGCCAACTCGCCCAGATGTACCGCAACTTCGACATCCTTGACGACGTCGGTCCCGCGTCGCCCCCCGCCACCTTCTCCACATAGGCGATGAAGTCGGCGGTGCCGGCGTTGCCGTGCCGGTGCGCGGCGGCCCAGCCCTTCAGGATCGAGTGGAAGGTGTCGTCGCCGACGGTCTGCCGCACCTTGTGCAGCACCATCGCGCCCCGCTCGTAGACGGGACTGTCGGAGATGTGCGCGGCGCTCGACGGAGTGGCGGGCGGGTAGGCCCAGACCGCCTTGCCTTCCTTGGCGTCGTCGTAGTAGTCGCCGCGGTAGAGCGCGTCGAAGGTGTGCTGCGCGCTGTCGCCTCCGTGGTCCTCGTCCCACATCCACTCGGCGTATGTCGCGAACCCTTCGTTCAGCCACATGTCCCGCCAGGACTTCGGGGTCACGGAGTCGCCGCACCACTGGTGGGCCATCTCATGGATGAGGGTGCCGAGGTCGGGGGCGCCGGGGAAGACGGGCCGGTTCTGGGTCTCCAGCGCGTAGCCCGCGGCCCCGTCCCGGGCGACGACGGCCCCGGTCGACGAGAACGGGTACGCCCCGAAGTTCTTCTCCTCCCACGCCACGATCTCCGGAATCCGGTCGAGGACCTTCTCGCTCGTCTTCGCCTCCGCCGGGTCGACGGCGACGTACACGGGCAGCTTCCGCCCGTCCGCCGCCTTGATCTCGTACGTCTTCGTCTCGTACGGGCCGATCGCCACCGTCGCCACATAGCTCGCGACCGGTTCGCCGGCGTGCCAGCGGAACGTCGTCCGGCCGCCCGAGGTCCGCTCGCTCCTCAACTCCCCGTTCGACACGGCCTTCAGCCCCTCCGGGACCGTGATCGCGATGTCGTACGACGCCTTGTCGGACGGGTGGTGATTGCCGGGGTACCAGGCCATCGAGCCGGTGGGTTCGCCCAGGCCGAGCGCACCGTCCCCGCTCCGCAGCCAGCCCTCCTCGGAACCGTCGGGATCGGTGATCGTCACCGGCTTCCCCGCGTACCGGACCGTCGTACGGAACTCCACCCCCTTGCCGATGTCGTCATGCGGCCGGACCGTCAGCTCCTGCCCGGCACGTGCGGTCTCCGCCGTCCTGCCGTCCACGGTCACGGACCGGACGTCCAGCCCCTTGAGGTCGAGGTTGAACGCGCTGAGCTCCTTGGTCGCCCGCGCCGTGATCTCGGCGGTACCGGTCAACTGCTGCGACTTCGGTTCATAGGCGAGGGTGAGCCCGTAGTGAGCGACGTCGTACCCCCCATTCCCCATCCCCGAAAAATACGGATCCCGCACCCCCACACTTCCAGGAGTCCCCCCACCCCCACACCCCACCAGCACCAACCCAAGCCCAACCCCTAGAACAACGGCCCGGGACCGGGTGCGACGGGCGACCGGGGGGCGGGGCTTCGGGGGGCGGGTGTTCGCCGGGTGGGGAGGGGTGTGGTGGGGAGGGGGTAGGCGGGGGTCGGTGTGGTGGGGGGAGGTGAGGCGGGAAGCGGTGCCTCGCGGCGCGGTGGGAGGAGCTACGCGGGGGCGGGAGTCGGTGCGGCTGTTGGGGCGGGGGTCGGTGGGGTTGGTGTCGCGGGGAGGGTCGGCGGGACGGGACTCGGTGCGACCCATGTCGGTGAGGCGCGGTTCGGCGTGGTCGATGTCGACGGTGTCGGCCTCGGCGGGACGGGGGTCGGTGGGGCGGGGCTTGGCAGGGTCGGTACCGCTGGGATCGGTCTCTGCCGAACGGGCACCAGTGGGGCAAGCACTGGCGGGACCGGCGTCGCTGGGACGGGACTCGGTGCGGCCGGGGTCGCTGGTGCCGGGCTCGGCAGGACGGATGTCAGCGGGGCGGGGCTCGGCAGGGCGGGGGTCGGTGCGGAGCGTGTCGCTGCGGTGGGCCGATGTCGGACGGGGCTCGGTGGGGTGCGGATCCACGGGCAGATCCTATGCGGCGGCCGGTACCGGAGCGGTGGGGTCGCGCCCGCGTCAGGGGGCCTTCACCCCCGTGACACCATCACCCGTGTGCTCGACATCGGATACGCCCTCTCCAACCGTTTCCCGGACCCCCCGCAGACCGACTACCGCCGCGCCGACGTCCACGCGCTGCGGCACGATCTGTTCTGCGGTGACGTCTACCTCGCCGACACCAAGGCGGACCGGGAACTGTCCACAGCCTGGGGATGGGTACCCGTACTCGACTTCGCGTGGGCGCTGTGCGACATCGTGGAGACGCTCGACCAGGACCCACGCGGCAGCCGCGCCTCGCGTCCCCAGTACGCCGAACTGGACTTCACCGAGTCCACCGACCGCCTTCTCTTCGAGCGCCGCTTCGGGTGGGTGGACATCGAGGCCGAGTGGCTGCCGGCGGACGAACCCCCGCTGACCTTCTCCCACACCGAACTCCGCCGCGAGGCACGCGACTTCCTGAACGACCTACTGGCAGACCTGACCGACCTCCACGAGGGCTTGGCGGACAACCCCATCACCTGGACCCTCCAGTCCCGCTTCCCCCGCCTCCCCCGCTAACCCGAGGTCCCCCACCCCGTCGCGCACCACCGGCGCACTGCCCGGACCAACCTGCGGCGAAGTGCCCTCGCCCAAACCGCCCAGGCACCGCCCGACCACCCCATCACGTCGCACCACGGCGCCCATCCCCCGAGCCGGGAATCACCCCACCCGCACCCCTGGCAAGGACACCCCTCCGCGACACCGGCGAGCCACCACCGCATCCCGCAGCCCCCGTCCCGCCGAACCCACACCCATCCCCCGGCCAGGAGTCACCCCGTTCACCCGAGGTCGGCCCCCGTCAGACCGAGACCCCGAGGTTGAATCCCGCCGCCACGGCGCCCAGCCACCGCCATCCGGGTCCGGCGGCATGGAGACCCGCCCCACCGCCCCACCGCCCAACCGTCTTACCTCCGTGCTCCCTATCTCCGACCTCCCTATCCGCAACCTCCCCGCCTCCCACCTCTGGCCATCGCCCCACCCCGACCGCCCCCGCCGGAGCACCGCCCGGCCGCCGGCCGCCCCAGGTTCGACGGGACCAAGCCCCGGTCTTTGGCCGTCGGGCTCTAGTCCGACTCCACCCGCACCCCCAACTCCCCCGCGAACAACTCGGCCAGATCCAGCAACTGGTGAGGAGAGATCACCGCGCCCGTAAGCCCCCGTACTCCTCGGGTGATCTCCAGGTGGGCCGCGCCCCGTAGGTCCACGTCCGTCATCTTGGCGGCGCCCAGGTCCGCCGCCTTGAGTGTGCAGTCCTGGAACTCCACCCGCTCCAGCACGGCGCCGCCGAAATCCGGCTCGGCGAGGACGCAGGACTCGAAGACGACGTCCTTGAGCCGGGCCTGCCGCAGATTCAGATAGTCGATCTTTCCGCCACGCACCACCACCCTTTCCAGTACCGCTCCGTGCAACTGCACCCCGCCCAACCGCGCATCGACCAGCTCGACGTCCCGCAGCGTCGCCCCGGCGAGGTCCGTCCCCACTCCCCGCACCTCCGTGAGCCGCGAGTCGAGGAAGCGGGCCCGGGTCAGCCTGGTCTCATCGAGCGCGCAGCCCGTCACCGCGCAGTCCATGAAACGGGCGCCCGCCCCGTCCTGCCCCACCAGGTCGAGGTCACGGAACTCCACCCCGTCGTAATCCCCGTCCGGCTCCAACTCCCCTTTCTCGTACGCCACCAACGGCGGCAACCGCAATTCGGGCCGCCGCGCCTTCTTCACCGCCGCACCTCGCACCATGCCCCCATGCTGCACCCCACCACTGACAATCGCCCTGACCAGCACAGACGCCCCGATCACGCACCTGATCACTCCTCCGATCACGGCCGCGACCACCCATCGACCACCCATCGACCGCTCCCCGGCCACACCCTCGAAGACCCCTCGCCACCCGGACCGCCGGCCGCACCATCCGCCGCACCGCCGACTGCCCCGCCACCCCCACCCCCGACCTCAGCCCCACCCCGCCACGCCGCCACCCCGATGTCACATTTCCACCCCCCTCCGCCGTCGTACTCCGGACAGCACCCGCGACCGCGAGGGAGACCCCCAGCCATGCACCCGATCACCGTCATCGGCGGCGGCTTCGCCGGACTCACCGCCGCGATCACCGCCGCCGAGGCGGGCGCCAAGGTCACCGTGTACGAGGCCCACCACACCCTGGGCGGCCGGGCACGGACGGCCGACGGCCCGTACCGGACCAACGAAGGCCCGCACGCCCTCTACAACGGCGGACCCCACTGGACCTGGCTACGACAGCGCGACCTGCTCGGACCGCTCGCCCCGATCCCGCCCCTGGAAGCCACCCGAATGCGTTTCCGGCGCCGGGGAACTCTGCGCCGCACCCCTCCGTTCCCCATGTTGAGACTGCTGCGCCACCGGTCCGAACAGGCCCCTGTCGACTCGGACTTCCGCACCTGGGCGGCAGCTCTCATAGGAGAGGAGTGCGCGCTCGCCGCCGCGCACTACTCGGCGGTCGCGCTGTTCCATCACGATCCGGGCTCCCTGTCGGCCGCGTTCGTGCAGGAGCGGTTGCGCCGTGCCATGAAGCTGCCGCCGGAGGCCCACTATCCGCGCGGCGGCTGGGCGACCGTCATCGAGCGGATGGCCGCCCACGCCTGGAACCTGGGGGTCCGGGTGGAGACGCAGTCCCGCGTCGACACCCTGCCCACGGACACCCCGGTCATCGTCGCGACGTCGCTGGAGGCTGCCCGCCGCCTCCTCCGTGACCTCTCGCTGACGTGGGACAGCGGGCGCACGGCGCTGCTCGATCTGGCGCTGCGTACCCGCAAGGGCGACCCGTTCGTCGTGTCCGACCTGGACGCGCCGGGCTGGATCGAGCGGTTCACCGCCCAGGACCGCGATCTGGCACCGCACGGGGAGCAGTTGCTCCAGGGACAGTTCCCGATTGCCCCCGACGAGAGCAAGGCCCAAGGCGTCGCGCGCGCCGAGGAGTTGCTCGACCTGGGCTTCCATGGATGGCGGGAGCGTACGGTCTGGCGCCGGGAGGCGCTGGCCCAGGGCCGTACGGGCGCGGTCGACCGGCCGGGTACGACCTGGCGGGACCGGCCGGCCGTGGACCGGGGAGACGGGGTGTTCCTGGCCGGTGACCAGGTGGCGGCGCCGGGGGTGCTGTCCGAGGTGTCGTTCACCAGCGGCATCGAGGCGGCGACGCTGGCACTGCGGCTCGGGACCGGTACAGGAACAGGCACCGATACAGGAACCAGTGCAGGAACAGAGACAGGGACCGGGACAGGGACCGGTACAGGAAAAGGGGCTGGCGATGGGCGGGCGGAGTCGGCTCGGGACATCGGCTGGTCCCGGGCTTGACCTCAAGTGAGCTTGAGGTATGAGAGTTCGGGTGTCAGATCGTCCCTGTCATCCGTCTCTAGGGAGATTCCGCCATGCATGCCATCCGTCTGCACGCCTTCGGTCCGGCCGCGAACCTGAGGTATGAGAAGACCGACGATCCGGTGCCGGGGCCGGGTCAGGTCGTGATCGCCGTCGCCGCGGCCGGGGTGCATCTGCTGGACACGGCGATACGGGAGGGGATGCGGGGGCCGCTGCCGGAGCCGCCCGAGTTGCCGACGATCCCGGGCCGGGAGGTCGCGGGTACGGTCACGGCGCTCGGGGACGGGGTCGCCGGGGAGTGGCTGGGCAAGCGGGTGGTCGCCCATCTCGGGTTCGCCCCGGGCGGGTATGCCGAACTCGCCGTCGCGGATGCCGACCGTCTGCATGAGATACCGGGGCGGCTGGACTACGCGGAGGCGGTCGCGATGATCGGTACGGGGCGTACGGCGATGGGGATCGTGCAGTTCGCGGAGCCGTCGGCCGAGGACGTCGTGGTGATTCCCGCCGCGGCGGGAGGAATCGGGACGCTGCTGACGCAGTACGCGAAGCACGCCGGCGCCGTGGTGGTCGGGTTGGCGGGCGGTCCGGAGAAGGTGAGGAGGGTACGGGAGAACGGGGCGGATCTGGCGGTCGACTACAAGGAGGCGGGATGGCCGGAGAAGGTAAGGGAGTTTCTGCGGGAGTTGCCGGTGAGTCCGTCCGGGCAGGGGCGGGCGGCGACGATCGTGTTCGACGGGGTCGGGGGTGACGCGGGGCGGGAAGCGGTCGATCTGCTCGGGCCCGGCGGCCACCATGTGGTGTTCGGCTGGTCGGGGAAGGGCTTGCACGACGGTGGGCCGCTGACGTTCTCGGAGGAGTATCTCGACAGCCGGGACATCACGTCGGAGCAGGTACTGGGCCCGGTGATGATGCGGAAGGCGGGGGGTGTCAGCCCGATTCGTACCCTGGAGCTGAGGGCCCTGGCCGGGGCGGCGGCCGGCCGTCTCGTACCGGCGACCCAGCGCTACCCCCTCGCGGACGCCGCCACCGCCCACCGCGACCTGGAGTCCCGAGCCACCACGGGCAAGGTCGTCCTGGAACCGTAGCGAGGGCCTTTGGCACAGGGCCCGACACAGGGCCCGACACACGGCCCGTCACCCCGTCCCGGTCCGGATGCGACCCGTCCCTTTCCGTGGTGTTCTGGCTGGATGAGCATCCGCCGACCAGGCGATACCCCGGGGCGCGAGCCCGAGGGAGTCGCCCGGGGAACGGCCGAGGGAATGGCCGAGGGAACGCGGGGCGCCTACGAGGGGCAGGACCCGCACCGCTGGTGGGGGCTCGTGATCATCGCGCTGGCGCAGCTGATGGTGGTGCTCGACGCCACCATCGTGAACATCGCCCTCCCCTCGGCCCAGATGGACCTGCACATCTCCAACGGCAACCGGCAGTGGGTCATCACGGCGTACACGCTGGCGTTCGGCGGGCTGCTGCTGCTCGGTGGGCGGATCGCCGACTACGTGGGCCGCAAGCGGACGTTCGTGATCGGGCTGATCGGGTTCGCGGCGGCGAGCGGGTTGGGCGGGGCGGCGGTCAACAGCGGGATGCTGTTCGGTGCGCGTGCGCTCCAGGGCACGTTCGCCGCGCTGCTCGCGCCGTCGGCGCTGTCGCTGCTGACGACGTCGTTCTCGGATCCAAAGGAGCGCGCGAAAGCCTTCGGTATCTACGGTGCCATCGCGGGCGCCGGCTCGGCGATCGGCCTGATCGCGGGTGGTGTGCTGACCGAGTACCTGGACTGGCGCTGGTGTCTGTATGTGAACGTGCCGATCGCGATCATCGCCGTGTTCGGGGCGTCCGCGCTGCTGCACGACCGGCCGGGACATGCCGAGGCGCGGCTCGACATACCGGGTGTGGTGCTGGGGTGCGGGGGTCTGGTCGCCATCGTGTACGGGTTCAGCGAGGCGGAGCCGCGGGGCTGGACGGACCCGCTCGTCCTGGGGCTGCTCGCCGGAGGGGTCGCGCTGTTGCTCGCGTTCGTCTGGTGGCAGACCCGGGCCACTCATCCCCTGCTGCCGCTGCACATCATCCGGGACCGCAACCGCGCGGGCTGCTTCCTGACGATGGGGCTGACGACGATCGGGCTGTTCGGCACATTCCTGTTCATGACGTACTACTTCCAGACGGTGCTGGGGTACTCGCCGCTGAAGACGGGGATGGCGTTCCTGCCGATGACGGTGATGATCATCATCGGGTCGACCCAGGTGTCGGCCCGGCTGATGGGGCGTCTGCCGCCCCGCTTCCTGATGGTCCCGGGGCTGCTGCTCGCGTCGGGTGGGCTGGCGATCCTCACGCAGCTCACCGTGCAGGCCGAGTACGCCACCCATCTGCTGCCCGCCGAGTTGCTGATCGGCCTGGGCATGGGCATGACCTTCATGCCGGTGATGGCGACCGCGACACAGGGTGTGGCGCCGCAGGACTCGGGAGTCACGTCGGCCACCGTCAACACCTCGCAGCAGGTGGGCGGTTCCATCGGTACGGCGCTGCTCAACACGATCGCGACGAGTACGGCGGCGGCGTATGTGGTCGCCCATCTGCGGAACCCGACCCAGGTCGAGGAGATCACCCGGGTGGGTGTGGTGCACGGCTACACCGTCGCCATCTGGTGTGCGGTCGCCATCATGCTCGCCGCCGCGGTCATGGCCGGCCTTATGGTCACCGTGAAACCCCCGCCGAAGCACCCGGCGGCCCGGGAGGGCCCGGTCACCGAACCGGCGACGTGACCCCGGAGGTCCCCAGGGCGGCCAGGGACGCGTCCGTCATCCGGTACACCGTCCACTCGTCCTGGGGCTGTGCGCCGAGGGAGCGGTAGAAGTCGATCGAGGGCTGGTTCCAGTTGAGGACCGACCACTCCAGGCGCTCGTAGCCGCGCGCGACGCAGATCCGTGCCAGTTCGCTCAGGAGCGCCTTGCCGTGGCCGCCGCCGCGCCGGTCGGGACGTACGTAGAGGTCCTCCAGGTAGATGCCGTGCACGCCGCGCCAGGTCGAGAAGTTGAGGAACCAGAGCGCGAAGCCGACCGGTTCGCCGGTCCCGTCGTCGACCGCGAGATGCGCGTACGCGGCGGGCCGCTCCCCGAACAGCGCCTCGTGGAGCTGCGCCTCGCTCGCGCGCGCCTCGTGCTCGGCCTTCTCGTACACGGCCAGCTCACGGACCATGGCGTGGATGACGGGGACGTCGGCGGGGACAGCGGTACGAATCATGGCCTCACGCTAGCCTCCGCGCATCCGGTCACAGGCCGCGGGCCACGGCGTTGATCCGACGGCTGTCCAGGTGGCGTTGGGGAGCGCCGGTGGTGGCGATGTTGATCATCGCGCGGGCGAGCTGTTCGGTGGTGGTGACATGGCTCGGCGCCAGCCTCCGGATCAGGGGGTAGAGGGGGCGGGCCACCGCGTACAGCGCGCGGTACAGAGGGGTCTTCGAGGTGATGCCGTGCAGGGGCTGGATGTATCCGGGGCGGAAGAGGTAGGTGTTCATGGGGAGGGCGAGCAGATGGTTCTCGGTCTCGCCCTTGACCCGGGCCCACATGACGCGGCCCTGTTCGCTGCTGTCGCTGCCCTGCCCGGAGACGTAGACGAACGTCAGGTTCGGGTTGGCGGCGGACAGGGTGCGGGCCGCGGTCAGGGTGAGGTCGTGGGTGACGCGCCGGTACGCCTCTTCCGACTGGCCGACGGAGGAGACGCCGAGGCAGAAGAAGCAGGCGTCGTAGCCGGACAGTTCGCCGGACAGTTCACTGGGCAACTCGTCGGCCGATTCGTCGGCCGCAGGCTCGTTCGCGTCCGCCGATCCGGCCGCCTCTTCGGCCGCCGATCCGTACCGCGCCATCAACCGTGCGACGTCCGGGTCCGTGATCTCCCGCAGTTTCGGGTGGTCGACACCGGTGGGGGTTCGCCCGATGGCGAGCACCTCGGTCACGGCGGGGTCGCGCAGACACTCGCGCAGAACGCCCTGACCGACCATGCCGGTCGCCCCGAAGATGATCGCCTTCATCCGTGTGCCCAACTTTCTTGTCGTGGGTTCCCACTCGGTCATACGCACTGGCCGAGCATTCAATGTAGGCGGTGACTACAATGCTGTCAATGACAACATCGGCTGCTAGGGTGCCCGGCATGGCGTACCACCACGGAAACCTGCGGACCGAGTTGCTGGCCCGCGCCGAAGCCGTCATCGCCACGGACGGCGTCGATGCTCTGTCCCTGCGCTCCCTGGCCCGCGACATCGGGGTGTCCCACGCGGCCCCCGGCCGGCACTTCCCGGACAAGCAGGACCTGCTCGACGCACTCGCCGTCGAAGGTTTCGACCGGCTCGGCACGCAACTGAAGGAAGCCGCCTCGAAGGACGCCGCCTCCGAACCGACGACGGAAGCCACCTCCGGCAGCGGGGCATTCACGGACCGCGTGATCGGCACCGCGCTCGCCTACGTCCGTTTCGCCACCGACCACCCGGCGCTCCTTGAGCTGATGCACGCGCGCAAGCACCGTGAACCGAGCGCCGACCTCCGCACGGCCTCCGACGCCTGCGGCGTGATCCTGCTCGGTCTCCTCGCCGACAGCGATACGGAGATCGGTGACCCCGAACGCTTCGGCGTGATCCTCCTCGCCACGCTCCAGGGCATCGCCGCCCTGACCGCCGGCGGCGCCCTGCCCCCCGCGCACCACCCCGACGACCTCGTGACCGACGCCGTCCGACGCCTCCTGCGCGGCTCAACCGGCTGAGCCACCTCAACCGCCACCTCACCCCACCGTGGCGCCGCTACAACCGCCCCGCCACCAACAACTCCCCGATCCGCATCTGCGTCGCCTGTACGGGCTCGCCGTCCTGGATGTCCCACAGCGTGTTCTGGAGCACCCGGCCGAGCGTCCAGGCCGCCGCGCGCCGCCGGTCCAGGTCCAGTACGTCCGTCATCAGGTCGAAGCGCCACAGCACCTCGTCCTCGTCGTACCGGTTGCCGAGGGCGGGCAGCAGGTCGAAGCCCGGGTCGCCGACCAGCGGTTTCGGGTCAATGGCGAGCCAGGGTTCGCGTGCGGCGGCGAGGATGTTGTCGTAGTGCAGGTCCCAGTGCAGCAGCCGGTCGCCGGGCTCGCCGAGCACCTCGCGTACGGCGGCTCCGCAGTCCGCGACGATCCGCCGGGCCGCGAGGTCCGGTACGCGGGGCAGCGCGTCCGGCAGTCCGGTGAGCATGTCCGTCGCGATGTCCGCGAGCCGCCGCACCCCGACAGGCCCCGGCAGGGCGGTGAGCCGGGCCAGCAGATCGGCGAGGATCCGTACGGCCGCGCGGGAGTCCTCGACGTCGGAGAGATGGCGGGACTCGTCCAGCCGTTCGAGGAGCAGGGTCGCGGTGTCCTTGTCGTGGTCGAGCAGCCGGGCGGTCCCGGCGCCGTCCCAGAGCCGCAGAGCCAGCCACTCGTGCTCGCTCTCGCTGTCCCTGATCTGCATCTTCAGCGCGGCGGGCGTCCCGTCGGACCGTACGACCGGCAGGACCAGGGCGGCCATCCCGTTCATCGAGGGCCCGGTGACGGTCAGGTCCCACCGGTCCAGGTACTCCGCCGCCCGCCCGGGCAGCCCCTCGATGAACGCCCGGCCCGCCGCACCGTTGATCTTCGTCTGCGTGGCGGCCAGCTCGCCCGGAATCTCGATGTCAGGGAGGCGGGTCATCCTCCCGATCCTAGATATCCCGCGCCCCACGCCCCACCCACTGAAGTCCGGCCCCGGAATCCCCCCGTACCCCCACCCCGCCCTCCTGACATGCGCCCCGCCCCCCGCCATGCGTGAATCACCCCATGGGCCCCCCACCCGACGCCCGCGCCGACCGGCACCGGCGCGGCCGTCTGCGTACCCTCCGTTCCGCCGCCAAGGTCGCGGCGCGCGCCGTCGCGTCCTATGTGCGGCGTGCGCCGGGTACGTACATCTGGCTGGCGATCCTGTTCGTGACGACCGTCGCGCTGCACCAGATGTCGCCGGACTTCGAGGAGGACTTCCTGCGGCAGCGGTCCACCAATCTGCACGAGCTGTCGAGCGACCCGGTCCGGGTCCTGTTCTCCAGTGCCCTGTGGATCGACGGGGGCCGCTGGCTCCCGTACGCCGTCCTCTACACCGTCTTCCACGCGCAGGCGGAACACTGGCTCGGCACCGTTCGCTGGCTCACGGTCGCCGCCTCGGCGCACATCCTGGCCACCTTCATCAGCGAGGGCGCCCTGCTGTGGGCGATCCGGCACGGCATCGCGCCGCATTCGGCCGTCAACACCCTGGACGTGGGCGTGAGTTACGCGCTCGCCGGGGTCGTCGGCGTCCTGACGTACCGCATCGCGTCCCCCTGGCGGTATCTCTACCTCCTCGGCGTCCTGCTCGTGTACGGCACCCCGCTGATCACCGGCCGCACCTTCACGGACCTCGGGCACTTCACCTCCGTCCTGATCGGTCTGGCCTGCTATCCGCTGACCCGGGGCCGGGGTCCGGCCTGGAATCCGATGGTCACCCTCGCCCGGGGCAGACGGCGCGTACACCGGGTAACGTCCCGCCCATGAGCAGCACGACCAGCAGCACGGTGAACGGCGGCATATCGTTCTGGTACGCGCGGGAGGGCATCCCCGCCCCGCGCGAACCCTTCCCCGGCGACGCGAGCGCCGACGTGGTCATCGTCGGCGGCGGCTACACCGGACTGTGGACGGCGTACTACCTGAAGAAGGCGGCGCCCTTCCTCCGGATCACCGTCCTGGAGCAGAAGTTCTGCGGCTACGGGGCCTCGGGCCGCAACGGCGGCTGGCTGTACAACGGGGTCGCGGGCCGTGACCGGTACGCCAAGCTGCACGGCAGGGAGAGCGCCGCCCGGCTCCAGCGGGCCATGAACGACACGGTCGGCGAGGTCATCCGGGTCGCGGGCGACGAGGGCATCGACGCCGACATCCACCACGGCGGCGTCCTCGAAGTCGCCCTGACACCCGCGCAGTTGGCCCGGCTGAAGGCGTACCACGAGGCGGAGGTCGGGTACGGCGAGAAGGAGCGGGTGCTCGCCGACGCCGACGAGACCGCCGAGCGGATCAGGGTGAGCGGCGCACTCGGCTCCTCCTGGACCCCGCACGGCGCCCGGCTGCACCCCGTGAAGCTGGTACGGGGCCTGGCGCGGGCGGTGGAGGCGCTGGGCGTGACGATCCACGAGTCGACGCCCGTCACGGAGATCAGGCCGAAGCACGCGGTCACCCCGTACGGCACGGTCCGCGCGCCCTATGTGCTGCGCTGTACGGAGGGTTTCACGGCCTCGCTCAAGGGTCAGCGCCGCACCTGGCTGCCGATGAACTCCTCGATGATCGCCACCGAGCCGCTCACCGACGAACAGTGGGAGTCCATCGGCTGGGCGGGCCGCGAGACCCTCGGCGACATGGCGCACGCCTATATGTACGCCCAGCGCACCGCCGACGGCCGGATCGCGCTGGGCGGCCGGGGCGTCCCGTACCGCTTCGGTTCGCGCACCGACAACGACGGGCGCACCCAGGCCGGGACGATCGAGGCGCTCCGCGGGATCCTGACCCGTTTCTTCCCGCAGCTGGCGGGGGTCGAGGTGGCCCACGCGTGGTCGGGTGTGCTGGGCGTGCCGCGTGACTGGTGCGCCACGGTCACCCTCGACCGGGCCACGGGCCTCGGCTGGGCGGGCGGATACGTCGGTTCCGGTGTCGCGACCGCCAACCTCGCGGCGCGTACCCTGCGGGACCTGGTCCAGCAGGACTCGGCCCAGTCGGGCCCCACCGATCTGACCGCGCTCCCCTGGGTGAACCACAAGGTCCGCAAGTGGGAGCCGGAGCCGCTGCGGTGGCTGGGGGTGCACGGCATGTACGCCACGTACAGCGCGGCCGACCGTCACGAACTCACCACGCGCTCGACGGACTCGTCACGGCTGGCACGGATCGCGGACCGGGTGGCGGGGCGGTCCTAGCGGCCGGCACCCAGTGGGCCGGGGTCGCGTCGGCCCAGGGTCGCGGTGACCCATATGAGCAGGACGGTGACGATGACGGTCGCGGTCAGGCCCACCGCCCACAGCCAGTCGTAATGGCGGAACGCCCAGCTCGGGGTGCCGGAGGGGCCCCGCCTGGTCTCACCGTCATTCGCGGCGTTGAAGGCGAGGACCACGAAGGGCAGCAGGGGTGCCGCCGCCACGACCGCCAGAGCGAAGTGGCCCAGGGAGCGGGCGGAACGGGTCTTCCACGACCGGCGGCCCGGTCGGCTCACCGCCCACGCCGACAGGGCGACGAGGCAGGGGGCCACGGCACCGATGGTCAGGGCGAAACCGTAGGCGCCGCCGGGCCAGGTGTCGGCCGCCCAGCGCCAGGTGTCGTCGCCCCAGAGCGAGTCGACGAGCGCCAGCAGCACGATGCCGCCCGCGAACACCAGGAAGACGAGGAGCCCGAAGCCGAACCGCCGTGCCTTCCCGGACTTCGTACGCGCGGCGCCCCGCCGGGGTACGGACCGCCGCCGCTCGTACCGCAGCGCCGCCGGTGCCGCCTTCGGACGTCGGGGCTTGGCGGAGCCTCCCACGGTGATGCCTCGCTCTCTGACGCGCCCTGACGCTCTCGAAGTTCTCGGGGCTTACGAACTGCCGTTGCCCTGACGGACGATGATGCCCCGCGAGACGCCGGTACGGCCATCGGCTGACCGGCCACAGTGCGGTGCCCCATGATGGACGGCATGACGGGAAACTTCCGGCGTTCCGGGGGCGACGGGCGCCCGGGGGGACGGCATGTCGAAGCGGACCGGGGCTCGATAGCGGCGGGCGGCGACATCGGCAGCGCGGTCGCCCAGCACATCGAGAACGCGGTCGTCCTGCCGCCGGACGCGTACCGGCCGGTCACGGAGGTGCCGGCGCCGGAGCGGCTGTGCAATGTGCCCAGGGCGGATCTGTTCGTCGGACGCGAGGGTGAACTCGACGCGCTGGACGCCGCTTTCGCCTCGCCCGGCGATGTCGTGATCCAGGCCGTGCACGGACTCGGGGGCATCGGCAAGTCCGCGCTCGCCGCGCGCTGGGCCGGTCACCGGTGCGCCCGTAATCCCCGCTGGTGGATCACCGCCGACAGCGAGTCCGCCGTCGACTCGGGGCTAGCCGCGCTCGCCCTCGCCCTTCAGCCCGCCCTCACCGGGCTGCCCGAGTCCTTCCTGGTCGAGCGGGCGCTCCAGTGGCTCACCGCGCACGACGACTGGCTGATCGTCCTGGACAACGTGGACCGGCCCGAGCACGTGCGGCGGTTACTCGACCGGACGGGTACGGGGCGTTTCCTGATCACGACGCGCCGCGCCACCGGATGGCACGGCACCGCGACGCCGTTACGCCTGGATGTCCTGGAACGGGACGAGGCCGTGGACCTGTTCACGCGGATCGTGACGCACGGGCGACCCAGCACATCCGTATCCCTGCTTGAAGTCGCTCTACTCTGTGCCGAGTTGGGGTTCCTCCCGCTCGCCGTGGAGCAGGCCGCCGCCTTCTGCGCCGAGACCGGTACGGGGCCCCGGGAGTACCGGGGGATGCTTGCGGAAGCGCCGGGTGAGGTACTGGCGGACACCACCGAGGGCGGTGACACGGACCGGACGATCGCGCGGGTCTGGCGGATCACCTTGGACCGGCTGCCCGAGGGCTCCCGCATCCTGCTCCGCGTCCTCGCGTGGTTCGCACCCGACGCGATTCCCCGTTCCCTGTTCGAGGTTCTGGTACCGGCCCGGGAACTCGCCAAGTCTGTAGGCCCGTTGTTCGCCTACAACATGGTCACCGACAACGGGGACGGGACCTTGAGTGTCCATCGCCTGGTCCAGGCCCTTGCCCGCACGCCCGATGCCGATGACCCTTACCGCCGGAGCGAGGACATCGAAGCCGCGCGCCATACGGCCACCTTCTTGCTGTCCTCGGCCTATCCCGCGACCCCTCATGCGCTGTGGGCGTGGCCCCTGTGCCGGGCGCTCACTCCTCACGTGGTCGATCTGGCGAAGCACAGCCGGCCCGACGACGACCGGTCGCAAGCGGCTGAACTGCTGTACCACGCGGGGCAGTTCCTCGCCGCGCAAGGGGCCCCCAAAGAAGCCCTGCACCACCTTCACCGCGCGCACGACTACTGCGTACGGGCCCTGGGCGAGGACCATCCCAACACCCTGGCGGCCCGCAAGAACCTCGCCCACGCCTATCAGCAGGCCGGACAACTGGACCGCGCCCTCCGGTCCCACAAAGACCTCGTCAAAGACCTCACCCGCGTCCGGGGCAAGGACCACCGCCAGGTCCTGTCCGCCCGCACCGGTCTCGGCATCGCCCACCTCACGGCCGGCGAGTTGGATCGGGCGATGACTCTGCTCGACGCCGTCGTCAGCGACTGCGCGCGCCTCCTGGACGAGGACGACCCCCACACCCTGGTCGCCCGGATGAACCTCGCGAGCGTGTACGTGAGGGCCGGTGATCTGGACCGGGCCATACCGGCGCATGAGCGCATCGTCACGGACTGCGCGCGGGTGCTGGGCGAGGACGACTTCAACACCCTGGCGGCCCGTAACAACCTCGCCAACGCCTACCAGGAAGCCGGACACGTCGACCGAGCCGTCCGGCTCTACGAAGCCCTCGTGAGGGACGGCACACGGATCGCGGCCGAGGATGATCCCTGGAATCTGAGCGCGCGCAACAACCTCGCCGCCGCCTGTCAGGCGACCGGTGATCTGGACCGCGCCGTCACCCTGTTCGAGGACATCCTCAAGGATCGCGACCGCATCCTGAGCGAGGACCACCCGGACCTTCTGCTCAGTCGCGGCAATCTCGCCCTCGCCTACGAAGCGGCAGGCGATCCGGGTCGGGCAGTGAGCCTGTTGGACGATCTGGTCCATGACTACGTACGCCTCCTGGGCAAGGACCACCCTCACACCCTGACCACCCTGAGCAATCTCGCCTACGCCTGTCAGGCGACGGGCGACGTGGACCGGGCGATATCCCTCTTCGAGGGCGTCCTGAAGGACCGCGCACGCGTGCTGAGCAAGGACCACCCCGACCTCCTGGCCAGCCGCAACAACCTCGCCGGTGTCCACGAGATCTTGGGGGACCTGGACCGGGCCGTCCCGCTCTTCGAGAGTGTCGCGGCCGACTGCGTACGGGTGTTGGGCGAGGACCACCCGTTGACCCGGACCGTGCGGTCGAATCTGGCCAACGCGCGAACCCGTTCCCCGGGCGTCAGCGGAAATCCGGTCGACGGGGATGAGGCTCACGGGCTCTGATAGGGCCATGCGTCCGAAGCCTCCGATGCGTCCGAAGATCGACGCCGACCTCGTACGACGTCTCGTCGGCAGCCAGTTCCCCCAATGGGCCGACCAGCCCCTCGACTTGCTGGACCCGGCCGGTTCGGACCATGTGATCTACCGGCTGGGCGAGCGGCTGTCCGTGCGGCTGCCGCGTCACGCAGGGGCGATCGGGCAGGCCAGGAAGGAGTACGCCTGGCTCCCCCGGCTCGCCCCGCAACTGCCGCTGGCCGTCCCGGAACCGGTCGGTGTCGGTGAGCCCGACTTCGGATACCCGTGGCCGTGGGCGGTGTCCCGCTGGCTGGACGGCAAGGTGGCCACCGTCGACGCGCTGGCGGACTCCGCCGAAGTGGCTCTGGAACTGGCCGAGTTCCTGACCGCCCTTCAGCGATACGCGACCGATGAAGCCCCGGGCACCTCAGGCGACGACCTCACCGCCGAATCTCTGGCCGACCGGGACGAGGCGACCCGCACCGCCCTCGCCGAAGTGGACGGCGTCTTCGACACGGCGGCCCTCACCGAACTCTGGGACGCGGCACTCGACGCCCCCGCCTGGGACCGCGACCCGGTCTGGTTCCACGGCGACTTCCATACCGGCAATCTGCTGACGGTGGACGGCCGGCTCAGCGCGGTCATCGACTTCGGGAGCCTGGGAATCGGCGACCCCGCCCCCGACTTGATGATCGCGTTCACACTGATGTCGGCGGCGAGCCGGTCGGTGTTCCGCACCGCACTCGACGTGGACGACGCGACCTGGGCCCGGGGGCGGGGCTGGGCACTGACGACCGGCCTGAACGCGTACACGTCGTACGCGGCCGTCAGCCCCCGTATCGCCACCGCGACCACACGTCAGATCACGGAGACGCTGACCGGTTGATCACGCCGGTTCCTCGGTGGTCTCCGTCGCCGCGAGAACTCCGGTCCCGTCCAGGGGTGGGGACCGGAGATCGCGGTCATCACATCCGCCGCCGACCCCCGGGGTCAGCCGAGAGGGTCAGAGGCAGGTGTTCACTTCAGGGGCGACGGGTCGGCGACGGTCGTGCCCCACCTGCTGCACGTCTCCTCGATCACCCTCTTCGTCGTGTAGTCACCCAGGCACGCCTGAATGCTGATCTCCGTCGTCGGCGCGAGATCGGTCAACTGGACGTGCGTGCCCTGCTTGTCGGCGTAGTTGTGGTCCCAGGCGGTCCGCACGGTCGTCCCCTTGTCGTGCCGGATGTAACGCACCAACGCGTCCTGACCGTCGTCCGCCTTGTCGAAGACCATCACCTCGTTCATGCCCCACCACCAGTCCGCCTCCGCCGCGCAGAACCTGTAGTCGGGCAACAGCTTGTTGGAACACACCGTGTAGAGGCCGCCCTGTGCCGAGGCCGGCTCGGCGGACGCGGTCGAGACACCGACCGTACCGATCAGCGCGACGCCACCCAGGACGGCTGCACATCGCTTGAGCAAATGGGTCTTCATGGTCATTGCCTTCCCCGTAGAACGGTCCTGCCAGGCACGTGGTTCGCCCCAATTCACAGGACCACAAGGTGAGTTACGGACGGTGCCCGCTCTCACGCGGGCAGACAGTACCCGATCAAGAGTTGCGGATGTAATCGTTCCGCTACGACCGCGCCCTCGCCGATCCGCCGCCCTGGATCCGCCGCCCACACCTTGTGATGCGAGTCACATTCCCGGAATGGATGTCACACTCCGAGCACCCAAATCGCTCCCAACGCCAGAACGTATCCGCGACGGGAGGACCCATGACGCACCACCACCGCCCGCCAGACCCCCAGCCCGCCCTGTCCGAAGGCTGCCCGTGGACGGCGGTGTCGGATCCGGTGGCGAATGCCGCGACGCAGGTGTTCCACGAGCACCGTGAGCTGCTGTTCTCCCTCGTGTACAACATGCTCGGCGAAATCGCCGACACCGAGGACGTACTCCAGGAGACCTGGCTGGCCTGGACGAGCAGGAACCAGACACCGAACACGGACCCGATCGACAGCCCACGCGCCTACCTGGTGCGGATCGCGGTCAACCGGGCCCTCGCCCACCAGGCCGCCATCAGCCGGCGCCGTGAGACCTACACGGGACCGTGGCTTCCCGAACCGCTGGTCAGCTCCCTCCCCGGCGCTCCCGTCACCGAGGACGCCGCGGATATCGCCGTACGCACCGAATCGGTGTCGATGGCGCTGCTGGTGATCCTCCAGACCCTCACTCCGCTGGAGCGCGGGGTGTTCGTCCTGCACGAGGTGTTCGGCTACGCCCACACCGAGATCGCGGAGATCCTCGACCGCAGTCCCGCCGCGATCCGCCAACTCGCCCATCGTGCCCGCGAGCACGTCCAGGCCCGACGCCCCCGCTACCAGCCCGCCCCGCATGTCCGGCAGCAGGTGACCGAACGGTTCGTGGCCGCCGCGCTCGGCGGTGACCTGGACGCCCTCCTAGAGATCCTCGCGCCGGACGTGACCATGTGGAGCGACGGCGGAGGCAAGGCTCAGGGAGCCGTGGGCTCGCGGCCGGTCCGTGGCCGCGACAAGGTCGCCCGCCTGCTCGCCGCCGTCGCCCCCAGTTCCGGCATGGACCTCGACATCGCCTTCCGCAGCGTCAACGGCGACCCGGCGGTCCTGCTCCTGGACGACGACGCCCCCTACGCCGTCGTCGTCATCGACCTCACCCCGGAGGGCGACCAGGTGTGCGGGATCTACGCCATCGCCAACCCCGACAAGCTCTCTCGCGTCGACTGAACGCCGAGGACACTGCTCATGAGAGGAATGCACACGATGCGAAAACTGGCGTCCCTCCCCAGTGGCAGGAGGGCGAAATGGGTCGTCCTCGCCCTCTGGGTGGCCCTGCTGATCCCGGCCCTCATGCTGGCCGGCAAGCTCGGCGACGTTCAGGAGAACGACAACTCGGCCTGGTTGCCCGGTGACGCGGAGTCGACCGCGGTGGTCGAGCGGGCCGAGAAGTTCGGGTCCACCGACACCGTGCTCGCGCTGGTCGTCTACGACCGGCCCGGCGGCATCACCTCCGCCGACATGGCCAAGGCCCGAGCCGACGCGGCGGCCTTCCAGGACGTCGAGAAGGTCGTCGGGGAGCCACAGGGCCCACTGAAGTCCGAGGACGGCAAGGCCATCCAGACCGCGGTCCAGGTGCAGAAGGACAAGAGCGGCTGGGCCGGGATCAACAAGGTCGTCGACGCGATCACCGAGGTCGGCAAGAACGGAGGGGTCGGCGAGGAGGAGGACACGGGCGGGCTCGGGTTCCACGTCACCGGACCGGCCGGCTACGCGGCCGACTCGATCAAGGCATTCGGCGGCGGAGGCGGCCTCACCGCGATCACGGCGGCGGTCGTGGTCGTGATCCTGCTGCTCACCTACCGCAGCCCCGTACTGCCTCTGCTGCCCCTGCTGACCGCCGGCGGCGCGCTGATCACTTCGGAGGCGGTGATCTATCTCCTGGCGAAGAACGCCGGACTCGTCGTCAACACACAGACCAGCTTCATACTGACGGTGCTGGTGTTCGGCGCCGCCACCGACTACGCGCTCCTGCTCACCTCGCGGTACCGGGAGGAGTTGCGGCGGCACGAGGACCGGCACGAGGCGATGGCGGAGGCCCTGCACCGCTCAGGTCCCGCGATCATCGCCAGCGCCGCGACCGTCGCGGTCAGCCTGATGCTACTGATGCTGGCCACCCTCAACTCCACCCAGGGGCTCGGCCCCGCCTGCGCCATCGGCATCCTCGTCGGACTGCTCGCCATGGTCACCCTGATGCCGGCGCTGCTGGTCATCTGCGACCGCTGGATCTTCTGGCCGGTGAAGCCGGCGTACGGATCGGCCGGGGCGACCAAGGAGGGCATCTGGACCCGGGTCGGCAACGCCGTCGCCGGCCGCCCCCGCATCGTGTGGATCGGCACCGCTCTCGCCCTCGGCGTCATGGCGATCGGAGCGTTCGGGCTCAAGGCCGACGGGCTCTCCAACACGGACCAGTTCACCGACAAGCCGCAGATGGCCGTAGGCGAGGAGATCAAGAACAGGCACTTCCCGGCCGGATCGGGCGACCCCGTCTACGTCGTGGCCAAGGCGGCGTCGGCCGAGCAGGTGAGGACCGCGCTGTCCGGCGTACCAGGAGTCGCCGAGGTCTCGCCGCCGGTGGTCAAGGGTGACGAGGCCATGATTCTGGGGGAGTTGGCGGACTCTCCCACCAGCACGACCGCGATGCGCACCGTCGAACGGGCCAGAACCGCGGTCCACACGATCGACGGCGCCGACGCCCAGGTCGGCGGCAACACGGCGATCATGCTCGACACACGCGAAGCGGCCACCCACGACTCGAAGTTGATCATCCCCATCGTGCTGGTCGTGGTGTTCCTGATCCTCGCGCTGCTGCTACGGGCCATCGTCGCGCCGCTGCTGCTGATGGCGACGGTGGTGCTGTCGTTCGCGGCGGCCATGGGCGTGAGCAGCCTGGTGTTCAACCATGTGTTCCACTTCGCCGGTGCGGACGCCAACTTCCCCCTTCTGACCTTCGTGTTCCTGGTCGCCCTGGGCATCGACTACAACATCTTCCTGGTCACCCGGGTACGCGAGGTCGCCCTGCTGCACGGCACCCGGCGCGGCGCGCTGACCGGCCTGTCCACCACCGGGGGTGTGATCACCTCAGCGGGTCTGGTGCTGGCCGGAACCTTCGCCGCGATGGCCTCGCTGCCGCTGGTGTTCGCGGCCGAGCTGGGGTTCGCGGTCGCGTTCGGCGTGCTGCTCGACACCATGATCGTCCGCTCGGTCCTGGTCACCGCGCTGACCCTGGACGCGGACCGATGGATGTGGTGGCCCAGCGCGCTGTTCAGGCGCCAACTCACGCCCCAGCAAAGGGAGAAGGGCACGCCTGACCTCGAACCCGCGGGCGCGACAGCGGGACCCTCGGCGCGTACGTGACCGAGCCGAGCGCCGAGCCCCGGCATTCCCGCCCAGGGAATGTCGGGGCTCGGCTTTACTGACACGGCACCGGCGGTCGGCGATGGTCCGTTCCCGAACCGCCCAACTCGCCCTCGGGAACGTGGTGGAGCTGATCGTGTATCCGCCGTTCTCGGCGGGCCTCGGCATTGCGACGGCGCATGGGGGGAATCCCAACGTCATGGTGGTACGGACGGCCCCAGCCTGCCCAGGTACACGCCTTACAGCCGGGTTGGGCGGATAGTTGACCCATTCAGCCGGTACGAGACCGGCGTACTCGGGACTCCAGAGGCTAACTGCCCCTCATTTGGGCGGGATTACGCGACCGCGCACGCCACTTGCGGCTGCGGCTGATCCCCTGCCGTACGGGTCGTGACCAGCAGCGAGCGACTCCATTGTCAGTGGTGCCGTATAGCGTGCCCGGACCGGTTGGCACGACGGATGGGGATGGACGGATGGAGTTCCGGATCGAGCGAAGCGCCCTGGTGGAGGCTGTCGCCTGGGCGGCCAGGTCGCTGCCGGCGCGTTCGCCGGTGCCCGTGCTTGGCGGGCTGCTGCTGGACGTCGGGGAAGGCCGGCTCCGTATCTCGGGCTTCGACTACGAGGCGTCCGCGAACATCGAGGTGGCGGCGGAGACCACGGCCACCGGTCAGGTACTCGTCCTGGGCCGCAGACTGCTCGACATCTGCAAGGTGCTGCCCGATGCGACGGTGACCTGCGCGTTGGCGGGGTCGCGCTTCACGATCGAAGGCGGCGGTACGAGCTTCGGGCTTTCGACCCTGCCCACCGACGAGTACCCGGCCCTGCCCGAACTCCCCGCCTTCCGAGGATTGGTGGACGCGGCGGAGTTCGCCGCGGCGGTCGCGCAGGTGGCCATCGCCGCGGGCCGTGACGACTCGCTTCCGGTCCTCACGGGGATCCAGATCCGGCTGCACGGCGAGTCGATGACCCTCGCCGCGTCGGACCGGTACCGGTATGCGGTGCGTACGGTGCCGTGGAAGCCGGACGGGACGGCGCCGGAGGGTGCGGAGGTGGTGGTTCCGGGCCGCAGACTGACCGAGCTGTCCCGCTCCCTGGCGAAGTCAGGACTGATCCGTATCGGGCTGAACGACTCGGGTGGCTCGGGCGGTTCGGGTGGCTCGGGTGGCTCGGGCGGGAGCCTGATCGCCTTCGAAGGGGAGGGGATGCGCACGACGTTGCGGTTGCTGGAAGGGCGGCTACCGCGCTACGACGGCTTGTTCGCGCTGGGGAGCCCGGCCGTCGCGGTCACGCGGCGGGAAGCGCTGGCCGACGCGGTCCGCCGGGTCGCGGTCGTCGCGGAGCCGAACAGCCCGATCAGGCTCGACTTCTCCGCCGGTGGGACGGTCCTCCTCCAGGCGGGCTACGAGGACGACATCGCCTCACAGCGGCTCGCGGCAACGCTGACCGGCACCGAGGACATCACGGTCGCATTCAACCCCGTGTATCTGCTGGAGGCCCTGAACTCCTTCAACGCCCCCGCCGTGCGCTTCGAGTTGCTGGGCCCGGGACAGCGGGCGCTGCTCAGCGGTGCGACGGAAGGGCACGAGGAGGGGGACGGAAACGGGGACGACACTCCGCGCGAAGACCACCGTCATCTCCTCATGTCGGTACGACAGTTGAGCTGAGCTGAGCTGATCGGAGGTCATGCCCTTCGGAGTCCGAGGACGACTCCGAAGAGGACCAGCGCGGCGCCTGCGGCCTGGTGCACGGTGGCCGTGGCTGTTCCGGTCACGGAGAGGGCGATGAGGGACGCCACGGGTGTCAGGCCGTTGAAGAGTCCCGTCCGGCCCGCGCCGAGCCGTTCGATCGCTCCGTACCAGAGCAGAAAGACCACGGTGGTCACGCCGAGGGCGAGGAAGGCGAGTGCCGCGAACTCGACGGCTGTCGGGGCGCGCAGCACGGGTGTCCCGGTGACCGTCCGCGTGATCAGGGCGGCGACGAAGAGCATCACCGCCGCGAGCCCGCACGCGTACGTGGTGACGGTCAGCGCTCCCAGTTGTTCGGTGGGCGGTGCGCCGAGCAGCGTGATCGCGGCGCCGCAGGCCAGGGCGAGGCACGACCACGCGAACCCCGCCGCGCTCCACTGCACTTGACCGCCGGTGGTCAGCTGGGGCACGGCGGAACCGGCCGCCACACACAGCGCGCCGGCCATCAGATTCCGTGACGGGCGGGTGCGCGTGAGCAGAGCCCGGACCAGGACGATGACCAGCGGTGAGGCGCCGATGACGACGCCGACATTGCCCGGCGCCGTGAGCGAGACGGCATGGAGCAGGACGACGCCGTATCCGGCCATGCCCATCGCGGCCAGCAGGACGATCCACAGCGCCTGAACGGGGGTCGGGCGGACGAAGGTGTGTCCGCGTATGCGGGCCCAGAGGATCAGGAACACGGTCGCCAGCGCGTAGCGCGCGGCCTGCCCGCCCATGACCGGGAAGTCGCGGAGCCGCCCCGCGGCGGCCACGGAACCTCCGATGAGACACACCGCCGCCAGAGCCAGAGCGACCCCGGAGCGCTCTCGCGAACTCAGCATCCTCGCCTTCAGGGACTTCACGGACTTCGTTGCCGTCGTTGCCGTCGTTGTCGTTGCCGTCATGTCGCCAGGCTGGCAGCGTCAGGCGTTAAGCAGAAGTACGGTATTACTGACCCCGTCGTAAGGAGAACTAATGATCGAGGCACAGCGGCTGGCGCTGTTCCGCGAGGTCGCCCGGCGGGGAAGCTTCGCTCAGGCGGCGGGTGCCCTGCGGCTGACTCCCTCGGCGGTCTCCCAGCAGATGGCGGCCCTCGAACGTGCCGCGCGGACCCGGCTCTTCGAGCGCAGCACCCGAGGCGTCACGCTCACCGTGGCCGGCGAGGCCCTGCTCCGCACGGCGGACACGATCCACGGCGAACTCCACCGCGCGGAGAAAACACTCGCGCGGCTACGGGAGGAGGGGCCGCCCTCGCTGACCGTCGCCACCTTCCCCAGCGCGGGCGTGCTCCTGGTCGCACCCGCGCTGGCCGCGCTCAACAGCGGTGCGGAACCGCAGGTGGACACGACGGTGATCGAGGCCGAGCCCGTACGGGCGCTCGCCGCGCTGAACGACGGCAGCGCCAATGTGGCCCTCGTCTACCACTTCCAGAGCGAACGGCCCCCGCCGAGCTGGGCGGAGGCCGCGCGCCGGTGCGCGTATCACCCGCTCCTGGAGGACGAGTTGCGCCTCGTCGTGCCGTCGGGGCACGCACTCGCCCGGCGCTCCACGGCCCGGCTCGACGCGGTGGCCGACGACCCGTGGATCCAGGGCTGGGACCTCCCGGGCAACGCCCTCGACGCGCTCGCCGCCGCGCACGGCATCCGTCCCAAAGTGGTCTGCCGGTCCAGCGACTTCCGCTTCATGCAGGCACTGGTCGCGGCGGGCGTCGGTATCGCGTTCATCCCCCCCCCTCACCGTCGAGCCACACCCCGCCACCCACACCCTGACCGTGACCCCCACGGCGAAGCGGTACATCGGCGCCTACACCGCCCCCGGCACCCCACCGAACCAGACGTCCCGCGCCCTGCTGGCCACCCTGAAAAGCCAAGCCGCAGCCATACGCACGGCCTGATCACGCCCGATCAGGCCCGATCACGCCTGCTCAGTCCGTGACGCGGATGATCGTCTTGCCGGGAGTGCGGGTGCCGGGGGCGAACGCGGCGGCGGCCTCGGTGAGCGGCCGGACCGAACCGACGATCGGTGTGAGCCGCCCGTCCCGCAGCCGCCGGGCGAGGTCGGCGAGCCGGGCCCGGTCGGACTCGACCACGAAGAAGACGGCTCGCCCGTCCACGGGCCGAACGGTCACCGGCCGGGCGATGGTGACCAGCGTGCCGCCGGGACGGACCAGCGCGGCGGACCGGTCGAGGATGTCGCCGCCGATCACGTCGAACACCACGTCGACGTCATCGATGTCCTCAAGGCCCTCGGCCTGGAGGTCGACGAAGGTGTCCACGCCCAGCCCGAGCGCGGTGTCCCGGTCGCCGGCCCGGCCGGTGCCGATCACCCGCGCGCCGACCTCACGGGCGAGCTGCACGGCGAGGGAGCCGACGCCGCCCGCGGCGCCGTGGACGAGCACGGTCTGCCCCGTGGCGAGGTGGGCGTGGTCGAAGAGTGCCTGCCAGGCGGTGAGCCCGGAGATCGGCAGGGCGGCAGCCATGACGTGGTCGACGTCCGCCGGGAGCGGGGCGAGGTTACGGGCCTCGACGGCGGTGTACTCGGCCAGTGAACCGTCGCGCGTCCAGTCCGCGAGGCCGAACACTCGCTGGCCGATGGTCAGCCCTGTGGTTCCGTAGCCCAGCTCGGTGACGACGCCGGACAGCTCGTGACCGGGCACGCTCGGGGTACGGTCACGGCCGGCCCGGTCGGTCCAGGTGCCGGGCCAGGTCAGCTCGCCGGGGGTGAACCCGGCGGCGTGGACGCGCACGACGACGTCGTTCTCGGCGGCGTGCGGGTGCGGCAGTTCGGTGAGGGTGAGACCGCTGACACCGGCGTCGCGGTCCTGGACGGTGATGGCTCGCATGAGGGGTTCCCGGGCGGTCGGCGCTGTTGAGGTCACCCTTGCGACCGTAGGCGCGCAGCGCACCGGACAGGTGGGCCATTCGGCGGACCGGGTACTGGGCCATTCAGAGGTCCGGCCCCCGGTTCCCCCGCCGGAGTTCGGCCGTGAACTGGGCACCCGCCAGTAGGGCCAGGTTGGACAGCCAGAGCCAGACGAGGAAGACGACGACCCCGGCCAGCGACCCGTAGAGCCTGCTGTACGCGCTCAGGGTGGACGCGTACAGCGCGAACACCGCCGACGCGGACAGCCACAGTCCGGCCGCGAGCACCCCGCCGGGCACGCTGTAGCGGCGGGCCCGCGCCTGCGGTGGGCCGGTGTGGAAGACGACCACGACGAGCAGGGCCACCAGACAGCCGAGGAACGGCCACCTCAGCACGGACCACGCCACGGCGGCCGTGTGCCCGAGGCCGAGCAGTCCGCCGAGGGATTCGGCCAGCGGTCCCGTCAGCAGCAGGGTCAGCGCGCTGACGACGAGCAGACCGAGCACGGCGAGCGCGGTGAGCACCACCCGGTGGGCCCGGCGCCACACCGAACGTTCGTCGTCCAGCCGGTGCATCCGGTGCAGCGCGCGGCGGAAGACGGCCAGATAGCTGGAGGCGGACCACAGCGCGCTGCCCGTGCCCGCGATCAGCACCGTCCACGCGGCCGACCGCTGACGCACCGTCTCGCCGAGCGCCTGGTGCAGTTCGGCCCCGGACTGGGCGGGCGCGTACGCGGTGATGTGGGCGGTGAAGTCCTCCGCCGTGCCGGGGCTGATGAGCCCGAACGCGGTGACGGTCACCAGCATCGCGGGCAGCAGGCCGAGGATGGCGTAGTAGGTGAGCGCCGCCGCCCAGTCGGACGCGTCGTCGTTCCACATCGCGACCGGCGTACGGCGCAGGGCGGCGCGCCACCTCGCACGCGCCGGCGCCCGCAGGATCGCGCTGGTCACCCCCCGGACCCCCTGGACCCCCTGGACCCCCAGGTCACTCCACCCGGCCTTCGGCGGCGCCGGACTCCGTGTCGTCGTCGGGCAGGTGGACGTCGTTCACGGTGACATTGACCTCGACGACCTCCAAGCCGGTGATCCGTTCCACCGCCGCGATGACGTTCTCGCGCACATCGCGGGCGACGTCCCTGATGGCCACCCCGTACTCCACGACCAGGTCGAGATCGAGCGCCGTCTGCCGCTCCCCCACCTCGACCTTGACGCCGCGTCCGACATTGGGCCGGCCGCCCGGAACCCGGTCACGGACCGCGCCGAGCGTACGGGACAGGCCGCCGCCCATCGCGTACACCCCGGGGATCTCCCGCGCCGCCAGTCCGGCGATCTTGACGACCACGGCATCGGCGATGGACGTCTTGCCCCGGTCGGCGGCCGGTTCGCTCACGCCCGCCGTGCCGCCGCTGAGGGTCGTGGATCCCTGGTTCGCCGACGCCCGGGGCGAACTCGCTTCAGCAGACAGGTTCTTGACGTTCGAAGGGGCCTGCGGCTCTGCCTGCGTGGTCATGTCGGGGTCTCCTCGCTTCGCGTGCTGTGCGCTTCTGCCACCGCCTAGGACACCAGGGCGGGGGCCCTGTTACGCGGATTCCCCGAAAACTTCCGCGCACGCGCGAGGGCGCTCGACTCAGCAGCGGGTTCAGGGCTCGGGGCTCATGGGCTCGGTCAGCTCGGCGGATCGTGCGCGCCCTCGCGATAGCAGGTCGTAGCGGGCGAAGGTGTTCACGAACGCGGTGTCGACCCCTTCGGCATCGAAGATGTCCAGCAACTCGCCCAGATACGCGGCCTGTTCGTCCTCGTCCCGGATGTACTCACCGTCCAGCCGGACCGCCCTGCCGTCCGCGCCCCACTGGATGATCAGGTCCCCACGTCCACCCTTGTCGGCCGCCCCGCGATGGGTGGTGCACCCGAACTCGGTGACCGCGAAGGGCTTTTCCCGCGCTACTAGGGACCGGATGCCGGTACGGAAGCAGTTCGGAACCGGTGAGGAACACGACCTCGGCACCACTCCCCCGACCGAAGACCAGGGCCCTAAACGGAGCCCTCCGCCTCGCTGTTGACGCGGCTCGCCAACCGTTCGTACCGCTGCCGGGCCGCCTGCGGAGTGCCGAGCCCGAGCCCGAAGGCGATCTCCTGCCACGTCATGTCGCGCCCCCTGGCCATCCTCAGGAGCCCGGCTTCGAGTTCGTCCAACTCGCCCCGCACCAGCGGTACGAGGCTCAACGCGGCGGTGATGTCGGCGTGGTCCACGGCCGGTTCACCGTCATCGGGCAGCGCGGCCCCACTGAGCAGGAACGCCACGAGCCGTACAGCCTCATGCGGACCGAGGACCGACGGGTGCACCTGCCTACGGCGCTGCTCATCGGTGGCCGCGTGCCGCTCGGCGATCCGGAACAGAGCCGCGTACACACGCTGCGCACGCGCCTGTTCGGGCCTCGGGGGCGTGAAGGGATCGATGGCTTCCATGGGACAAGAATGCGGCTGCACACGAACCGATGTCAACGAATTATGTTGAACAATCTGTTCAAAGTACGCTCTACGCCCTGCCCGGTAATTGGGGCACCGGCGTCGGACGGCAGCTGATGGGAGCCGTGTTGACGGCGCTCGAAGAGGCCGCGTACCCGCACGCCACCCTCTGGGTCCTGGAACGCAATGAACGCGCCCGGCGCTTCTACGAGGCCGCCGGCTGGCACGCGGACGGCACGGCCGTCATCGACACCACCGGCGGAGCCCCCCTCAACAAACTCCGCTACCGCCGCCCGCTCCGGACGGATCGCTAGCCGGAGAGCAGCGTCACCTGGGGCACACCCGTGCGCGGGTGCGCGGTGATGTCCGCCTCGACCCGGTACACCTCCGACAGCAGCGCGGGGGTCAGGACCTCCGCGGGAGTGCCCATGGTGACCACCCGGCCGGCGTCCAGGACACAGAGCCGGTCGCAGAACGTCGCGGCGAGATTGAGGTCGTGCAGCGCGACGACGGCCGTGACACCGAGGCGGCGGACGAGCCGGAGCGCGTCCAACTGGTGCCGCAGATCAAGGTGGTTGGTCGGCTCGTCAAGGACCATCGTCCCGGCCCGCTGGGCAAGCGCGCGGGCGATCAGGACGCGTTGCTTCTCACCGCCCGACAGCCGGTCGAAGGGCGCGTCCGCGAGGTGGGCGGCGTCGAGTTCCGTCAGCGCGGCCGTGACGAGGGCGCGGTCGTCGGAGTCGTCGCCCTCGAAGGGGCGTTTGTGCGGGGTACGGCCCATGGCGACCACCTCGTACACGGTGAGTTCGAAGTCGCCCGCGTGGTCCTGCGGTACGGCGGCCAGTCGCCGGGCCAGGCGTTTGCCGGGCGTCCGCCAGACATCGGCGCCGTCCACGAGGACCCGCCCGTACGTGGGGCGCAGCGCGCGGTACACCGTCCGCAGGAGGGTGGATTTGCCGGCGCCGTTCGGACCGACCAGACCGACCACCTCGCCCGGAGCCACCGCCAAGGACACCTCGTGGACGAGGGGCCGGCCGTCGACGACCACCGAGACGGCGTCGATGTCCAGCGTGCCGGGTTCGAGTGAGTCCGTCATACCGACCTCCCGCGCATCAGCCAGAGGAAGAACGGGCCGCCGACCAGCGCCGTGAGAATGCCTACGGGAATCTCCTCGGGCCTCATCAGCGTGCGCGCGGCCAGATCGGCGGCGATCAGGAACGCGGCGCCCAGCAGTGCGGCGGCCGGCAGCGCACGGCGATGGTCGGCGCCCACCAGGAGCCGTACGACATGCGGCATGATCAGGCCGACGAAACCGATCTGGCCGCTGACCGCGACGATCGTGCCGATCATCAGCGCGACCAGCGTGAACAGCGCGGCCCGGAAGCGGTGCACGTCCAGGCCCAGCGCCGTGGCCGCCTCCTCCCCCGCGAGCAGCAGATTCAACGGGCGGCAGACACCCAGCAGTACGGCGGTGCCGAGCAGCACCGCGCCCGCCGGAATCCACACCATCGTCCAGGTGGTGCCGGCCACCCCGCCGAGCATCCAGCGGAGCGCCGACTGCGTCTTGTGCGGATCGTTCGAGGTGACGATGAGGAAGCTGGCCACCGCCGACAGCACCTCGGCCATGGCCACGCCCGCCAACACAAGCCGTACGGTGGTCATCCGGCCGCCGGAACGGGCGAGGAAGTACACCGCGATCAGCGCCGCCAGCGCACCGCAGAAGGCGGCGATCGGCAGCGAGAACGCACCGAACAGCGTCAGGTTGAAGACCAGGACGAGAACCGCGCCGACGCTCGCGCCGGAGGACACGCCAAGCAGCATCGGGTCGGCGAGCGGATTGCGGACCAGCGCCTGCAACGCCATACCGGCCACCGAAAGACCCGCCCCGACCACCGCGCAGAGCAGCACGCGGGGCAGCCGGACATCCGTGACGATGGTCTCGCGCGCCGCCGACCAGGTCGGTTCGACCAGACCGGGATGGACCTGGTGGAGCAGGATGCCCCAGACGTCCCCCGCCGGAATGCCGATCGAACCGGCCGCGATACCGAAGGTCGCCGCGACCAGCACGAGGGCACCGAGCCCGGCCAGGACCAGGGGGTAGGGAATCCGACGACGGCGGTACGTGGGTGCCGAAGCCGGTACGGGTATGGGTACCGGCACCTCGGTCGTCCCGGCCGCCCCGGTCGTCTCCCCCACTCCGGTCGTCTCGCTCGCTCCGGTCACCGGAAGCGTTCCGGATGGAGTTGCCGGGCCAGCGACTCCACCGCCGCGGGTACCCGTACGCCCAGCACGGTGGACGACAGGGGCAGCACCGCGAACCGCTCGTTCTTGATCGCGGGCACATCCCGCAACGCCGGGTTGGTGAGCAGGAACTTCTTCTTCTGCTCGACGGTCTGGTCACCGTAGTCATAGATGAGGATGACGTCCGGCGCCCGATCGGCCACCTGCTCGAACGACACATCACCGAACGCCTTGTCGACGTCGGCGAAGAGGTTCGTCGCGCCGGCCCGCTCGATCATGGCGTTGCCGATGCCCGTACCGCCCGCGGTGAAGGCGGTCTTGTCGCCGCTGTCGTACACGAAGAGCTTGACCGGATCCACGCCGTCGAGGCGGCCGTCGACTCCGTCCAGCGTGGTGTGCAGCGCCTTCACCTGCCGCTCGGCCCGCTCCGGGACGCCGAAAACCTTGGCGACATCCCGGATCTCCTTGTCCACCATGGACATCGTCACGGCCCCGGACGCACAACTCTCCCCATTCAGCCGGGTGTTGATCCCCGCCTTGGTGAACGTGTCCCGGCTGCGCCCCTCCTTCTCGTCGAAGGTGGACGCGAAACCGCCGTACACGAAGTCGGGTTCGGCGGCGAGCAGCGCCTCGTAGGACGGGTACTCCTTGGCGAGCACCTTGATCTTGTCGTACGCGGGTCGGTACGCGGGGAGGACCGCGTCGTCGAGATAGCCCGTACCGATCACCGACTTCTCCAGACCGAGGGCGAGCATCACCTCGGTCGCGTGCTGGTTCAGCGAGACCGCGCGCCGGGGCGGTCGCTCGTACGTCGTCTTCACACCGCAGTTGGAGACGGTGACCGGGAAGCCCTTCACGGCCGGTCCCTCCGCGTCGCCGGATTTCTCCCCGGCGCTTCCGCCGCAGCCGGATGCCAGCAGGACCGAGGCCAGGAGCAGGGGGAGCGGCAGGCGCAGGCGCCGGGGCAGGGAGAGCGAGCGTATGCCCGTCGTCATGGGACGGTTCCTCTCAGGGCGGAGGGGGGTTCCGGCGGTCATCGCGCGTCCCTGGACGAAGGGCGGGCCACACGGCACGGGCACAAGCAGGGGCACTGGCACGGGCACGGGCACCAATGGCCCCGGCGGTTTCGCGGCGATCGGTTTCGCGGCGATCGGTCTGTCGGCGGTCCCGTCCCCGGGTTGCCTAGCAGGCATGCCGAACCACCCTCCTCCAGGGAAATCCGCCCTGGGTTCATCGAGGTGGCGACCGCGTGAGTCTCCTGGCTCTCGGGTCGAGGCTCGTCCCGGCCTTCCCACCCGTTTCCGGGCAGTGGCCTCGTATGGGACTCGCTCGCCGATCACAGTGGCGGGACCGCGCCGGATTCACACCGGCTTCCTCGTCCGCCGTCGCCTTGTCGCCGAGCATCATCGCACCCGGCGCACACGCCCCGTCATCCGGCCATGGCTCCCGGCTCCCGGCTCCCGGCTCCCGGCTCCCGGCTCCCGGCTCCCGGCTCCCGGTCCGGCCTACGGCATGTCAGGACGCCCGCGTGACCTTGATCGACCACACTGCCGCTCGTGACCGAAACATCCGGAGGTCGGGACGCGGCGTCGGCGGGGCCGCCCGGACCCGCCGCGCGACTGCTGGAACTGGACGAGGAACAGCAACGCGCCCTGCGCCAGGTGGGCCGCGAGTGGGGTGAGGTGTCCGCGCCGCCCGAGACATGGCGTCGCGCGCTGCCCGTGGACCCCGACCTGGGGAAGTTCCCGCCGCGGGCGCAGCTCCAACCCGCCCGGTTCGGACGTCTGGTGGCCCTGACGCCCTTGGGGGCGCGTATGCCGGGCGAGCAGATCGACGAGGAGGAGGAGCCGCCCGCCGGGCGGCTGGGGCGCGCCGGGGCGTGGAGCCGGCGGATCCTCCTCGGTACACCGCTGAAGAGTTCCGCCCTGGTGTCCGAGCGGATGCGCAAGCTCGTCGCGCTGCCCGTGCTGTCCGCCGACGCGCTGTCGTCGGTCGCGTACGGTCCCGAGGCGATGCTCGCGGTCCTCGTGCTCGCGGGCACGGCGGGGCTCGCGTACTCGTTCCCGATCTCCGCCGCGATCGTGTTCCTGATGCTGGCGGTCGGCCTGTCGTACCGGCAGACGATCCGCGCGTACCCGCACGGCGGTGGCTCGTACATCGTGGCCGGCGACAATCTGGGCCCGGTGGCCGGTCTGGTCGCCGCGGCGGGTCTGATGACCGACTACGTGCTGACCGTCGCGGTGTCGATCGCCTCGGGCGTGGCGGCCATCACCTCGGCGATTCCCTCGCTGGCCTCGGACACGGTGCTCATCGGCGTCGTCGTGATCGTCGTTCTGCTCGCGGGCAATCTGCGCGGTATCCGGCAGGCGGGCGCGCTGTTCGCCGCGCCGACGTACGCGTTCATCGTCGCGATGTTCGCGCTCATCGTGGCCGGGCTCGTCGACTCGGCGGGGACTGACTTCCGGCCGCAGCCGACCCCGGCGGTCACAGCCACCGAGGGCGCGACGCTGTTCCTGATCATGCGGGCCTTCTCGTCCGGCGCCACCGCGATGACCGGTATCGAGGCGATCTCCAACGCGGTACCGGCGTTCAAGCCCGTCGAGTGGCGGCAGGCCCGTACGACGCTGACCTGGATGGTCGGGCTGCTCATCGCGATGTTCGCCGGGATCATCGTCGTCATCCATCTCACCGGTGTGGTGCCCAGCGGCAAGGAGACGATCCTCTCCCAACTGGCGCACCTCAGCTTCGGATCCGGCTGGATGTACGTCTTCGTGCAGGCGGCCACCGCGGCCGTGCTGCTCCTCGCCGCGAACACGGCGTACAACGACTTCCCGCGCGTACTGTCCCTCCTGGCGCGGGACGACTACGCGCCCCGGACCTTCATGCGCCTGGGCGACCGCCTCGCCTACAGCAACGGCATCATCGTCCTGTCGCTGGCCGCCGCCCTGGTCTTCGTGGCGTTCAACGGGCAGACGGGGGCGCTGATCCCGCTGTACGCGGTCGGCGTCTTCCTCGCCTTCACGCTCTCGCAGGCCGGGATGGTCGTGCACTGGTGGCGGCTGCGGGACCGGCACTGGCGCAAGAGCATGTGCTTCAACGCGGTGGGGGGTCTCCTGTCGGCCGTGGTGTTCATCACCGCGGGTATCAGCAAGTTCACCTCGGGCGCGTGGGTGGCGATCGTCGCCGTCGGCCTCTTCCTGCTGGTGACGCTGCGGATCCGCCACCATTACGCGACGGTCCGGGAGGCGTTGCGGCTGCGCCCGCACACGGTGGAACTGCCGGCACCCGGCGCGGAGGGCCCGCCTTGCGTACCGGTGCGCCATGACGAGCCTCCGGAGGGAACCGAGAAGGGCGGGGACAAGGGAGACAAGGGGGACAACGGTGAGAACGAGGAGTCGCCCGAGGAGATCCGGAACCTGTCGGTCGTCGCCCTCGCGACCCTCGACCTGGCGGGCATGCGCGCCCTCGCCTACGCGGCGTCACTCCGGCAACCGGTACTCGCCCTCCACATCAGCCTCACGCCCGAGGAGGCCGAACGGGTGCGCGCGTACTGGACGTTGTGGGGCGACCACCTCCCCCTGGAGATCGTGGTCTCCCCCTACCGGGCGACCGTCGCCCCCCTCGTCCACTACATCGAGGCCCTGCACCGCCAGCACCCCGACCTCACCCTCACGGTGATCCTCCCGGAACTCGTCACCCGCCACCGCCGCCACCAACTCCTCCACAGCCGCACCGCCACCCGCCTGCGCCGGTCCCTGCGCCCGGTCCCGAAAATCGTGATCACGACGGTGCCGTTCCATGTGTAGGCGTTCGGTGAGTAGGCGTGCGTAGCTGATGGGTGATCCCATCCCCGTCGCTACTAGCTGTGGACTCTTCGCATACCGGGGAAGGCGGCGTGATGATCAATGAGCGGATACGGGCGGCCGGGCTTGAACGGGGATGGCTGACCCAGGGGAAAGGCGCCGCGGAAGTAAGCCGCGCCGGCCGCGCAGCCCCGGGTGACGGTCGTTTCGAGGTCTCCGAGCGCACGTACCGCGGGTGGGAGTCCGCAATCCCGGGGTGGCCACGGCAGGACTGCGTAGCGGCGCTGCGGACGGCATTCGGCACCGGGCCTGAACTTCTGGGCTTTACAGTCACGGCAGCTGTAGTTCGTGATCTTACGGTTCGGTGATCATCCGACCGCGGTGGTCAACCAGCCGCAGCAACATCTCCCGACTCCGTGGTCGCGGCTTGGTCGGTCGCAGTACGGTCATCGCATGGACGAGCACACAGCCGTGGTCGTCGTCGGCTATCCCGGCGCAGAGCTGCTCGACATCGCCTGCCTGACCACGGCGTTCGACTATGCGAACCGAGCTGGAGCCACGCCGGCCTATCGGGTGCGTGTGGTGACACCGGCAGGTCGGCCGATCGGCTGCCAGTCCGGACTGACACTGCAGGCGCAAGGCGCCCTTGAGCGGCTTCGCGGACCGGTGGACACGGTCGTCGTGTCGGGCGGTGAGGGGCACGAGGCGGCCGCTGCGAACAGCGGACTGGTCGCGCATGTCCGCCGGCTGGCGCATGTGGCCCGACGTGTCGCGTCGGTGTGCACGGGCGCCTCGGTACTCGCCGCGGCCGGACTGCTCGACGGTCGTCGCGCCACCACGCACTGGCTGTTCGCCGACCTGCTTGCCGCCAGCTATCCCGCGGTCCGCGTGGACCCGGCGCCCATTTACATCCGCGACGGCCGCGTGACAACGGCGGCCGGGGTCAGCAGCGCGCTGGACCTGGCGTTGGCGTTCATCGAGGAGGACCACGGCGGGGAGCTGGCCCGCCAAGTGGCACGTGGCCTGGTCACATACCTCCAACGACCGGGAAACCAGGCACAGATGAGTATGTTTGTCGCCGCTCCGGCCCCAGCCAACGACCTGATACGCGAGGTGGCGGCGATGATACGCAACGCGCCGGACGCCGACCTGCGGATCACCGCGCTCGCCACCCGCGTCGGCGTGAGCGAACGCCACCTCACCCGTCTCTTCCTCGCCCACACGGGGCAGACCCCGGCCCGCTATGTGCGTCTCGCGCGGACCGAAGCCGCCGCGCGTCTCCTCGCGTCGAGCCGGCTGTCCCTGGCTCGGATCGCCGCCCGCTGCGGCTTCACGTCCGCCGAGACGCTGCGCCAGGCTTTCGTGGCCCGGTACGGCGTCACGCCCTCGCACTATCGGGCCTCCCAGGTGAGCAAGCCGGTCGGTCAGGCCACCGCCACCACAACGGCGCCAAACCCCAACGGCACGTCCAGCAGCATGCAGAACTCGGCCAACGACTTGGGCACCACCTCATTGCGCAGGTAGTGGAGCAGATCCCATGCGGCGTGCGCCACCAGCACCAGCCCGGCCAGCGCCAGTCCGAGCCGTGGCGCAAGGAAGAGCGCGGCCACCGCTAGGCAGCCGTACCCGAGCAGGGCGACGGTCTGCGCGGTGAGAGCAGGGCGGGACACGCGTGTGACCAGGCCGACGACAACGAGCGTCAGGGCCGCGATCCCGACACCGCCCCACCACACCAGGCCGGCCAGTTCGCTGACGACGACCACTGCAGAGCCGCCGGCGACTCCGGCCCAGGCCATCCACGGCCGGTTCAACGCCGCCGCGCCGAGGTAGCAGAGCGTGGCCACGCACAGCACGATCGCCACCGATTCCCGCTGAACGCCGGTGGCGAGCTGGAAGACAGCGGCCGCCAGCCCGAGCGCACTCGGCCAGCGGTACAGGACAGCGTGTCGGCCGCGTGCTTCAGCAGTCGCGGCCACGGGTTTCGCAGTTGTCATGCCGACGACCGTGCCCGCCACGCGGCCGCCGCGTCGAGTCCACACCGATCAGCGGTCCGGAATCCTGGGAAAGCTGTCAGCCAGACCCGTACGCGGCGTCCAGCCGCACGGACACAGCAGTTGCGGTTCTTGATCACGCTGGTCTCGTCACGTCGTCGCGGCGGAGGCGACGTTGTTCCAGTGGCGGTGTGCGTCGGTCGCCCGGTGCTGGTGTTGGCGTCGCCACGCGGACCAGTGCGGCAACTCGTGGCCCCGTCGCTCCACCCCAACGACAGCGCGACAGCTGTCTTGGAACCCCTGGGGGGAGGTCTCCCTCGCCGACATGCAGCTCGGCACGACCTTGTCCAGCCTGATCGGACGGATCACCGACGACACCCCCGATATCCTCGGTATCTCAGGGACGTTCGGTCAGCACGACCTCATGGTCGAACTGCTCGACGCCGCGTACGCGCTCGCATGCGTAGGCCGCACGGACACTCTGGTCTGACTCCGCACCCCTTCACGGAACGCCTCGCGCCGCCCGCTCAGGACGCTGGTGGCGGACATCAACTGCACGGTGCCACCCCGCGTAGCTGCCCGGACGGGGTACTCCCGGTGGCGAGGGGACAACGGGCATGGAAGGGCCATGGCCGTTCCTCGAATGGCAGACCACGGCGTTGAAGGCGTGGCGGAGAGGTCATCGCAACTAGCTCCGGGAGGGCTGGATTCGACCTGTCCGTCGCCAGCGAGCAAGGACCGCGCCCGTAGTTATTGGTGCCCGCCGCCCGGTCGAGTTCCGCACCCGTCGGCGTACCTCCCTCGGCCCGCCGCCGCTGGATGCCCAGCAAGAACGCCATCCAGACCATGCTCCGCGTCCGGCGGCCGGTCTGATGGGCGGGCTTCAGCAGGCCGACCGTCGCGAGCAGCAGCAGACCGTCGACGGACAGCGGCCACAGCGTGGCGCTGGTGCCGTCGGCCCCGCCCTGAAAGGCGAAGGCTCGCTGATGGATGTAGGAGGCGTACGCGGCCACAGACGCGACCACCAGGGCACAGCCTCGCCGCACCCATTGCTCAAGACCAACAGCCCGAAAAACGCCCACATCGGACTTTCTGGGCGCGGTCACTGTGGATCACCGCCCCTGCGGCGGGGCTTCGGCAGCCGAACCGTCGCCGAAACCACCAGCTCACGGGCCTGCCCACGAGTTGTCCACGCAGTTGGAGCCCCCTGTCGGATTCGAACCGACGACCTTCGCTTTACAAGAGCGGCGCTCTGACCAGCTGAGCTAAGGAGGCGTTGCCCGAGCAGTGTACCCAGAGCCGGGAGCGGTCCCGACGGGAATTACGTCGAAGTTCACAGGGTCCCGGCTACTGACAGATCGGGTGAACGCCAGGTAGCGTCCAGAGTCGGTCCACCCAGGTGGACTACACCACTGCGGAACACCCCGCGGTGGCTCACCTTCTTTACTCGGATCGTCCGGCACGTTCCTGCCGGTGAAGGGGGCTTCACAGCCATGGCAACTGTCTCGTTCGACAAGGCGACCCGGATCTACCCGGGCTCCGAAAAGCCCGCCGTCGACGGCCTGGAAATCGAGATCGAGGACGGCGAGTTCCTCGTCCTGGTCGGCCCGTCCGGTTGCGGCAAGTCGACCTCGCTCCGCATGCTGGCCGGCCTGGAGGACGTCAACGCCGGCGCCATCCGCATCGGTGAGCGCGACGTCACGCACCTCCCGCCGAAGGACCGGGACATCGCGATGGTGTTCCAGAACTACGCGCTGTACCCGCACATGACCGTCGCCGACAACATGGGCTTCGCCCTGAAGATCGCCGGCGTCAACAAGGCCGAGATCCGCCAGAAGGTCGAGGACGCCGCGAAGATCCTCGACCTCACCGAGTACCTCGGCCGCAAGCCGAAGGCGCTCTCCGGCGGTCAGCGCCAGCGCGTCGCGATGGGCCGCGCGATCGTCCGTGAGCCGCAGGTGTTCCTCATGGACGAGCCGCTGTCGAACCTCGACGCCAAGCTCCGTGTCTCGACCCGTACGCAGATCGCGTCGCTCCAGCGCCGCCTCGGCGTCACCACCGTGTACGTCACCCACGACCAGGTCGAGGCCCTGACCATGGGCGACCGGGTCGCCGTACTCAAGGACGGGCTGCTCCAGCAGGTCGAGTCGCCGCGCAACATGTACGACAAGCCCGCCAACCTCTTCGTCGCCGGCTTCATCGGCTCCCCCGCGATGAACCTGGTCGAGGTCCCGATCACCGACGGCGGCGTGAAGTTCGGCAACTCGGTCGTGCCGGTCAACCGCGAGGCCCTCGCCGCCGCGGCCGACAAGGGTGACACCACCGTCACGGTCGGCATCCGCCCCGAGCACTTCGACGTGGTCGAGCACAACGGCGCCGCCGCCAAGGCCCTCACCAAGGAGGCCGACGACGCCCCGGCCGGCCTCGCCGTCCGCGTGAACGTCGTCGAGGAACTCGGCGCCGACGGCTACGTCTACGGCACCGCCGAGGTGAACGGCGAGCAGAAGGACCTCGTCGTCCGCGTCGGCGGCCGTGAGGTCCCGGACAAGGGTGTCGAGCTGCACGTCGTGCCGCGGCCCGGTGAGACCCATGTGTTCTCGACGTCGACGGGCGAGCGCCTCTCCGACTGAGCCCCGCAGAAACACGTAACTCAGGGCCACGCAGCCCTCAGGAGCCCCGCGCACACCGCGCGGGGCTCCCTTGCGTTGTCGACAAATACCCCGGCACAGGGGACATTTCGAGTACCGTGCGTCAACACCCGCGAAGAAAAGGACGCGTTGCCGTCCCTCTACCGAGTGACTAAATGTCGCCAAATCATCACTGGCCGCTACGCTCACACGCGTGACGCCTTCGCACTCCTACAAGACGCAGCCTCGGCGCGGCCCCGCCCGCCGTATCGGCCGCTCCCTCGCCTTCGTCCTGCCCGTCGTTCTGGTGCTCTCGGGCACCCTCGCGGTCACCAGTGTCAACTGGTCGGGCAACTCATCGGACTCGGTGCTCACCGCCTCCGCGGAGAATGTATCGAGCCGGGCCAAGTCCCGCGCGCCGCAGGACGTTCTGCGCGACCGGCTTCTCCTGGAACTCCAGGAGAAGGACCCGGGCGTGGCCCTGACGCACCTCCAGGAGGAGATCAACCGCAAGCCCTCGCTGGCCGAGCACTGCGTCTCCATCGCCCGCGCGCTGGGCCGCGCCGCCGTCCGCACCTACGGACCGTCCCGCGCCCAGTCGTACGCCCGCCCGGTCTGCGACACCTCCTTCGCCTCGGGCGTCGCCGCCCAGACCTGACCCGCACCGGTAACAGTCCCCCGGTATCAGTCCCCCCGTACAGTTCGGGCATGACCGATCCGAACGCCCACGCGCGTCCGACGCAAGCCGTGGTCCTGGCAGGCGGCCAGGGCTCACGGCTGCGCCCGTACACCGACGACCGGCCGAAGCCGATGGTCGAGATTCCCGGCACCGGGACCCCGATCATCGGCCATCAGCTCGCCTGGCTCGCCGAGGAGGGGGTGACGGACGCGGTCGTCTCGTGCGGCCACCTCGCCGAGGTGCTCCAGAAGTGGCTGGACTCGGCGGACCTCCCCCTGCGCGTCACCACGGTGGTCGAGACGGAGCCGCTGGGCCGCGGCGGCGGACTCAAGTACGCCGCCGCCCACCTGCCGCACACCGACGAGCCGTGGTACGCGACGAACGGCGACATCTGGACGCGTTTCTCACTGCGCGAGATGGCCGCCTTCCACACCGAGCGTGACGCGACCGCGACCCTGGCCCTGGCCCGCCCCCGCATTCCGTGGGGCGCCGTCGAGACCGACACCTTCGGTCACATCACGGACTTCGTAGAGGCCCCGCCGTCCCCGTATCTGATCAACGCCGGTGTGTACGTGTTCTCCGCCGCCTTCACCGAGTTGCTGCCCGACCGCGGCGACCATGAGCGGACCACCTTCCCCCGCCTGGCCCGGGAGAAGCGCCTGGCCGGCTTCCCGCTGCCGCAGGGCGCGTACTGGCGGGCCATCGACACCGCCAAGGACCTCACCGAGGCGTCGAAGGAACTGGCCGCCGCCCGCTCCTGAGCACTCTCCGCACACCGAGAGCCGAACACCGCGATCCGAACATCGAGAGCTGAACACCGAGAACCTGAACACCGAGAAGGGCCCGGCACACCCGTGCCGGGCCCTTCTCGCCGTCCGTCGTCGGGACCGTCAGCCGCCTCCGCCGATCAGACCGCCCACCAGACCCGGCTTACGCCCGGAGTCGCCCCCGGAACCGCCCGATCCGCCGGTGCCGCCCCCGGTGGAGCCGCCCGATCCCGTACCGCCGTCGCTGCCGCCGCCCGTATCGGGCCCGGCACTGGTCGCCGGGGCCTGCTGCGGCGGGGCCGTCTGCTGGGGCGGCGCCTGGCCCGCGGTGCCCTGTGTCTGGCTGGGCTGCCCGGCAGTCGTCGCGCCCGCCGTCTCGCGCGCCGTATCGCCGGGCGCGGACGCGGACTTGGAGGGAGGGGCGGACGCGCCGCCCTGCTGGCCCTGCGTCGGCGTACCGGACGCGGACGGGCTCTGACTGCCCTCGTCCGGCCGACCGGGCTCCTGCGGCAGCGGGGAGCCGGGGAGTTGGTTGCGCGGGGACTCGCCGGGACCCGGCACCGTGACCCGGTCCGCGTCCCGTACGGCGCCGCCGAGCAGCGAGCCGATGAGCAGCGTCACGCCGACAACGACGGCCGCGACGAGCCCGCCGCGCCGCAGTACGCGCCGTCGCAGCTCCCACAGTTCGGCCCGCGGCCCGAGCGTGCGCCATGCCTCGGACGCGAGCCTTCCGTCGACCGAGTACACCGGGGCACCCGCGATGATCAGAGGGGACCAGGCGGCCAGGTAGATGATGTCGGGCGCGTCGTACGCCGGTACGGTCTTCCAGCTCACGGTGAGGATGAGCGCGGCCGAGAGCAGCGCGCCCACGACGGCCGCGACCCGCTGCCAGAGCCCGAGCACCGTCAGTACGCCGACGATGACCTGGAAGAACGCGATGCACAGTCCGGCGCCGACCGGGTGCTGGAGCGCGAAGTCGCGCAGCGGCTCGGCGAGCGCCCAAGGGTGCAGCGAGTTCAGCCACTTGACCATGGAGCCGCGTTCGCCGCCGTCGAAGTAGACGGGGTCGCACAGCTTGCCCATGCCCGCGTAGATGGAGATGAAGCCGAGGAAGACGCGGAGCGGAAGCAGCACCACGCCCAGGTTCATCCGGCGGCCCGGGTAGTAGGCGTGCCGTACCGGGTCGGCGCCGTGCCTGCGGCTGGTGGGCTCCTCGCCCACCTGGTCGAGTCCGTAGGAGTCCTCGAACTCGTCGAACTGGTCGGTCTCGTAAGGGAGTTCGTCGTAGGCGCTGCCCGCGCTGCGCATCTGCGCGGGGAGCAGCCGGGTCTCGGGTGAGGCCGCGCGGTAGGGCTCGGTGAGGCCGGGGGTCTCGACGGTGTCGTCGAAGGCGATCCGCGGGATGACCTGCGTGGCTCCGCCGTCGCCGACCGGCTCGCCGTCGGCGTGGCGCACGCTGCTGCCCCGTACGGCCTGGAGCAGTCCGGTGGCGCCGGGGTCGCCAGGGGCGGACCGGCCGCTCCAGACGACGGGGGCGCGACGGCGCGCGCGGCCCGCGCCGGCGGCGGGGATACGCGCGCTCTCCTGGGCGGCGCTCTGGTGCCGCGCGATGCGCGGGGACCGCGTCTGCGGCGCGGTGGGGAGCTGCACGCGGAAACTCGCATGATTGACGATGACCTGCGCCGGATCGCTCGGCACCTTCACCATGCTCAGCGCGGGAGCGTCGTCGAATCCCGACGAGCGGTCCCCCGTGGGTGTGCGGGGTGTTCTGGTGTCCACACTCATCTAACCGAGTGACGCGAGGTTTGGACACTGCCTTGACCCGGCCCAAATGTCCGGGCCGCGTCAAAGATCAGTTACACCCCCTCCGGACCGGTTGATCCGGACTCGGGAAAGGACCTTCAGGCCCGGCGTCGGGCGGCCTCGTACAGCACAACTCCCGCCGCCACACCGGCGTTCAGCGACTCGGCGCCGCCCGGCATCGGGATCCGGACCCGGTAGTCACAGGTCTCGCCCACGAGTCGGGACAGGCCCTTGCCCTCGCTGCCGACGACGATGACGACCGGCCCACCGAGCGCGTCGAGTTCACCGACCTCGGTGTCCCCGTCGGCGGCGAGTCCGACGACGACGATGCCCGCCTTCTTGTACGCCTCCAGGGCCCGCGTCAGATTCGTCGCCCGCGCCACCGGCGTACGGGCCGCGGCGCCGGCCGAGGTCTTCCAGGCACCGGCGGTCATCCCGGCGGCGCGCCGCTCGGGTACGACGACACCGTGGCCGCCGAACGCGGAGACGGACCGGACCACGGCACCGAGGTTGCGCGGGTCGGTGACGCCGTCGAGGGCGACGATCAGCGGGTCGGCGCCCTCGTCGTACGCGGCGGACGCGAGGTCCTCCGGGTGCGCGTACTCGTACGGCGGGACCTGGAGGACGAGGCCCTGGTGGTTGAGGCCGTTGGTCATCCGGTCGAGTTCGGCGCGGGGGGCTTCCATGAGGTGGATGCCGCCGCGCTCAGCGGCGAGCTGGAGCGCTTCGCGGACCCGCTCGTCGTTGTCCACGAACTGCTGGACGTAGAGCATCGTGGCGGGCACGCCCTCGCGCAGCGCCTCGACCACCGGGTTGCGGCCGACGACGAACTCGGACGTGCCCTTGCCGCCCCGGCCCCGGGGGGTCGCGGGACGGCCGGTCGCGCGGCGGACCTTGGCATTCGCGGCGCGCTGCTTGGCGTGCCCCTTACGCATCTCCGCGGGCGGAGTGGGGCCCTTGCCTTCGAGTCCCCTGCGCCGCTGGCCGCCACTGCCGACCTGCGCGCCCTTCTTGCCGGACATGCGGCGGTTGTGAGCGGCCATGACCTACCTGTTCTCTGGATGATGGAACAACTGATGGAACAGCTGTCGGTGTGCGTCAGCGCGGGCCGAGGGTCCAGCGCGGGCCCTGCGGGGAGTCCTCGATGACGAGTCCCGTCTGGTTGAGCTGGTCGCGGATGGCGTCGGCGGTCGTCCAGTCCTTACGGGTCCTGGCGGACTCGCGCTGCTGGAGCACCAGGCGTACGAGGGTGTCGACCACGCCGTGCAGGTCCTCGCCCCGGTCCGTCTCCCCTGACCAGTGCGGGTCGAGCGGGTCGAGCCCGAGGACACCGAGCATCGCACGGACCTCGGCGAGCCGGGCGACGGCGGCTTCCTTGTCGTCGGCGGCCAGCGCGCTGTTGCCCTGCCGGACCGTGGTGTGCACCACGGCGAGCGCCTGCGGCACCCCGAGGTCGTCGTCCATCGCCTCGGCGAACGCGGGCGGCACCTCGGCGGCGGCCGGAACGGTCTCCCCGGCCTTCTCGCTGACGCGCTGGATGAACCCCTCGATCCGGGCGAACGCCGACTCGGCCTCGCGCAGGGCTTCCTCGCTGTACTCGATGGTCGAGCGGTAGTGCGGGGTGCCCAGGTAGTACCGCAGGACGATGGGCCGCCAGTGCTTGACCATCTCGCTCACGAGCACCGAATTGCCGAGCGACTTGGACATCTTCTCGCCGCTCATGGTGACCCACGAGTTGTGCACCCAGTACCGCGCGAACTCGTCGCCGTACGCCTTGGCCTGCGCGATCTCGTTCTCGTGGTGCGGGAAGATCAGGTCGATGCCGCCGCCGTGGATGTCGAAGGCGGTGCCCAGGTACTTGTGCGCCATGGCCGAGCACTCCAGGTGCCAGCCGGGGCGGCCACGGCCCCACGGGGTCTCCCAGGACGGCTCGCCCGGCTTGGCGGCCTTCCACATCGCGAAGTCGCGGGAGTCGCGCTTGCCGGTCTCGCCCTCGCTCTCCGGCTGAAGCAGATTGTCGAGTTCCTGGTTCGACAGCTGGAGATAGCCGGGGAAGGACTTCACGTCGAAGTAGACGTTGCCCTCGGACTCATAGGCGTGGCCGCGCTCGATGAGGCCGCGCATCATCTCGACCATCTCGGTGATGTGGCCGGTGGCGCGGGGCTCATAGCTGGGCGGGAGGCAGCCGAGCGCGGCATAGCCGTCGTTGAACGCGCGCTCGTTCTTGTACCCGATCGACCACCAGGGGCGGTGCTGTTCGGCCGACTTCCGGATGATCTTGTCGTCGATGTCGGTCACATTGCGGATGAACGTCACGTCGTACCCGCGGTACTCGAACCAGCGGCGCATGATGTCGAAATTCAGCCCGGACCTGATGTGCCCGATGTGCGGGGCGGCCTGCACGGTGGCGCCACAGAGGTAGATCGAGACACAGCCCGGGGTGAGCGGGACGAAGTCACGGATCTGCCGGGCGCTGGTGTCGTACAGGCGAATGGTCACCCCTCCAGGGTAGTGGGCGCAGGGCAGTGCCCCGCGACCCTTGGGCCGAGGGGCACCGATTCGTGACCGCGCCTTGGAGGGGTCAGATCCGGCCGACGACCTTGCGGGGCGTGATCCGGACGACGACACGGACCTCGTCCTCGGGGGAGTCCGGGTTGAACTCACCGTACGGCTTACCCGTGTACTTCACCGACAGCTCATCGATCAGCTCCTGGCCGCCCTCGGTGGTGAGATCGGCGGTGCCACGGATCTCGGCGTAGCTGTACGGGGCGTCGACGGGCTGGACGACGACCGTGAGCCGGGGGTCACGTCGGAGGTTCTGCTCCTTGCGACGCCCGACGATGGTGGAGAACAGCACGTCGTCACCGTCACGCTTCACCCAGACCGGGGACACCTGCGGGCTCCCGTCGGGCTGGATGGTGGCGACCGTGAGGAACACGGGGGTGTCGAGGAGTTCCTTGAGCTGGGCGGACAACTGGGCGGACATGACGACCTTTCCACGGGTACGGAGTTCCGGCCCCCGATCCTGCCGCGCCCCCGAATCCCGGCACCGCATTGGCTCCCGGCGGGTTCCGGCGGGTCATCGCGTGCCGGGCACCCGATCGGTCAGGGCGTCGCGGGGACGACCAAGGCCGTTGCGATGGCTGCCAGTCCCTCTTCCCGGCCGGTCAGGCCGAGGCCGTCCGTTGTGGTGCCCGAGACGGAGACGGGGGCGCCGGCGGCCTTGGTCAGGGCCTGCTGGGCCTCGTCGCGCCGCTTGCCGATCTTGGGGCGTACGCCGATGACCTGGACGGCGATGTTGCCGATCTCGAAGCCTTCGGCACGGACGATCCGGGCGGCCTCGGCGAGCAGCGTCACGCCCGACGCACCGGACCACTCGGGCCGCGACGTACCGAAGTGGGCGCCGAGGTCGCCGACGCCCGCGGCCGAGAACAGGGCGTCGCAGGCGGCGTGCGCGGCGACGTCCCCGTCGGAGTGCCCGGCGAGCCCGTACTCCTCGTCGGGCCAGAGCAGGCCCGCGCACCACAGTTCGCGGCCCCGCTCGAAGGCGTGCACATCGGTGCCGACGCCGATCCGTGGCAGCGGGATGCCCGCGGTCCCGGAGGTCTCAGTAGCCATCGTTCGCCCTCCTGCGAGCCAGGACCGCCTCGGCGAGGACGAGGTCCAGCGGCCGGGTCACCTTGAACGCCTCCTCGTGGCCGGGAACCAGGACCACCGGCTCGCCCATGCGCTCCACCAGCCCCGCGCAGTCCGTCGCGCCCTCACCGTCGACGGTGACGCCGGCGTGCGCGCGTACGAGTGTGTCGTGGTCGAAGCCCTGCGGGGTCTGCACGGCCCGCAGCCGGGCCCGCTCCGGCGTCGCGACGACCGGCTCGGGCTCACCGTACGGACGCGGCTCGACCTCCTTGACGGTGTCGGCGAGCGGCAGCGCCGGTACGACGGCGGGGGCGCCGTCCCGTACCGCCTCGATGACCGCGTCGACCGTGTCGACCGGCACCAGCGGGCGGGCCGCGTCATGGACGAGGACGATGCCGATACCGGGCGGCAGCGCGTCCAGACCGAGCCGGACGGACTCCTGGCGGGTCTCACCGCCGGGCACGACGAGAAAATCGGTGCGGTCCGGCAGCGCGTTCGCGTCGAGCAGGGCCTTGACCTCGGGCGCGCCGTCGGACGGTGCGACCACGACGACCAGGGACACGGACCGCGACGCGGCCATCGCGCGCACCGCGTGGACCAGCATCGGAGTGCCGCCCAGGGTGCGGAGCGCTTTGGGGGCGCCGGGGCCGAGGCGCACGCCCCGGCCGGCGGCGGGAATCACGGCCGCGGTACGCGGGAGCGGCGGTGACGGGCGCGAATCGTCAGACATCGGCAGACATCGGTTCCGTTCAGGTTTGTTTGCTCGGCCGACATGGGTATGGCCACAGCGTGCCGGGCGCGACACCTCGACCGAACCCTTCCGTGACACGGTCGAGTGAGCGTCCGGGCCCGGCACGCAAGTGTCAGGGCAAGGGCACAGTCAGAACACATGACACAGGTCATGGCACAAGGGGCGGGGCCGGCACGCGGGGTCACGACTCAGCACCGTGACCCGTAGCAGATCAGGGCCGTGGCGGGTGTACGAACATGCCGCAGCGCCCGGCGACAGACCGTGCTTCCCAGCACAGGCGTCATCGGGCACCGCGGCATCGCTATGCGTCGGGGCGTATCGGATCCGGGCAGCGGATCCGCTGCGTCAGGACGCGAGGACCTCGTCGAGAAGTGCCTCGGCCTTGTCCTCGTTGGTGTTCTCCGCGAGAGCCAGCTCGCTCACCAGGATCTGGCGAGCCTTGGCGAGCATGCGCTTCTCACCGGCGGACAGTCCACGCTCGCGCTCGCGACGCCACAGGTCGCGCACTACCTCCGCGACCTTGATGACATCGCCGGATGCGAGCTTTTCGAGATTTGCCTTGTAACGACGCGACCAGTTCGTGGGCTCCTCGGCATACGGCGCGCGCAGCACCTCGAAGACCCGGTCCAGCCCGTCCTGACCGACCACATCACGTACGCCGACGAACTCCGCATTGTCCGCTGGCACACGCACCGTCAGGTCACCCTGGGCGACCTTCAGCACCAAGTAGGTCTTGTCCACGCCTTTGATCTGGCGAGTTTCGATAGCCTCGATCAGCGCGGCCCCGTGATGGGGATAGACCACGGTGTCGCCAACCTTGAACGTCATGTGACAGGTACCCCTTCCGTGGCTATCCAGGGTAACACGAGAACGGCGTCTTCTGAATGGCGTTTTCGCAGGTCAGGGCATATCTCGGGGCTTGACAACCACGACAGGAACGTGCTGCGGAGGGGTCGCGGAGGCCGCTGCGCGCCGGGTATGCGCAGGTCGGAGCGGCTGTCCGGGTGGGGAGAAACGCGCACGTCACACACAGGGGAAGGGCACGCCAAGTGGCCGAACGTCCCGTTTTGCCGGGTTCGTAAGGGCGTACTTCTTCGAGTTCCCGCTACTCCGTTCGGCGGTCGGAGCGCTGTCCGAACAGAATCAGGACACGCGCGGAGAGAATCGGGAATTGATCATCGAGTGGCGTGATCAATTCCTGTGAGCGGCTTGCATTCCTTAACGAAAAATCCGCAAGCGGTCGCTCGGGGGCTTATGTGAATGGTGAACGAGCGGGCAATACGACCGTGGGTGCCGGTGCTGTGCCGGTGCTGGTGCCGGTGCCCGGGGGGGGCGGTAGGGGCGGGTCGGGTGCGGTGGCGCCGGAACGGCTCGGTAGCCTAAGGCCGCTGACACACCCTGGGGACGGCTTCGTGGCCGTCCGCACCGCCGTACCGCCACGTCCGTATCGCCCCCGTTCTAGGAGTTGCCGCCGCCGTGAGCCGCAGCCTTCGACGCGGCACCCTCGCCGCCACCGTCCTCGCGTTCTCCGTCGCCTCGCTCGCCGCGTGCGGTGCCGGGACCAACGCGCAGACGCTTCAGGTCAAGCCGGACAACGCCGCCACGTCGGTAGGCGACATCCAGATCCAGAACGCGACGATCATCACGCAGCCCGACCCCAAGGCGACCGGGCCCGCCGTGGTCTCCGCGACCGTCTTCAACCACGGCACGTCGGACCAGACACTGGACTCCATCACGGTCACCGGTACCGGCAAGGCCGCCCTCAAGCCCGCCACGGGCAGCGGGCCGCTCACCGTGCCGGCCGGCGGGTCCGTGGTCATCGGTGGCAAGGGGAACGCGTCCGCCGTGCTGGCGAGCGGCCGGGAGTCCGTCCAGAACGGGAACGCGCAGCCGGTGACGTTCACGTTCAGCAAGACGGGGGACGTGAAGCTGGAGTCGTTCGTCGTGCCCGCGTCGGGTTACTTCTCGGGCTGGGGCCCGAGCGAACTCCCCAGCCCTTCGGCATCCCCGTCGACCTCGCCCTCGACCTCACCGGGCACCTCGACGTCCTCACCGGGCGCCCCGGGCTCCACCCCGTCGGGTTCACCGTCCGAGTCGACATCGGAGTCAGCGACGACTGGCCACTGACACGGCCCCCTCACGGGGACACGCGAAAAGGACGGGACCCATGCGGTTCCCGTCCTTTCACGGTGCCGACCGAATACCCAGAGCGAATGCCTCGGCTACCGACAAGGCCACCGAACACACGCCGTCGTGGCGGCGGAAATCAACCCCCGTGGGGCCCCGGACTGCGGTTTACGGCTCGAACTTGTAGCCGAGACCTCGTACCGTCACCAGGTAGCGCGGGGCACCCGGGTCGGGTTCGATCTTGGCGCGGAGGCGCTTCACGTGGACGTCCAGCGTCTTCGTGTCGCCCACGTAGTCCGCGCCCCAGACGCGGTCGATGAGCTGCATGCGGGTCAGAACGCGTCCGGCGTTCCGCAGGAGCATTTCGAGGAGGTCGAACTCCTTGAGCGGGAGGTCGACCTTGGAGCCCGAGACCGTGACCACATGGCGGTCCACGTCCATACGGACCGGGCCCGCCTCCAGCGCGGCCGGGGTGACCTCCTCGGGCTCCCCGCGGCGACGCAGCACGGCGCGGATCCGGGCGACCAGCTCGCGCGAGGAGAACGGCTTGGTGACATAGTCATCGGCTCCTATTTCCAGGCCGACCACCTTGTCGATCTCGCTGTCCTTGGCGGTGACCATGATCACCGGGACATTGGAACGGCTGCGCAGCTGACGGCAGACCTCCGTACCGGGAAGTCCCGGCAGCATCAGGTCCAGCAGGACGAGGTCGGCGCCATTGCGCTCGAACTCGTCGAGACCGTCGGGCCCGGTGGTCGCGATGGCGACCTCGAAGCCCTCCTTGCGGAGCATGTACGACAGGGCGTCGGAGAAGGATTCCTCGTCCTCGACGACGAGCACTCGGGTCACGGAAGGACCTCCGGGGCAGGAAGCGGTTCATACGGGGATGATGAGACGGATGTCTCGGGCTGCCCGTTCTCGTCCTCGTCGATGAGGCCGGGCTCCAGGGGCGCGCGGTCACGGGCCGCGCCCGCCTCCGGTAGCCGCAGGGTGAACGTGGAGCCCTGACCCTCGGAGCTCCACACCGTGACCTCCCCGCCGTGCGAGGCGGCCACGTGCTTGACGATGGCAAGTCCCAGACCGGTGCCTCCCGTGGCGCGGGAGCGGGCCGGATCGACCCGGTAGAAGCGCTCGAAGATGCGCTCCTTGTCCTTGTCGGAGATGCCGATGCCCTGGTCGGTGACGGCCAATTCGATGAGGTCACCGCCGGACACGAACACCCGGCGCGCGGCTATTCCCACGCGGGTACGGGCCGGGCTGTAGTTGACGGCATTCTCGACGAGATTGCCGAGGGCAGCCGCGAGCTGTCCGCGGTTGCCCCAGATCTGAAGGTCGGCGGTTCCCCCGGACGCCATGGTGATCTGCTTGGTGCCCGCCTGGTGCCGGCACCGGTCGATCGCCTCGACGACGAGTTCGTCGACGCGGACCGGTTCGGCGTCCTCCAGCGGGTCGTCGTTCTGCACCCGGGAGAGGTCGATGAGTTCCTGGACCAGGCTGGTCAGCCGGGTCGCCTCTATCTGCATCCGCCCCGCGAACCGCTCCACGGCCTCGGGGTCGTCCGACGCGTCCATGACGGCCTCGGACAGCAGTGACAGGGCGCCGACGGGGGTCTTCAGCTCATGGCTGACATTCGCGACGAAGTCGCGGCGTACCGCCTCGATACGGCGGGCCTCGGTGAGGTCCTCGACCAGCAGGAGCACCAGCCGGGAGCCGAGCGGAGCGACCCGCGCGGACACGGCGAGCGCCTCGCCGCGGCCGGTGCCGCGCCGCGGCAGATCCAGCTCCACCTGCCGTATCTCGCCGTCCCGCCGGGTGTCGCGGGCCATCTGGAGCATGGGCTCCACGGCGAGCTTCCCGCCGCGTACCAGACCGAGGGCGTACGCGGCCGAGCTGGCCTTGACCACCGCGTCCCCCTCGTCGAGCACCACGGCCGACGAGCGCAGGACCGACAGCACCGTGTCGACACCGGGCGGCAGTACGGGGTCGGTGTGCAGCGAGGTCCGCGTGGGGCGTTTCTGGTCGCGCTCGCTCCAGCGGAACGCCAGCATGGCGATGACACCGGTGCACACCCCGGCGATCGCTGCCGCTGCGGCGACCGCCGCGTTCACGTCCATGTCCCCAGGTTATGCACGGTCTGTCCCGCATCCACAGCCATCCGGGTGTCAGCTCGAACACTCGTCGCCCAGAGTTCACTGAGGGGACAGGGGTGATTCACTTGCGATGCCGGAAACCGTCGCGTACGGACCGGATCGTGGGAGCGTGGGGATCGACGGGCCCCTGAACCCCAGAGTGAACCCCCAGATGACGTGAGAGAGGGACGAGCCACCATGCGGGACGCGTACCACGAGGAACTTGACTCGATCGGCGAGGACCTGGTCGAGATGGCCCGGCTCGTCGGGTCGGCGATAGGACGCGCCACCACCGCGATCCTCGACTCCGATCTGAAACTGGCGGAGAGCGTGATCGCCGCCGACCAGAGGGTGGACGATCTCCAGCACGACCTGGAGGCTCGGGCCATAGCCCTGCTCGCACGGCAGCAGCCCGTGGCGACGGATCTTCGGATCGTGGTCACCTCCCTGCGGATGAGCGCCGACCTGGAGCGTTCCGGCGACCTCGCCCAGCATGTCGCGAAGCTGGCCCGGCTGCGCTTCCCCAACCGTGCCGTCCCGCACGACCTGCACGCCACGATCCTGGAGATGGGGCAGCTCGCGCAACGCCTGATGGCGAAGGCCGCCGAGGTCATCGTGACGAAGGACGTCGATCTGGCGATGCAGCTGGAGCAGGACGACGACGAGATGGACCTGCTGCACCGCACGCTGTTCCAGCACCTGATAGACGAGCGCTGGCACCACGGCATCGAGACGGCGGTCGACGTGACGCTGCTCGGCCGGTACTACGAGCGGTTCGCGGACCACGCGGTGTCGGTCGCCAAGCGCGTCGTGTACCTGGTGACGGGCGAGCACGCGGACGAGCTGTCCGCCGCGCCCACGCCGGTCGAGGGTGCCTGACTCCCTCACGGACAGCGGACAACGGACAACGGACAGCGGACAGCGGACAGCGCGCGGTTTCCGGACATACGAAGTGCCCCGCACGGGTGACCGTGCGGGGCACTTCGTCTGCCGGTTGCGCGTGCGTCAGCAGGCGCCGCCGCACTGGCAGGGGCCGCCGCTCTGGCAGCCGCACTGGCAGCCCGGGCCGCAGCCGCAGGCGCCGAGCAGCACCAGCGCGGGCAGCCCCGGCGTCGCGGTCGGCTCGGGAATGGTGTCGGGCTTCGGGGACTCGGCCATGGGTTCCCTCCCAGCGAGGACATCGAGGCACACCGCCTCCTGCCCATTGCATGCCCACGCCACCGGGCGCATCAACGGCGCACACGCGCGCGAATCGCGAGGATCCCGCCCGGTGCCGGGCCAGTGCCGGGCCAGTACCGGTGCCCGGTCAGGTGAACGCCGGGCGACCTGGCCGGGTCCCTGTGGCCAACCGCCGGCACGCGACGGAAGAACACCTGCGGGACGTACGGGGCGGGCGTGGTCCGGGGGGTCGGCGCGGCCCTACTATCACTCCGCCGGAGGGGGGCTCCGCGGTGTTCGTCGGCTGTATGAAGCGGTACCGAGCGGTCCGGAGCGAAACCGAACCGTGCCGACGGGACTTCACGCTGAGGCGCGTGCGCGTACGACGCCCTGCCCCGGCCCACTCTCACGTCACTCTCAGGGGGGTTCCTGAATGACTCTTGCCCATGACCGGTACCGGCGGTCCAGACGCGGGGGCGCGGCGCTGGCCGGGTTCGCGCTGACCGCGGCGCTCGCCGGGGGCGCGCTCTCCGTGCCCGCCGCGGCCTCGTCGGCGACGCCGGCACCGTGGCGCGGTGCGGCGGCCGGTGCCGGTACGACGATCCCGTCCCCGTACACCGCCGCGCCCGACGCCGTACTGCGCGAGCGCGTGGTGGGGGCGGCCGGGGCGACCGCCGAAGAGGCCGGGGCGCCGGCACGATCCGCGCGGACCGGGGCCGGTCCGACCCCGTTCATCATCGGCGGCGCCGAGACCGCCATCTCGTCGGCGCCGTGGATGGTGCAGCTCGGCTACTACGACGCCGCCAAGGACGAGGGCTACTTCTGCGGCGGCACGCTCGTCGCCGCCGACAAGGTCCTCACCGCGGCCCACTGCGTCGCCGGACTCAACTGGTCGCGCAACGGCGCGGTGCTCGCCGGGGCCACGAATCTGGACGACGCGGCCTCCGGGACCGTCGCCGGGGTGCACCGGCAGTGGCAGCACCCGAAGTACAGCGCCACGACGCTCCGCAACGATGTCGCGGTCCTCACCCTCGACCGCGCCATTGACCAGCGTTGGCTCCGGCTCGCCGCGTCCGACGACAGCGCCCTGTACAAGGCGGGCACCAGCGGCACCGTCTACGGCTGGGGCCTCACCTCCGGCGCCGACGACGCGACCCTGTCGGCGAAGCTCCGCAAGGTGACGCTGCCGATGGTCGCCGACTCGACGTGCAATACGGCCATGAAGGGGGTGCTCGGCGCGGACTGGTTCGCCGAGGGCTCCATGGTGTGCGCCGGTACGCCCGCCTCCGGCGCGGACGCCGGGACGAAGTCCACGTGCAGCGGTGACTCGGGCGGCCCGCTCGTGGTCGGCGGCAAGGTCGCGGGCATCGTGTCCTGGGGCGTCGAGGGCTGTACGGCCAAGGGCGCGTACCCGGTGTTCACCAAGGTCAGCTCGTACATCGGGGCGGCTCAGCCCCGTATCGACGACACGGATCTGACGTGGGACGGGCGGGCCGATCTGTTGGCGCGGACCCCGTCGGGCGGACTGTTCCAGCTCAACAGCAAGGGCAGTTCGCTCGCGACGCGCGCCTACGCGTCGGCGGGCTGGCAGTCGATCAGTTGGGGCATGCAGGTCGACCTCGACCGCGACGGCTACCAGGATCTACTGATCCGCGACAAGGCCGACGGGAAGCTGTACCGGGAGTACCGCGACCATGACGCCGGCGCGTGGAAGTGGATGCAGGTGTCGTCGGTGTGGGGCGGCTACAGCTCGTACGCGGTGCCCGGGGACCTCACCGGGGACGGGCGGCCCGATCTGATGGCCGTCGACTCGTCGGGCAACGCCTACCTCTACCCCGGCAAGGGCAACGGGCAGTTCTACGGCAAGGTCCAGATCGTCAAGGGCGCCTGGAAGGGCGTGAAGCTGCTCGGCCGTGGCGACCTGAACGGGGACGGCAAGGCCGACCTGCTGGTCCGGGACAAGTCCCAGACGCTGTGGCTCTACCGGGGCACCGGCAAGGGGAAGACTCCGTTCGCGAGCCGGATCAAGGCGCGTACCGGCTGGAACTTCACGGCGATGGTGGCCAACGGCGACATGAACGGCGACGGCATCCCGGACGTCCTCGCCCGCACCTCGACGGGAACGCTGTACCTGTACCCCGGCACGGGCAAGGCGTCCACGGCACTGTTCGGCGCCCGCAAGTCCCTGGGCACGGGCTTCAACCAGTACAACGCCCTGTTCTGACGGGGGGGTTCCGAGGCGGCGGTGCTGACGCGGCGATGCTGACGCGGGCTATTTCGATGGCGCGGTCGCACCGCCGCCCTGCACCCTGTTCGGTATGACCGAGTTCGGTACGACCGCGTACCCGACCCCCCGTCCCGTCCGTGAGATCCGCGCCGCGCAGACCCCGACCACCCTGACCGTCTATCAGGCGTACGGGCCGGAGATCGGGAACACCGCCGCGCGTGACGGACGGTTCGGGGGCGGGTGGCGGCGGGAGCGGATGACCTGGGTGAAGCCGTCGTTCCTGTGGATGATGTACCGCTCCGACTGGGGCACCGCCGAAGGGCAGCAGGTGGTGCTCGCCGTCGAGATCACCCGGAGCGGTTTCGAGTGGGCGCTGAGCCATTCCTGTCTGTCGCACTACAAGCCCGGGGTGCACGCCGATCGGGCCGCCTGGAAACGGGAGTTGCGGCAGTCCCCCGCGCGCGTGCAGTGGGATCCCGAACGCGATGTGCGGCTGCGGCCCCTGCCGTACCGGGCGCTTCAGCTCGGGCTCTCGGGCGAGGCCGCGCACCGGTACGCGGACGAGTGGATCGTCTCGATCAGCGATGTGACGCCGTTGGCGCACCGGGTGCGTGGGCTGGTGCGGGAGGGGCGGGTCGAGGAGGCCGGGCGGCTGCTGCCGGAGGAGCCGCCGTACGAGACCTCTGTGACCGGGGCCCTTTGACCGGGGCCCCTTAACCGGGGCTCTTCAGACGTTGCCCTGGCGGATGTGGTCAGGCTGCGACCTCGTCCGTGGGGGCGGGTGTCGGATTCGGAGCCGATTCCGGTGCCGGGGTCTCCTTGGCGGCGGGCCCCCGCATCACGACCCAGTACCCGCCCGCGGCCACCGTGCCGACCACCGCGCAGCCCGCCCACAGCCAGTCCGCGCCGTACCGGTCGATCATGAAGCCGGACATCAGGGGGGCGATGAGGGCCGCGACCGACCAGGACAGGGTGTACATGCCCTGGTAGCGCCCACGGCCGTGCGTCGGTGAGAGGCTGACGACGAGGCTGGTCTGGGTGGGGGCGTTCACGATCTCCGCCAGCGTCCACACGCAGACCGTGAGCGCGAAGACGCCGACCGACCCGGCGAAGGCGGTGAGCCCGAACCCGTACCCCGCGATAAGCGATGACAGGACGAGCAGCCGCCGGGGGTCCCGGTGTTCGATGAAACGGGTGACCGGGATCTGGAGGGCGACGATCAGGACACCGTTGACGGCGAGTGCCATGCCGTAGTCGGCGGGTGTGAATCCGGCCTGGCCCATCGCGACCGGCAGTCCGACGGCGCCCTGCTGGAAGATCAGCGCGACGAGGAGCGACAGCCCGACGACGGCCATGAACCGCCCGTCCCGCAGCACATGGCCGAGCCCGACCTCCGGCTCGGCCGCCTTCTCCTGCGCGGTGCGGACGGGCCGCGACTCGGGCAGCTTGACGAAGACGACGATCGCGCAGATCAGGGTCATCGCGGCCTCGGCGAGAAATCCGGCGAGATAGCTGTACTCGGCGACGAAACCGGCGCCGGCGGCGGAGACCGCGAAACCGAGGTTGATCGCCCAGTAGTTGAGCGAGAACGCGCGGACCCGGTCCTCGGGGCGCACGATGTCCGCCATCATCGCCTGCACGGCGGGCCGCGACGCATTGCTGGCCATACCGACGAGGAACGCGACGCCCGCGATGGCGACCGGGTGCTGCACGAACCCGAGCAGGGCGACCGTCACCGCCGTGGACGACTGCGCGATGAGGAGCGTAGGGCGTCGCCCGAGCCGGTCGGTCATCACACCCGCGCCGATCGACGAGACGACCCCGCCGAGCCCGAGCAGTGCGGCGATGAGACCGGCGTACGAGGCGGAGTACCCGCGGTCGAGGGTGAGGTAGAGGGCCATGAAGGTCGCCACGAAGGCGCCGAGGCGGTTGACCAGGGTGCTGAGCCACAGCCACCAGAACGCGCGGGGCAGCCCCGAGACGCTCTCCCGGACGGCACGCCGTATCCGTCCCTCATGTGCGCGTGACATAGGTCCCCCCGGCGGCCGGTGTGTCAGTGACGATGTAAGTGGCTAATGCGCCGAGCACACGTTACGAGGAGGGGGTCGCGCGGCGCCAGTCGATTGACGGCGACAGTCAATCGACGGGGCGGTGGGCGGCGAGTGGGCAGCGGGTGGCCACTGGGCGGACGCATGGGTGGGGGGCCATGGGGGTCGATTAGGCTCGGGTCATGGCCGACGCACCGTACAAGCTGATCCTCCTCCGCCACGGCGAGAGCGAGTGGAACGCGAAGAACCTGTTCACCGGCTGGGTGGACGTCAATCTCACCGAGAAGGGCGAGAAGGAGGCGGTCCGCGGCGGTGAGCTGCTGAAGGACGCCGGCCTGCTGCCCGATGTCGTGCACACCTCGCTCCAGAAGCGCGCGATCCGTACCGCGCAGCTCTCGCTGGAGGCCGCCGAGCGCCTCTGGATCCCGGTCCACCGCAGCTGGCGACTGAACGAGCGGCACTACGGTGCGCTCCAGGGCAAGGACAAGGCGCAGACGCTCGCCGAGTTCGGCGAGGAGCAGTTCATGCTCTGGCGCCGCTCGTACGACACACCGCCGCCCCCGCTGGCGGACGGCACCGAGTACTCGCAGTCGGACGACCCGCGTTACGCGTCGATCCCGCCGGAGCTGCGTCCGCGCACGGAGTGCCTCAAGGACGTCGTCACCCGCATGCTGCCGTACTGGTACGACGGCATCGTCCCCGACCTCCTGGCCGGCCGCACGGTCCTGGTCGCCGCCCACGGCAACAGCCTCCGCGCCCTGGTCAAGCACCTCGACGGCATCTCGGACGAGAACATCGCGTCCCTCAACATCCCGACAGGCATCCCCCTCACCTACGAACTGGACGCCGACTTCAAGCCCCTGACCCCCGGCGGCACCTACCTCGACCCGGACGCAGCGGCAGCGGCCATCGAGGCGGTCAAGAACCAGGGCAAAAAGAAGTAACCTCTTTGATCATGCCTCCCACCTGCGCGTGCGGCGCGGATGGGAGGCGTTTTCATGTCCCGAAACCACGACCGGGCCCTCTGATCCACCCCTCGTTACGCGCGCCGCATGCGCTTCCTCGTCGATCGGCACAGCCGGAACGAGCCGAGCGGGCCCTGGTGGTCGGCCGACGCGGACTGCGTTGCGTCGTTCGGCCGACAGCGGTCGCTGGTGGTCATCAGGCGCGATGTCATGGCAGTGCACCCCGCGCCCGGAGCGGATGTGCGGCGGGTCTCACACTTCGGGCAGGCGAACCCGCACCGGGGAATCGAGCCGCCATCAGACGCCGGATCGCGACACGGAGCGGCACCGCCGCAGGCAAGACAGAAGGAGACAATATGCTGCAGAAGCGGAGCAATTGAACGGAGTTGGCGATGGCTCGCCCCTGGCTGAACGTGCTGGCACACGTGGTTCCCGTTCCGTTCGGACTACTGCTCAGCGGTGCTCTGGTCTGGGCTGCCACCAACGCCGACTGGAGCGGGACCAGCAGCAACAGCGGCAACACATGGACCGCCGGCTCGGTGGGGCTGGCCAATGACAGCAACGTACCCATGTTCCGCATCGACGACATGCGGCCGGGCGACACGGGCTCCAACTGCATCAACATCAAGTCGAACGCCGACTTCCCCACCGCGCTCAAGCTGTACGGCAACTCACCGAACTGGCCAAGCAACTTCCAATCGTTCATCAACCTCAAAATCGAGGTGGGCAGGGGCGGCACCTTCGGGGACTGCAACGGCTTCACTCCGCACAAGAGGGCGTTCGACGGCACCCTGGACCAGTTCATGGCCCTGTACACCGACTTCCGCACCGGCGTGGGTCCCTGGACGCTGTCCGGCAAGCCACCCAACTCGTTGAGCTTCCGTTTCGTGTGGAAGTTCAGCCCGACGGCACCCAACAGCTCACAAGGCGCGGCCACCAACGAGGCGTCCTTCACCTGGGAGGCGCGGGAACAGAAGTGACGCTCCCCAGTGACCCAGCCGCCGGTGTTCTCCGCCGACCCACGGCCGAAGGCGACCCGCACCCGATCCGGGTGGCGGGCTCGGTCATCTCGCGTACCGTGCTCGGCTCGATGGTGGGGCTGCTGATGTGGGCGCACTTGCCCGTGATGGCGCTGGGCTGGACAGCGGGTGTGGTGCAGTCCGGCTCCATGCGTCCCGCCCTCGCGCCGGGCGACGTCGTCCTCTACCAGCCAACACAGCGCGACCGCGCACCGGCCGTGGGCCAAATCGTGCTGGCCCTGGACCCCACCCGACCCGGCCGTCTGCTCACCCACCGGGTCCACCAAGTACTTCCCGACAACGCCCTGATCACCAAAGGCGACGCCAACTCCACACCGGACTCCACACCGATCCGGCCCACGGCACTCCAAGGCGTCGCACGATTGCGCGTGCCCTGGATCGGACTGCCCGTCCAACTCTGGCGCGCCAAGCAGCTCGTGCCCGGGGCGATCGCGCTGCTCGGACTTGCCACTCTGCTCGCGCTTGCCGCACTGCCACTGCGCAGCCACCGCCACAGCCGACAGAAGTAGCCGCGGCGGCTTGCCCCGGCGGCCGGTTCCGATGCCCTGCCCCAGGGTGTTTCGGGGGTTCTTGCTGGTCAAGGGGTGTTGTCAGTGGGGGGCGCTACGTTGAGGGGATGATCAGTAAACCGTCTGAGCGGTGGCGTGTTCGTGTGGTGGAAGAGGCTCAGGAGGTGGCCGCGGGGCGGCGGGAGCCTGAGTGCGCGGTGTGGGCGCGGCTGTTTCCGGAGTCGTTGCTCGATGCGACGGATGGGGCGCTCGCCGGGTTCGAGGCCGAGGTCGCCGGGTTGTCCGCGGGGGCCTCGGACGACGAGGTGTTCGGAGTGGTCGAGCGGGTTGTCGTCACGCTCAACGGCATCAATGAAGCTCACGGTGGCAGTGGGTTCGAGACCGGGGAGCGTGAGGAGTTGTGCGACTACATCCACCGCACGCTCACCGGGCACGGCATCGACATACCCGCCCTCGCCGAGCGCAACGGCATGGGCGCCCATGAGATCACCGACAAGTGGCGCGATTGGTGATCACCCGTGGTTGTGCGTCGATGACGTGTCCTCGGGGGGTTCCGTTCTGCCACCGTCACGGCCCGTTGCCAGTACCGCCACCAGAGCCACCAGGATTCCCGCCGCCAGCACCCTGCCGGTGAGGCGAGTCGTCCAGCCCGTCGCCGAACCCGGGTGGTCACGGAGTGCGCGCAGGCGTTCCGAGCGGCGGGCCGGGGCGAGCAGGCGGAGCAGGAACAGGGCGGCCAGGGGGAGTTGGAGCAGCCAGATCGTGGTGCGGAACCAGCCGTCGTACCAGACGTTCGTGCCATACAGGAGGGTGTGCCAGACCGACAGGATGTAGACCGCGATCACGAAGCGGTGCAGGACGCGCCAGGTCTTCGGGCCGATGCGGTGGCGTACGTAGAAGAGGAGGCCCAGCGGTATCGCCAGGTACAGGGCCGCCTGGCCGACCGGGATCGCTATGCGGCCGGTGCCCGAGTCGTAGCCGCCGGGGACGAACGCCTCCACGAACGCGGTGCCCACGCGCGCGTACCACGCGTCCGTGTCGTGCCGGATCAACTCCACCGCGAACAGCAGCGCGTGGGCGGTGATCAGGGCGATCGTGTTGAGGCTCGTGGTGCGGTGGAGGCGTTCCAGGGACGGGCCCGACCACGGCAGCCACCCCGGGCGCGGGCCCGACAGGAGCAGGCCCAGGATCACCGTGCCCCAGGCCCAGAGCAGCGCCGACCAGCCGAACGCCTGGCTGAGGAAGTACACCCAGAACGCGCCCGCATCCGCCATGAACGGCATCACCGTCACGGTCGATGACGTCTTCGCACGGATACGGAGATAGAGGACGCCGAAGATCGCCGCCGTGACCAGCAGTGCGATGGCGCCGTCCAGGAGGGAGGCGCGGAGGTCGGAGCGGAGCGTTGTACGGGGGGTGGGGGACGCGGGCACGACGGGCTTCTTCGGCTCCGGCACCGTCTCCTCCGGTTCCGTCACCGCCCCCGGTTCCGGCGCCGTCTCTTCCGGATTCGATCGCATCGCCACCGCTTCCCCTCCGCCGACACCAGGACCCGGACCCGCGCCGCGCCTTCCGGTGCAGGAGTCGGACCGGCTCGCACGAAAGTTCCCCCAGCCCTCCCCGTACGAATGTGACGTGCATCACGCCACTCCCGTGTCCTGATTACCACCCTCAACAGCCGTTCCGTCCACATCAGTTGCGCTTCCCCGCCTCCCCCACGTGCCTGACACCATGGCGGGCATGCGCGCCGGACCGGGACTCCGCGTCGCCCACACCGCGGTACTCGCCGCGGTGTGCCTCGTGCTGTCCGGGCTCGGACACGCCCTGTCGTCGGGCATGTCGCCGTCCCCGTGGGCGTACGCGGTCGCGCTCCCGCCGCTCTGCGCGGGCGGCTGGCTGCTGACCCGTACGGAACGTTCCGCTTCGGTCGTCGTCAGCTTCTGCGCTGTCGTCCAAGTCGCCCTGCACGGGCTGTACGGGCTGGTCGCCCATCACGGTTCGTCGGCGCATTCCGGTACCCGACCGGGTCACGGGTCCCACCTCATGGCGCCCGGCATGACCCACGGATCCGCCCACCCGCCACCTTCCGACTCCCCCGCCGACTCCCTCGCCGATTCCCCCGGCGAAGTCCCCACCGAAGTCCCCGCATCGCTCGCCGACGTCCTCGACGGGCTCACCCCCGGCATGACCGCCGCCCACCTCGTCGCCGGTGCCGTCTGCGGCTGGTGGCTCTGGCGCGGTGAGCGGGCGCTGCGCCAACTCGCCCGTGCCCTGCGCCTGTTCGCCGGGGCGCCGCTGCGACTGGTCGGCGCGCGACTGCGGTTCGCCCGCGCCGTACTCGGTGCCGTACTCGGCGGTGCCTACTCCGGGCCGCCGCCCGCCGCGCCCGTCCCCGTACGTGACCGCCGCCCGGCCCGGCTCCCGGCATCCGTCGCCCTGTTGCGCGCCGTTCCCCGGCGCGGCCCCCCGCTCCTTCCGTCCTGAGTCGACTCCCCACCCCCTCACGGGCCCCGCGCCCGGACGCGAAGGACAATCTGCGATGCCCCCTGCCCGCACACCGATTCCCCCTGCCCGTAAGGCACTTGAGACACCGACGACCCGCGCCCGTGACGAACGCGACGCCGAGGTCACCACCTGGGCCATCGCCGCCGGTCTCGGCGACCGGCGCGCCGCCGAACTCTTCGTCCACGCCACCTACGACGACGTACGCCGCTTCGTCGCCCATCTCACCGCCGACGTACGCGGCGCGGACGACCTCACCCAGGAGACCTATCTGCGCGCGCTGACGAGTCTGCGCGGGTTCGCCGGGCGGTCCTGCGCGCGGTCCTGGCTGCTGGCCATCGCGCGGCGCGTGGTCGTGGACCGGTACCGGCGGGCCGCCGCGCGGCCCCGGATCGCCGAGACCACCGACTGGCTCGGCGCCGCCGATCGCGCGCAACCGCGCCATCTGCCCGGATTCGAGGAGTCCGTGGCACTGGCCGATGCCCTCGACGCGCTGGAAACCGGCCGCCGACAGGCGTTCGTGCTGACGTGTCTGCTCGGCCTGTCCTACGCGGAGGCGGCGGACGCGCTCGGCTGTCCCGTGGGGACGATCCGGTCCCGAGTGGCTCGGGCCCGCCGGGACTTGGCGGAGGTATGGACCGAGCCGACCCTCACACCTGCCGCCGCATCCGACGCATCCGATGCTCCCGAAAATTCCAACACGTCCGTTGCTTCCATCACTTCCGTCGCTTCCGTCGCTTCCGTCGCTTCCGTCGGACCGACACACCCCACAGCGCCATCGGCAGCACCACGCTCTGGACGCTGACCGCGAACCAGAACACGGCCGCGTCACCCACCTGTTCGGCGGCCCCGTACAACGGGCCGCCGAACAGGGCGGCGGCGAAGGCGCCGAGCCCCGCCGCCAGCCGCTGCCGGCCGAAGACGGTCGCGGCGGGCGCCCGGGAACGTTCCAGCGCCTCCAAGTCGTTACGGAGGAAGAGCACGGTCTCCGCGAAACAGAGCAGCACCGCCCCGAGCACGATCCCGACCCCGACCGCCGTACCGGTATCCGTCCCCGTATCGGTCCCTGCGACTCCGCCCGCCCCGATGACCGCCGTCCCCACGGCCATCGCCGCGAACCCGAGCCGAAGCGACCGCCCGTACGGGAGTCCGGCGATCCAGTCCGCGAGCAGCGGCTGGGCCACGACAAGCAGCAGCGCGTACGCCATGAGGACCGAGCCGGGTTCGTCAACTGCTGCATGGCGTACGGGTCCTCCGGTTGGGGGTGTGAGGGCCGGGACGGGGTCAGGCGGCGGCTCTGCCTCGGACCACGAGGCGCCGCGCGTGCTGGTCGTACGGCCCGCCGTCGAAGTCCCCGAAGCACGCGACCTCGGTGAACCCGGCCGCCACGAACAGGTCGTGCAGTTCGGCCGCGCTGTAGAGGAAGGAGTGGATCGAGGCGGTACGGGCGGTCGCGCCGCGTACGAGGGTCCAGTCGGTACGGAGCCTGCGCCAGCTGTCGAGGACGGTGTCGCGCTGGACGACATACGCGCCGTCGGGCAGGTCCACGGCCTGCGGGCGGCCGATCCAGCCGGCCAGGACCTCCTTGCCCATGACGTCGACGAGGAGGTGGCCGCCGGGCGCGAGGCTGCGGCGGGCGTTGCGCAGGACCTGGAGGTTGTCGGCGGGGTCGGCGAAGTACCCGAACGACGTGAAGAGGTTGAGGATCACGTCGTACGCGCCGGGTTCGGTGTGGTCGAGCATGTCCGCGTGGAGCAGGCGTACGGAGGCCCCGGCCGTGTCGCAGGCGGTACGGGCCGACTTCAGCATGGCGGGGCTGAGGTCGACGCCGGTGACCTCGTACCCGCGCGCGGCGAGCGGGACCAGGAACAGGCCGGGGCCGCAGCACAGGTCGAGGACCCGGGACCCGGCCGGGAAGTCGAGGAGGGCCGCGTCCCGGACGAGCGCGGCGACGGACGCGGCGCGTTCACCGGAGAACATGGCGGGCGCGAAGTCCACCCAGAGATCGTCGTCGGCGTACCAGTCGGGGTCGTACGAAGTGGGGTCGCACGAGGCGGGGTCGCACCGGGTGGGGTCCGGGTCGTTACGGCTCATGTCCCACGTGTCGTCCGGCAAGTGCCGTGAGTTCCCGGGCGGTTGGGACGCGTGAGGGTACGAGGGCCGGATGACCGCGTGTCCGGGTGTGCGCGTACTCGGGTGTTCGGGTCTGCGCGTACCCGCGTATCAGAGCGTGGCGGCGCCCCGGTCTTCCGCTCCGCCGAACGCCCGTAGGAACGTCTCGACGGCCGCCCCTGTGACCTCCACCAGTTCGGCGTCCGCGATCTCCCGGGTGCCCATCTGTGAGCGGGCCTCCATCGGGCCGATGAGCAGGGCCAGGAAGTGTTCGGCGGCCCGCGTGGGGTCGGTTGCGTGCAGCCGGCCCGCGAGCGCGAGCCGTGCCAGGCGGTCGGCGAGGGCCTGCACCAGGCGGTGCGGTCCGTGCTCGCTGACGATGACCAGGGCGTCGGGGAACCGCGTGACCTCGGCGTACAGCAGGCGCCGCAGCGCGCAGGAGCGGTCGTCGCAGTGCAGCCGGAGCAGCGCGAGCCCGACGTCGTGCAGGGTGGCGCGCAGGTCGTCGCCGGGTGCGAGGAGCGGTTCGAGCGCGGCCAGCTTGTCGTGCAGCGCGGCCCGCGCCGCCGCGTCGAGCGCGTGCCGGAACAGGGTCGCCTTGTCGGTGAGGTGGTTGTACACGGTGGGCTTGGCCACGCCCGCCTCGTCGGCGATCTCCTGGACGCACGCCTGGGCGTATCCCTGCCGCGCGAACACGGTGAAGGCGCCATCGAGGATCGCCTGCCGTTTGTCGATCCGGCCGCGGGACGGGCGGGGGGCGGTCGCCGAGGAGGTGCCAGGTGTGGTGGTGGCTGCCATGCCGCTCATTGTACCCACGGGTTCATTTATCTGGCCGGGCTGGTTGCACATGAACTCGTCGGATCGTTAGCTTGAACCCATGAGTTCAAAAACGCCGGACGGTGACCTCGGTGACCGTCTGGACCCACGTCTGCTCGGCCTGATCGCCGTGATTCTGCTCGGCGGACTCCTGGGCATCCTCAACAGCACGATGGCCGCGGTGGCGAGCGACACCCTGGCCTCGGCACTCGACACCTCGCTGGGCACGGTCGGCTGGGCCTCGACCGGGTTCCTGCTGGCCGTCACGGCGACCATTCCGTTCACCGTCTGGGCGGTGGACCGGTTCGGCGGCAAACGGCTGTGGCTGACCGGACTCGCCCTGTTCCTGGCGGGTTCGCTGGCCGCCGGGCTCGCGTGGAACATCGGCAGCCTGATCGCCTTCCGCGTCCTCCAGGGCGTCGGCGCCGGACTGCTCGATCCGCTGGTGCTGATCCTGCTGGCACGCGCCGCCGGTCCGAGCCGGGCGGGCCGGGTGATGGGTCTGATGGGCGTGGTCCTTTCGCTCGGCCCGGTACTCGGCCCGATCGCGGGCGGTGCCGTCCTGAACGCCCTGCCGTGGCGGTGGATGTTCCTGCTGAGCGTGCCGGTCGGACTGATCGCGTACGGGCTCGCGGTACGGGTCGTCCCGGCCGATCCCGCACGGACCGACACCCCGGCGCCCGGCCCCCGCCTCGACGTGCTCGGCCTCGCCCTCCTCGGCCCCGGCTTCGCCGCCCTCGTCCTGGCCCTCTCCCGGACCGCCGAACAGACCACCCTCGCCGCCTGGCAGGCCCTCGTACCGCTGACCGCGGGCGCCGCGCTGCTCATCGGCTACGGAGTCCACGCCCTGCGCACCCGTACCCACACCGGCACCGGCATCGGCACCGGCACCGGCACCGGCACCCGGAGCACACCGCCCCTCATCGACCTGCGGCTCTTCGCACACCGTGGCTTCTCGGCGAGCGTCACGATCATGGGCCTCAGCGGTCTGGTCACCTTCGCGGCGCTGTTCACGCTGCCGCTCTACTACCAGCAGGCGCACGGTCGGGGTGTGCTCGCCGCCGGGCTCCTGATGGCTCCGGTCGGACTCGGCAGCGCCCTCGCGATGCCGCTCGCCGGACGGCTCTCGGACCGGCTCGGCGCACGCGGACTCGCCACCGGCGGCGGGGTCGTGGCCGTCGCCAGTGGTCTCGCGCTCACCCGGATCGGCGCGGAGACCCCCGAACTGTGGCCCGCGACGGCCGCGTTCACCCTCGGCCTGGGTCTGGGGTCCGTGACCGCGCCCACGATGGGGTCCCTGTACCGGGCGCTGCCCGCGCCGATGGTGGCGCAGGGCAGCTCGGTGCTCTACATGCTCAACCAACTCGGCGCGGCCCTCGGCGTCGCCCTGGTCACGCTCGTCCTGGAGACCTCGGGCGACGCCATCTCCGGCTTCCGCAACGTCTTCTGGCTGACCGTCACCGCGAGCCTGGTCGTCCTGGCCGCTGTCCCATTGCTGCCCCCAGCCACCGGGGCCACCGGGGCCACCGGGGCCACCGGCGACTCCACCCACGAACCGCCCGTACGCACACCCGAGAGGACATCCTGATGAAAACCCTGGTGATCACTGGCGGCACGGACGGCATGGGCAGGGAACTCGCGCGTACGTATGTGGCCAGGGGCGACACCGTCGTCATCGTCGGACGGGACGCCGAGAAGGCGAAGACCGTGCCGGGTGCCGTCTTCGTGCCGGCGGACCTGAGCCTGATCAGCGAGAACCGGCGGGTCGTCGAGCGGATCAACGCCGACTTCCCGGCGGTGGACGCCCTGGTGCTGTGCGCCCGGTACTTCCGCGCGACCCGGCACGAGACCGCCGAGGGCATCGAGAGCGTCTTCGCCCTGGACTATCTGAGCCGCTTTCTGCTCAGCCACGGTCTGACCGCCCCGAAGACCGTCGTCAACGTCTCCGGGCCCGGCGTCCCCGGGGGCCGTATCCACTGGGACGACCTCATGCTGACGCGCGGCTACGACGGAATGGCCGCCCAGTTCCAGGCGGGCCGGGCCAACGACCTGCTCGGCGTCGCGTACGCGGCCCGGCACGCCACGGACGGCCGGCGGTACGTACTGATCCACCCCGGTTCCGTATCCACCGGTGTCCGCGGCGAGTTCGACGCGGCGACCGCCGCCCACGTCGCCCGCCTGAAGAAGTACGGCAAGCCGGTGGCGGAGGGCGTCAAGCCGATCGTCGCCCGGATCGACGCCCCGCCGACCGCGCCCCTGAGCGCCTTCGTCCTGCATGAACCGGCCGACCTGGACGACCCGTCGTTCGACCCGACGGCGGCGGAACGGCTCTACGACCTCTCTCTGAAGCTGCTCGGCTGAAAGCGCCCCCACGCGCGCGGGAGGGCGCTTTCGGTGGCCGCGGCTCTACAGGTGATGCCTAGAGGTCACGCTGGGCGTCGTACAGATTGCGTGGGCGGACCTCGTCGGTCGTCCCGTACAGCTCCAGGCGCGCGTTCAGATCGCCGGTGAAGTCGGGTACGTCGATCTGGTCGAACTCGGTGACCTCGTTGACGCCGACGGTGGCGCTCCAGGGCGCGAGTCCGTCGATCTTCATCAGCCCCGCGCGGCCGTTGGTGACGCGGATGTTCCAGTGGGTGAACCGGGCGCCGAACAGGGGTCCCGCGATGGCGTCGCCGCCGTGCCGGCCGTTGTTGTTCACGGTGATGTCGGTGCGCACGTTCGCGAAGGGCATCCCGCGGTGGCTGTCGAAGGTGCCCATCCGCATGTCGCCGCGCGACCACACGTTGTACGAGGACAGTCCCTCGACGTTGATGCCGTGCAACTGGGTGCCCGAGGGCGCCGGCACCGTGCGCTGCTCGATCGTGAAGTCCTCGATGAGGTTGTCGTGCGCGCCCTCGCGGCAGAAGTACGGGTGGTGCGCACCGCGTCCGGCGACCCGGGTCCGGCGCAGGGTGCACGCGGAGGCGGCGACCAGTCCGAAGCCGTTGTCGACGTGCCGTACGCAGACGTCGTCGGCCCAGCAGTCGTACGCGCACTGGAAGGTGACGCCGTTGTAGCCCTTGTCCAGGAGGTGCGGGGACTGCGGGGTCTCGACGGCCTCCAGGGTCAGGCCCTCCACGCCCGAGCCGGTCAGCGCCTCGACGTGCGTGGTGAGCCGCGGGTCCCACTCGGGGCGTACGTCGAGCGGCAGCGGGCGCTCGAAGGTGACCTTGTGACCGCGCACGGAGGCGATCCGTACGGGCCACTCGTACGGCACGTAGGAGGTGAGCTTGGTCTTGTCGTCCCAGGAGTACGCCTCAGGTCCCGGTCCGTCGCCCGCCATGTGCTTGAGGAGCCCGTGCGCCGGGTCGTCGGCGAGCCGCAGCAGGACCAGGTCGCCGCGGCGGAGCTTCGACGCGTCGGCGACCCTGACCGACCAGGAGCCGCGCAGCGCGGGCTCGACCGTGGTCAACGTGGACCACTCGTCGCGCTGGTTACCGGTCCAGCCCTCGAAGGGCCACGCCTTTGCCTTGATCGCGTCGGTCAGCGTACGGAAACGGTCCTCCGGGCAGAGCCAGATGAGTCCGCCGGCCCAGGACCAACTCGACTTGTCACCGCCGTAGCGGGAGCCGTAGACGCCGATGAGGTCGGTGAGGTGTTTCGTCGCGTACAGCTTGGTCCGGCCGCTGCCCGCGCCGCGCAGGACGACGTTCGAGTGCCCGATGTGGATCAGATCGTCGATGCGGTACGTGCCCGGGGGAAGCAGAACCGTGCCACCGCCGGCCCTGCCGGCAGCGGCGATGGCACGGTTGATCGCGGGCGCCGCGTCGCCGGAGCCGTCCGCCTGGGCGCCGTACTGAAGGACGTTCGCGACGACCGGGCGGCGCGGAAGGCGCCGCTCACCACCGTGCGCGCCGGCGCGGCCGACGTAGGGGATCTGGGGGTGCGTGAAGGGGTCGCGGACGTACTCCCGCCACAGATCGGGCGTGCGGCCGGGTGTCCGACCTGGGCCGCCTCCGCTCGCCACCGCGGTGCCACCGCTCACGGCGAAGGCCGCCACGGCGACGGCGCCGCCGAGCAGAGCGCGCCGCCCGAGCCCTCCGCCGCAAAGGTGCTGATCCTGCTGATCCATGCGCCCGCCTTCCATGGATGTGAACAGAGTTCATATCTGCGTCGGCGGTGAGCATGCCATGGCGACGATGGGACGGGAAAGAGGCTTGCGCCACCTAATTGCGAGCCAATTACGAGAGTGGGAAGGGGGTCACTCCGCTGGGCGCTGCGTCAGATGCGTGAACGCGTCCAGGTTCCGCGTGGACTCGCCCCGGGACACCCGCCAGGCGTACTCCTTGCGGATCGCGGAGGCGAATCCCAGCTCCAGGAGCGTGTTGAAACCACCGTCGGCCGCTTCGAGTACGGAACCGAGCAGCCGGTCCACCTCGTCGGGGGTGACGGCGGCGAGGGGCAACTTGCCGACGAGATAGACATCGCCGAGCGGATCGACCGCGTAACTGACGCCGTACAGCTTGAGATTGCGCTCAAGAAGCCACCGGTGCACACCCTCGACGTTCTCATCGGGATGCCGCACCACGAACGCGTTCAACGACAGCGAGTGCTTCCCGACGATCAGGGACACGGTCGTCGACAACTTCCGAGTCCCGGGCAACTTCACGACAAACACCCCGGGCTCAGGACTCTCCCACTCCACATCAACACCGGCATCGGCCAACACCTGCTCGATGATCACGGCTACGTCGGACATGGGGGGGAGCGTACGGGACGAGGGGACGCGACCGTTGGTTCCGGGGACGAAATGGCGGGTACCGCAATTCGGCGAGGGCCGGAACCCCTCTCATTCCAAGTGCCGGGGGCGAGATGGGCACAGCCCCTCAGGGCGGCAAGGGGCGGCAGCCCCTCCCAATCCCGCCGCAACGGCGCTCAACCAAGACGACGGCACCCGGGGGGCGAGGCGGCGCAGCCCCTCATCCCTCGGTGCCGGGGTGGCGAGGGGCGGCAGCCCCTCCCAATCCCGCCGCAGCGGCGCTCAGCCACGACGGCGGCACCCGGCGGTGCCAAGCCAAGGCTCCCGGGCATCCGGGGGCGAGGGGCGCAGCCCCTCAGTTCTGCCGGGTGCGGAGCCTAACGCGGCGGTGATCCCCCACCGCCCCCATATAAACCTCCGCCGTAGCCAACGCGGCGGTGTCCCAGCCGAAAGACCCGGCGTGCCGGGCCGCCGCCGCGCCCATCCGCGTACAGAGGTCCGGGTTGTCGGCGAATTCGCGCAGCACGCGCGCGTAGGCCCCGGGTTCGTGGCCGTGGACCAGGATGCCGGTCACCCCGTCCCGTACCGCGACGGGCAGTCCGCCGACCGCGGCGGCGAGCACCGGCGTACCGGCCGCCTGAGCCTCTATGGCGACCAGGCCGAAGGACTCGCTGTACGACGGCATCACCAGGACCGACGCGGCCCGGAACCAGTCCGCGAGCTGCTCCTGCCCGACAGGCGGCCGGAACCGTACGACATCCGCGATCCCCAGCCGCGCGGCCAGCTTCTGGAGCCCTTCCGGCTTGGCGAGCCCGGTGCCGCTGGGGCCGCCGACGATCGGAACAACGAGCCGCCGGCGCAGATCGGGGCACTCGTCGAGGAGTACGGCGACCGCGCGCAGCAGTACGTCGGGCGCCTTGAGGGGCTGGATACGGCCCGCGAACAGCGGCACCAGGGCATCCTGCGGCAGACCGAGCCGGGCCCGTGCGGCGGCGCGACCGTCGGCCGGACAGAAGCGGTCCAGATTGACGCCGGGATGGACGACGGCGACCTTGCCGGGGTCGGACTCGTAGTACCGAACCAGTTCGTCGGCCTCTTCGGCGGTGTTGGCGATGAGGCGGTCGGCGGCACGTACGACCTGGGTCTCGCCGATGACGCGGGCGGCGGGCTCCGGGGTGTCGCCCTCGGCGAGCGCGGCGTTCTTGACCTTGGCCATGGTGTGCATGGCGTGCACCAGGGGGACGCCCCAGCGTTCGGACGCGAGCCAGCCGACGTGCCCGGAGAGCCAGTAGTGCGAGTGGACGAGGTCGTAGTACCCAGGCCGGTGCCGGGCCCACGCCTGCATCACACCGTGGGTGAACGCGCAGAGCTGCGCCGGCAGCTCCTCCTTGGCCAGGCCCTCGTACGGGCCCGCGTCCACATGGCGTACGAGCACGCCGGGCGCCAGCTCGACCGTGGGCGGCAGGGCACCGGTCGTCGCGCGCGTGAAGATCTCGACCTCGATATTGATCGCGGCGAGACGTTTGGCCAGCTCCACGATGTAAACGTTCATGCCGCCGGCGTCGCCCGTGCCGGGCTGGTGCAGCGGTGACGTGTGCACGCTCAGCATGGCCACGCGCCGTGGCCGCCTGGACGTGCCCGGCAGCCGCAGCCGGGACGGGGATACGGCGGAACGTCTCCCGAGCCTGCTGACGTACTGGCTCACGAAGCGGTCCTCCTTGCGGCTCCTACGGCTACGGTCCCGGCGCACGCGCCCTCCCAAGGACACGCCCCGAACCGATGAACACGTAATCCCCCCACCCCCATTTCCACTTTGCCAAACAATTACCCACCCGAACTCAACCCCCACGGAGAGCCACCGGCACCCACGCCCACCCCTTCCCACCCCACCCCGTTGTGGGCAGGCGTTCCGCACGGCGGAACGGGTGGGCACAACGCCAAGTGCCGGCGCCCCCGAAGCAAGGGGCAAGGAAGCCACTCAGCCCGGATGCCGGGCGCCCCGCAGGGAAAGGGCGGGTGGGTGGGGAGCCCCCCGTACCGACGGAACCACCGGCGCCCGACCCCGTAACCTCAAGGCATGCCCCCGCGCCCCATAGGCGTGGTGACCCGCGGCACCACCAACCCGAACCGCCTACGCCGCATGGACCGCTGGATCACCACCACTCACGCCCACCCCCTCCGCACCACCAGCGCCCCCACAGCGGTCGACCTCGGCTACGGCGCCGCCCCCTGGACAGCCGTAGAACTCCTGAACCGCCTCCGCACAGTGGCCCCCACCGCCGAGGTGGTCGGCGTCGAGATCGACCCGGCCCGCGTCACCGCCGCCACCCCCTACGCGCGCGAGGGCCTCACCTTCCGCCACGGCGGCTTCGAGGTCCCGCTCCCCCACCGCCCCGTACTGATCCGCGCCGCGAACGTCCTGCGCCAGTACGACGAGTCCGAGGTCCCCGCGGTCTGGCAGCGCCTGTGCGCCCGTCTCGCCCCCGACGGCCTGCTCGTCGAGGGCACCTGCGACGAGATCGGCCGCCGCCACGTCTGGGTCGCGCTCGGCCCGGAGGGCCCGCGTACGGTGACCTTCGCGACGCGCCTCGCATCCCTGGACCGCCCGTCCGACCTCGCCGAACGCCTCCCCAAGGCCCTCATCCACCACAACGTCCCGGGCGAACCGGTACACGCCTTCCTGCGCGACTTCGACCGCGCCTGGGCGACCGCCGCGCCCTACGCCGCGTACGGCGCACGGCAACGCTGGATCCGCGCCGTGCAAGACCTGACGGGCGACTGGCCGGTGACGGACGAACCGTCGAGATGGCGGCAGGGCGAAATCACGGTGAAATGGGACGCGTTGGCCCCGCGGCCATGAGTAACTGGCCTGAGTAACTGGTCTGAGCATCTGGCATGAGTGGCTGGGGCGTATCCGGCCGTGGGCCCGGGAACGATCTCGGGGGCCCGCTCGTCAGATGAGACGGGTGGGGACATCGGGCCGCAAGTCGGGCTTCACGACTCTGTCGTATTGCGCGGCGGCATGGCACCATCCGAGGGCGCACCACAAGTTACTGACGGTAAATCAGCTTGAGGTCTGAGGGTTTGAGGGGGGCGGAAGCGTGACCGTGAACCGCAGTCTGACCACCGCGGCCGTGGCGCTGGTCTGCGCGATCACCGTACTGGGAGCGCCGGGCACGGCGTTCGCCGATCCGGCGGCCCGTCCGACCCCGCAGCCGACCCCGGGCAGCTCAACACCCAAGAGCGACAAGACTCTTGAAGAGGTCCGCAAGGAGTTGGAGCGGCTCTATCACGAGGCGTCGGTCGCCACCGATCAGTACAACGCCGCTCAGGAGATGGCCGACGAGCAGTCGAAGCAGATCGTGGAGCTGGCCCAGGACATCGTCAAGGGCCAGGCGAAGCTGGACGCGTTGAAGGACCGCGCGGGCGCCGCCGCCCGCGACCAGTACCGCACGGGCGGACTGCCGACCGAGGCCCAGTTGATGCTGAGCGGCGACCCGAAGGGCTTCCTGGACGGCGCGGGCCGCGTCCGGCAGGGCCAGCAGGCCACCAAGGGGCTGCTCACGGACATGGCGAGGACCCAGCAGGACCTGGAGCTGTACGCCAAGGACGCGTCCACCGGCTGGAAGAAGCTGGAGGCCAACCGCAAGGCCAAGGCCGGCGCCAAGAAGAAGGTCAAGCAGCGGATCGCGGACGCGAAGAAGCTTGAGTCCCAGCTGGAGAAGGAGGACCGGGAGCGGCTCCTCAAGCTGGAGCAGGCGGCGGAGTTCAAGGCCCAGTCCACCTGGCTGAACTCCGGCATACTGGACGAGATCAACAGCAAGGCGAGCAGTCAGGGCAAAAAGGCCGTCGCGTACGCGACGAAGCAGCTCGGCAAGCCGTATCAGTGGGGCGCCGAGGGCCCGAAGACATTCGACTGCTCGGGGCTCACCTCACAGGCGTGGGCCGCCGGGGGCCGAGGCATCCCGCGCACCTCGCAGGCGCAGTGGGCCGGGCTCCCCCGTATCGCCATCGAGGACATGCGCCCCGGCGATCTGATCATCTACCACGACGACGCCAGCCATGTCGGGATGTACATAGGGGACGGCGCGATCATCCACTCCCCACGTCCGGGCCGCACGGTGACGATCGCCGGCGCCGGCTCCATGAAGATCCTCGGAGTGGTCCGCCCGGACAAGTAGGGCAAGTTGCCAAGTAGGGCGAGTGGCCCCGTAGGCAATGGGCTCCGCCATGTGACGGGCGGCACGTGATCTGGGGCACGTGATCTGAGGCACGTCGGGGTGAGGGCTCAACCTTGGGCGCGTGATGTTCGTCATCCCCTGGAGGACCATGCGCGCCCAATTGCGCCCTGGGATGCGGCATATGACGGTGGCTGATTGCCTCGCGCCATTCCATATGCCATTCCATTACGGCGCCGGCACCCGCTATGGTCCCCGTCTGGTGGGGCGTCGATCGTCGCCCCACCCTGCCCTCGGGGGGAGGGAAGGAAACCACACGATGCCCGCACCCGTACCGCGGCAGAGAGCGATCCCGGCCGCGGAGAGTGGTCAGGCTCAGACGGCGCCCACTGCCGCGCCCACGACCCCGGCGATACCGGCGGTCCCCACGCAGAACTCCGGTACGGCTTCGGATTCCGGTACCGCGTCGGATTCCTCTACGGGTTCCGGTTCCGCGTCCGGTCCGGCAGCGGACTCCGATTCCGCACCGGAACCCTGGCCCGGTCACGCGCCCGCATCGGGGACGAACCTCACCCTGCTGGTCATCGAGGACGACCCGGCGGGCGCGCTGAGCATCCCCGAACTCCTGGACGCGGCGGGCAAACCCATCCGTATCCGCACCGCCCGCAACCTCACCGAGGCCGAGCGGCTGCTCACCGACGACGTGCACTGCATCCTGCTCGACCTGGCTCTGCCCCAGGGGCGCCCGGGAGTTCCGGCCGGCGCGGGCGGCGAGGCCGACGAACTGGCCACGCTCAAGCACATCCTGCGCCTGGCCCCCCGGCACGCGGTCCTGGCCCTCACCGGCTCCGGCGACGCGGAAGGCGGCGCCGAGGCCGTACGCGTCGGCGCCCAGGACTACCTCTTCCGGGACGAACTGGACGCCCGGCTGCTGAGCCGCGCCATCCGGTACGCGGTGGAGCGCAAGCGCGCCGACTCCGCCCAGCACCAGCTCACCGAATCCCGTCTGCGCGCCCAGGAGAACGCCCGTCTGGAGCGCGGCCTCCTGCCGACCCCGCTGCTCGACGGCTCGTCACTGCGGTTCGCGGCGAGCTACCGCCCCGGCCGCTCCCGCGCGCTGCTCGGCGGCGACTTCTACGACACGGTCCGTACGCCCGACGGCACGGTGCACGCGATGATCGGCGACGTCTGCGGCCACGGTCCCGACGAGGCCGCGCTCGGTGTGGAGCTGCGGATCGCGTGGCGGGCGCTGACGCTGGCCGGACTGTGCGGCGACGAACTCCTGTCGACGCTCCAGCAGGTACTGGAGCACGAGCGGGCCGACGACGAGATCTTCGCGACCCTCTGCACGGTGGACATCGCACCGGACGGCCGCCGCGCCGGACTCAGCCTCGCCGGACACCCGGCCCCGCTGATCGCCCGCCCCGGCCGCCCGGCCGAACTGCTCCCGTACGAGAGCGGCGGCCCGGCGCTCGGGCTGCTGCCGCGCGCCCGCTGGCCGCGCCGACAGGTGGAGTTGGGCGGCGCCTGGAGCCTGATGCTCTACACGGACGGCCTGATCGAGGGCCGCGTCGGGGACGGGAACCGACGCCTCGGCCAGGACGGCATGGTCGACATCGTCCGCCGCCAGTTCGCGGCGGGCCTGCACGGCGAATCCCTCCTGGAGGCCACCGTCAACGAGGTACGGGACCTCAATGGCGGCGACCTCACGGACGATGTCGCCGTGGTCCTCCTCGACCGGCTGAGCGGCAGCGCACAGCGGCGCTGAAACGTTTGCCCGCCCGGCACGCCTGGGGAACGTCCGGGGACTTACCGCCGGACGACCAACCGCGAGACGGCCTACCGCCCGCCGTTGTACGGCCCGTACGGACCGTCGCTGCTGCTGCCTCGGCCACGGCGACCGCCACCGCCGCCGGAGACCTGGCGGAGCGCGGGTCGGACGTCGACGAAGAAGACGATCGTGGCGATCAGCCCGGCGATCTGCAGGAACAGCATGGGCACCAGGAGATTCACCGCGACGGTGATCCCCAGGATGATCAGCCAGAACATCTTGTTCTGCTTGTCGGCGGCACGGTACGCGTCATCGCGGGCCAGGGCCGCCATCACCAGAGCCACTACCGCCAAGACCAGCATGGCGGTGAAGAGCAGCCACATGAGGCCGCTGAATCCGGTCATCAGCACAGTGCCCACCACCCGAGTCGAATATTTCCTACGCCGCCACCGTACCCGCAGAACGAGCCGGGCACGCCGATCGTGCCCGGCTCCCTGCGGTTGTTCACTTGCCGGACGGCGGGGTGGGCTTCTTGGCGGAGGAGCTGCCGTTGGCGGGCTTGCGGGCCGGGGGCTTCTTCGCGACGGGCTTCTTCTCGGAGGCGTCGGGCGCCGGAACCGGACCGGGCTTCTCGTCCTCGACCTGGCCGGACTCCGGCTTGGGCTCGACGGCCTCGGCGACCTCAAGGATCTCGTCGGCGGCGTCCCCGCGCCAGGTCTTGACGGCCTCCTCGCCGTGCTCGGCGACCTTCTCGTAGGTCTCACGGGCCCTGACGGCGTACTCGGCGGCGACCCCGACCCCGCGCAGCGCGAAGTCCTGGGCGGACTCGCCGAGCTTCTTGAAGTCGGTGTCGAGGGTGCTGATGAACTCGGTGACCTTCGCCTGGAGGGTCTCCTGGACCTCCTTGGCGCGGGCCGTCGCCTTGTCCTGGACGGCCTTGGGGTCGGTGTTGCGCATGGCGTCGATACGGCCCGGAGCCTCGGCCCGCAGCTGGTCGACGAGCCCCGGCACCTTCTTGGCCTGCTGGTAGGCCAGATCGGCCGTACCGGCGGCGAAGTAGAGGGGGGTCGGGTCGGCGAACGTCTTACGCAGATCGTCGGTGATGGCCATGGTCAGCGGTCCTCCCGGATCACTTCGGTACGAGGGTTTTGTGGTGCTGTCTGTTGTCTGGTGTGCAGGTGTCAGGTTTCGCGCCGGCGGGCATCGCCGTCGTCGGAGTCGCCGCCGCCGTCCCCGGATATCGCGCCCCCGGGGGTGATTCCGTCACCGGGTGCGGTCCCGTTCTCCTTGCGGAAGGAGTCGTAGATCTGGAGCAGCACCTGCTTCTGCTGCTCGCTGATGGAGGGGTCGGCGAGGATGACGGCACGCGTCTCCAGCTCGTCCCGCTCGCGTTCGTCGAGGATGCCGGCGCGTACGTACAGCGTCTCGGCGGAGATCCGCAGGGCCTTGGCGACCTGCTGGAGCACCTCGGCGCTCGGCTTGCGCAGCCCGCGCTCGATCTGGCTCAGATACGGATTGGACACCCCGGCGGCGTCGGCGAGCTGCCGCAACGACAGCTGCGCGTTGCGCCGCTGTTCGCGGAGGTACTCACCGAGATTGCCGACGTTGAGCGATGCCATGCCTCCACCCTGCCCCGCCCCGCTAACTTTTGCAAGCACACGCTTGCAAAAGTGTTCCACACCACGTCGACATACAACCGACCCACCGATGGCGGCTATCCGTTCCCGGTCCATCTGCGGGCCACCGCCGAGGTCAGCTTGCCGGGCGGGCAACCGTGCAGGAACCGGCTCAGACGACAACGACGCGGCGCCCGCGTGTGTGACCGGCCTGGCTGTCGATGTGGGCCGCCGCGGCCTCGGCGAGCGTGTACGACTTCTCGACCGGGATGTGGAGCTTTCCCCGCGAGATGAGGCCGACAGCCTCGGCGAGCGCATCAGGCACGTTCCCGGTCACGCCCGAGAAGCGGACACCGAGTTCCGGCGCACCGAGATCGGCGATGGAGATCACCTTCTGCGGGTCCCCGGTCAGCTCGACGAGTTCGCGGATCACGCCCGAGCCGGCCAGATCGAGGGCCGCGTCGACCTGGCCGAGCTGCCGCACCCGTTCGACCCAGCCCTCCCCGTACGTCGTGGCGAGGGCGCCCAGGCTCCGCAGATGGTCCTGGTTCGCGGCCCCGGCGGTGCCGATCACCGTGATGCCGCGGTCGCGGGCGATCTGCAGCACCGCCGACCCGACTCCCCCGGACGCACCGCTGACCAGCAGTGTCTGTCCGGGCCGCACACCGACCTCACGGATGATCCGCAGCGCGGTCTCCACCACGGAGGGGTACCCGGCCGCCTCTTCGAACGTCAGCCCCTCGGGCATACGGGCCCAGGCCCGCAGTACAGCGAACTCGGCGTAGGTGCTCGACCCTCTGCCGAACACGTGGTCGCCGACCGCGACCCCTTCAACGCCCTCGCCGACCTCGTCCACCACCCCGGAGGCGTCCTGCCCCACTCCGGCGGGCAACTCGTTCGATTGGTGCGCCGGAGTGCGCTCTTTCTGGAACTGGCCCTCGCGGATCCTCCAGTCGACGGGGTTCACTCCCGCCACCCGCACGGCGATGCGTATCTGGCCGGGGCCCGCGTGGGGCTCCTCGGCCTCTATGAGTTGCAGAACATCCGGACCGCCGAACTCGGCGAAGCTCACCTTCTTCATGTGATGGACCGTAACACTAACGGTTAGTGTTTTGAAACAACTTCAACTTCGTACCTGATAGCGTGAAGGCATGACGACCGTGCCCCCGGGACGTCGCGAGCGCAAGAAGGCCGCGACCCGCCAGAAGATCGCTGATACCGCCCTGCGGCTCTTCCTGGAACGTGGGTACGACGCGGTGGGCATCCGCGACGTGGCCGCCGAGGCCGACGTGGCCGTCACCACGCTCTTCTCCCACTTCGCCTCCAAAGAGGCCCTGGTGTTCGAGCAGGACGAGGACTTCGAGCAACGCCTCGCGCAGGCGGTCACCGGCCGCGCGCCGCACGAACCGCTCATCCCCGTACTACGCCGCGAGATCCACGCCTTGGTGCGACATTGCACGGCGGACAGCGCCGCCCCGATCTGGCGCATGATCGACGAATCACCCGGCCTGCGGAAATACGAGGAGTCGATGAGGCTGCGCCACGCCGAGACGCTGGCAACAGCCATCGCCGCCGATCCCGAACTGTCACAGACCGCAACGGCGAGCCGGACGATCGCGAGGTTCGTGATCGACGCCTATTCGCTGGCCCGTGAAGCGGCCGAACCGGAGGCGGCGGTGGACGAGATCTTTGGGATGATCGAGGCAGCCTGGGAGGCCACCTGCCCGCGTAATCACCTGGACGAGGGGTTTGGGTGAAGTCGGCCTTCCGGGACGTCACCGCCGGCCACGAGGACCAGATGGCCAAGGTCTCCACGTCCATGCTCGCCGGCCCCGACACGTCCATCCGCGACTACGTCCTGGCCGAACAGGGCATCGAACGTCTCCGGGACGCGTTCACCGAGTACTTCCAGCGGTACGACGCCCTCCTGCTCCCGGTCCTGCCCATCCCTGCCCACGAACAGGGCTCACCCAGTTCACCATCAGCGGTCGGACGGTGGACGCCGCCCATATTCAGACGGCGACCATTCCGGAGTCGCTCAGCCCGGTCCGTGGCCAGCACCCCACGATCTGACAGTCAGTCCGAGAAGCCGTTGAATGCCTCAACCCAGAAGATGTGGCGGGCCTAGGAACGTCTCCGTGTCGCCCACGCGATGGCCGTCCCGATCCCCGCGATCACCAGTCCGATCCCACCGAAGATCAGCGGCAGCAGCCACAGCGAGGCGAACCCATTGATCCGCGCGTCCTCGGGGGAATCGGCGCGGTACAACACCTCGACCCGCTCGCCCTCTTCGTACGCCGGTGGATTGGAGCCCGTCGAGCTCCGGAACGTCCTCGGCGTGCCGTCCGTCGACGTGAACTCGACCACCGGATACGCCGCGGGCTTGTCGCTCGCCCGGTTCTTGCGGGATACGCCACTGTGGTCGCTCCGCCATTCCAGGGCCACCACCGTGCCCGGGGCGCGCTCCGCGTCCGCCAGGAACGAGATCGACACTCCCGCCAGGATCAACCCGACGACCAAGAACAGCGCCCCGAACGTGGTCACCCCGAACGTGATCCACCAGCGGGCCCCCCGCCCACGCACCTGAACCAGCACGAAGTCCCCCTCACTCGTCCGGAATGAGAGGGACGCTATCCCAGGTACCCGGTCAGCCGGTGGCGAGGAGTTCGAGCGTATCGATCACGCGGTTCGAGAAGCCCCACTCGTTGTCGTACCAGGCGACCACCTTGACGTGGCGGCCGTCGACGCGGGTGAGAGCCGAGTCGAAGATCGCCGAGGCGGGATTGCCCGTGATGTCGGACGACACGAGCGGGTCGTCCGAGTACTCAAGTACGGCGGCGAGCGGCCCCTGCGCCGCGGCGCGGTACGCCGCCAGCACGTCCTCGCGCGTCACGTCGCGGGCGACAGTCGTGTTGAGTTCGACGATCGATCCCACTGGAACCGGTACGCGGATCGAGTCGCCCGACAGCTTGCCGTCGAGATTCGGCAGTACGAGGCCGATCGCCTTGGCGGCGCCTGTCGTGGTCGGCACGATGTTGACACCGGCGGCACGGGCGCGGCGGGCGTCGCGGTGCGGACCGTCCTGGAGGTTCTGCTCCTGCGTGTAGGCGTGCACCGTCGTCATGAAGCCGTGCTCGATACCGGCGAGATCGTCGAGCACCTTGGCCAGCGGCGCGAGCGCGTTGGTCGTGCACGAGGCGTTCGAGACGATCGTGTGCACGGCCGGGTCGTACGCGTCGGTGTTGACCCCGAACGCGAGTGTGACATCGGCGCCGTCCGCCGGCGCGCTGACGAGTACCCGTTTCGCGCCCGCGTCGATGTGGGCGCGGGCGGCCGTGGCCGACGTGAAGCGGCCGGTCGCCTCCAGCACGATGTCGACGCCGAGTTCGGCCCACGGCAGCCGCACGGGTTCGCGCTCGGCAAGCACGGTGATGCGACGGCCGTCAACGACGAGCGCGTCCCCGTCGACGGTCACCGGGCGCCCGAGCCGGCCGGCCGTGCTGTCGTAGGCGAGGAGCCGCGCGAGGGTGGCGGGCTCCGTGAGGTCGTTGACGGCGACGACCTCCAGGCCGCTGTCGCGTTCGAGCAGTGCGCGCAGCACATTGCGTCCGATGCGGCCGAATCCGTTGATGGCGATGCGAGTCATGAGTGATGTCCCTTCCCTTCCACATCAGGCTCGCCCGCGGCCGGCGCCGCTGACAGTGGCGGGATCGCCACGGTTCAAAAGGATCCCGCCACGCAAGGATCCCGCCACGCCGCCACGCGGGTTACTCGCCCCGGGTGAAGGTGCGCCGGTACTCGCTCGGCGTGGTGCCGAGGATGCGCTGGAAGTGCAGCCGCAGATTCGCACCGGTGCCGAGACCGGCGTCGGCGGCGATCTGCTCGATGCCCCGCTGTGAACGCTCCAGCAGCTCACGGGCCACGTCGATGCGAGCGCGCATGACCCACTGCATCGGCGTGTACCCGGTGTCTTCGACGAAGCGCCGCGAGAACGTACGCGGCGACACCGCCGCGTGCCGGGCGAGCACGTCAAGGGTGAGGGGCTCGCCGAGCCGATGCAGTGCCCACTCGCGGGTGGCGGCGAACCGCTCGCCGAGCGGCTCGGGCACGCTGTACGGCACGTACTGCGCCTGACCGCCGCTGCGGTAGGGGGCCGCGACCAGGCGCCGGGCCGCGTGGTTCGACGCGGCCACCCCGAGATCGCCGCGCAGAATGTGCAGGCACAGGTCGATACCCGAGGCGGCGCCTGCCGACGTCAGCACACTGCCCTCGTCGACGAACAGAACGTTCTTGTCGACCTGGACGAGCGGATGCTTCGCCGCGAGTGCGCGCGTGTAGTGCCAGTGCGTCGTGGCGCGCTTGCCGTCGAGCAGGCCCGTGGCGGCGAGCGCAAAGGCGCCCGTAGAAATGGCGGCGAGCCGCGCGCCCCGATCATGGGCGGCGATCAGCGCGTCAACGACGGCCTGCGGCGGGTCATCGCGGTCCGGAAAGCGGTAGCCGGGGACGAAGACGACGTCGGCCCACGCAAGCGCGTCGAGGCCGTGGGCGACGTAGTACGCGAGGCCATCGCCACCGGTCACGAGACCGGGCGCCGCGCCGCACACCCGCACCTCGTACGGCATGCTCGCGCGGGTCGTGAACACCTGCGCCGGAATACCGACATCGAGAGGCTTCGCACCTTCGAGCACGAGGACGGCGACGTGATGCAGGGGTGAGGCTGGCACGTGGACGAGGGTACGCAGGGCGCGGTGAGCGCGTCCGGCGGCGACGGAGCAGCCGGACCGGCTCCGGTCCCTCCGTCATGTGGGCGGCGACCGTGATGCCATCGGCACCCGCCGACACCGTCAAATGCTGATCCTCAGCGCGTCGTCTTACGACAGATCGGCCCCGTAAACCTTCTCCACCGTCAGTGTCAGCAGTACGCGGTGGTCCGTGACCATGACGGAGCGGTACTCCGCCCAGTTCGGGTGTTCGCCGGCGGCGGATCGGTAGTAGTCCACCAGGGCCTCGACCTCGGGGCCATCGGGGTCGGTTCCCGGGCCCGCGAGGGTGACCGTGCCCTCGGCGGTGGCCCACGCGCGGCCGTCCGCGCTGGTCACCTCCAGGGCCGCCCGTGGGTCCCGGCGCAGGTTGGCGATCTTGGCGGTGCCCGCGGTCGTCGACACCCGGATGACTCCGGCCGCCTGGTCGTACGACGGCATGACGGGCGACAGCTGGGGGCGGCCGTCGGACTTGATCGTCGCGAGTACGCCGAGCCGGCTCCGTGCGAGCAGCGCGTGCGGGTCGAAACGTGTGTCGTCGCTCATGGCTCGTTCAACTAGGCGCCGGACGGCTCGTATTCCGGTCCGGCTCGTGTTCCTCGGAGTTCACTCGGACGGCGGCTCTTCATGGGCGCCGGGGGCCGTGGTCGGCCACTCGGCGTCGATCTGGGCCGCCACCGAGAAGTCCGTACCGCAGTCGGGGCAGGTCGCGTCGCCGAAGACGTAGGTCAGCGCGTGGGCGATCTCGCGCTGCCCGTCGGCGAGCGCGGTGTCGTGCAGCCGTCGGCCGATGCCGTCCAGATGGGTGGGGTCGGCCGGGCGCAGGGGGCGGGTCCCCGCGTCGCCGGCCGCCGGGGCGTGGTCGTCCCGGGAGCAGAAGTGGCCCCGCTCCCCGATGACGACGAAGACGCCCGCCTCGCAGGCGGGGCAGGCGAGTTGGTACTCCTCGTTCGTGAGCCCCCACGCCAGTTCCTCGCTCCATCCCGCCACGCCCTCGAAGGCCAGGACGGCTTCCAGGAGGTACGCGTACTCGACGTGGTCGGGCGCGGTGCCGTCGGATGTGGTGCGCAGGTGGGCGTTCGCGAGGGACAGCAGGGTGGCGATCTCGGCCGCGTACCGTTCGCGGACGCCGCCACCGGTGCCGGGCGGCTCGGTCGCGCCGGCGATGATCGCAGCGGCCAGGGCGACGGCGTTGACCCGTTGCGTACGATCACCCGCGCCACCCCCGCCCCCGCCCCCTCCGCCGCCGTCGGCCACGCTCGCCAGCCAGGGCAGGGACGCGAAGCTGGCCGGATAGACGCTGCCCTGGTGACACAGCGCCGACCACAGATCGGCCCAGTCCTCGGGCGTCGGGTCCGACGCGAGCCGGTCGAGCAGCGGGGGTATGTCCTCCGCCGAGCCGTACGCGTGAGTGAGCTTCGACCAATCCGTCATGGACCCATCCGCCACAGACCTGTTCGTCATACGGGAATCCAAGCAGGTTCCGTCCGGGCAGGAGGTCGGTCCGGGGCCGTTGTCAGACCCTCGCGTTACGTTGATCTCATGGCTGAATTCGTTGTGGTGGCTGGGGCCTGGCTCGGGGGCTGGGCGTGGAGCGATGTGGTGCCGGAGCTGCGGGCCGCAGGGCACGGGGTGCATCCCGTGACGCTGTCCGGACTCGCGGAGAGACGGGGCGTGGAGGCGGGGCAACAGACGCATGTGCAGGACATCGTGGACGAGGTGGAGCGGCTCGATCTGCGGGACGTCGTCCTCGTCGGGCACAGCTACTCCGGTATCCCGGTCGGTCAGGCCGCCGAGCGGATCGGGGACCGGCTGACCCGGGTCATATTCGTGGACGCGGGCGTTCCGGCGGACGGTGAGTCCTTCGCCTCCGCGTGGTGGCAGGGCCGGGCAGCCTTCGAGGCGATCCTCGCGGCGGACGGCGGGTCGTGGGCGCCGATCACGGCGGAGGACTGCGAGGGGCAGGAACTCACCGACGAGCAGATCGCCCGGTTCGTGGGCGGTTCGACCCCGCATCCGGGTGCCTCGCTCACCGAGCCCGCCGTAGTGACCCGCTCCATGGGCGAGCTGCCGGCGACGTACATCAAGTGCCTGCTCGACGGCGACCAACCGACCGATGACGTCGCCGAGTTGCTGAAGAGCGAGCGGTGGAACCTGGTGGAGATGGACACCGGCCACTGGCCGATGTTCTCCCGACCGGCCGAGCTGGCCCGGATCATGGACGCGGCGGTTACGGGAGGTTGAGCACGGGACGACCCCGATGGCCCCGGTAGCACACCGAGCTGGCGGGCCGGGCTGGTGGATGGCGGGGTGCGGGTGGCTCACTCCAGCTCGTCGGCCAGCAGGTCCATGAGGAGCCCGTCGTGCCAACTGCCGTCGGGCCCGCGCTCGTACTGCCGCATGAGGCCCACCGGGCGGAAGCCGACCTTGCGGTAGGAGCGGATGGCGGCGGTGTTGTCGGCGGCCGGGTCGATGACGAGCCGGTGGTATCCGTGGTCGTCGATCAGATGGCGGGCGAGGGTGCGGACGGCGTCGGTGCCGATGCCGCGCCCGTGGACAGCGGGGTCGACGTAGATGTCGATATTGGCGTGCCGGTAGTCCGGCTCGTCCTCGGCGCCCCACTGGATCGCGCCGACCACCCGGCCCTCGTACTCGATCGCGAGCGTCCGGGCCTCGGGGTCTGCGAGGTCGTCGGCCACCTCGGCCGTCAGGTCGTCGCCGCCGCGCCAGCGCGCGTACACCTCGGGCGTGGTCCGGATCGCGGCGAGTTCCGGGATGTCGGCCGGTGTGGCCGGACGCAGGGTGACCAGGGTTCCACGCAGGATCGTCCGCATGCCCGTCATCATCCCAAGGGGGTACTCGGGGGCGCGCGGGGATTGATGCTCCTCTGATGCTCCCTTCGGCGGATGCTGCTCTCGGCTGACGCTCCTCTCGGCTGTCGGTGGCGGGAGGTAGCGTCCTCGCCCATGACCATGCCTGCCGCCCGCCTTGGGACGACCCGCGCGTCGTACGACACCGTCGCCGCCGACTACGCCGAACTCCTCGCCGCCGAACTGGACAAGAAGCCGCTGGACCGAGCGATGCTCGCCGCGTTCGCGGAGGTGGTACGGGCGGCCGGTGCGGGACCGGTGGCGGATGTCGGGTGCGGACCGGGTCGGGTCACCGCGCATCTGACCGGGCTGGGGGTGACCGCGTTCGGCGTGGATCTGTCGCCGGGGATGATCGAGGTGGCCCGGCGAAGGCACCCGGACCTGGAGTTCGGCGTGGGGTCGATGACTGCGCTGGACATCGAGGACGGCACCCTCGGCGGGGTCCTCGCCTGGTACTCGACATGCCACACCCCACTGGAGCAACTGCCGTCCGCCTACGCGGAGTTCCACCGGGTACTGGCCCCGGGCGGGCATCTGCTGACGGCGTTCAAAGTGGGCGGCGAGCAGGTGCACTTGGACCGTGCGTACGGTCACGAGGTGGACCTCGACGTCTACCGGCACGGCCCGGACGAGGTCGCCGCGCTCCTGACGAAGGCGGGGTTCGTGGTGACGGGGCGCCTGACGAGGGAGGCGGACGTCGACGGGTCGTACCGGGAGAGCACGGCGCAGGCATTCATCATGGCGACCCGGAGCGATATTCCTTTGGCCCCCCGGCCGACCCGCTGACACCCTGCCCACCATGACCACAGCCGGTACGACGCCCATGACGAACGTCCGTGTCGACCTCGTGGTCCGCCAACTCGACCTGGTCTGGACGCTGTTCGAGTACCACGTGGAGAAGCTGGACGACGAGGACCACTTCTGGGAACCGGCGCCGGGCGCCTGGAGTGTGCGGCGCGACACGGCCGGGCGATGGGTGGCCGACTGGGAGGTACCGGAGCCGGACCCCGTACCGAACACGTCCATCGCCTGGCTGACCTGGCACATCGGTTACTGGTGGACCACGACTCACCAGCACTGCTTCGGTCCGGGCGCACCGGCGCGCGAGGACATCACATGGCCCGGCACGGCGGCGGCCACCGCCGACTGGCTACGCACCCTGAAGACCGACTGGCGCACCGCCCTACTCCCCCTGACGGACGCGGACTTGGACTCCACGGCCCGTACGGCGGGCCTTCCTTGGGGCGGGAACCTGACCCTCCTGGACATCGCGAGCTGGGTGAACTTCGAACTCACGAAGAACGTGGCGGAAATCGGCGTGACCCACCGCCTGCGGGCGGCGCGAGAGCGGACCTAGCCACCGGCGGACGTGGTCACCAGCGGACCTGGTCACCGGCGGACCCGGTCACCGGCGCCGATAGGTGGTGGCCAGTACGGAGACGGTGACCCGGTCGGGCAGGAGGCCGTGGTGGTCGATCTCGATCTCCGCACGGCTCACATGGCGCGCGCTCGATGTCATGCCCACCAGATCCAGGGCCTCAAGGGCGGTCAACGGGGTGACGTACTCGACCCGTTCGGTGGCGACGGCCTCGAAGTGGGGGTCGAGCGCTCGGTGCAGGCGCTGTTCCTTGGCCGGGTCGACGGTGACCATCGCCCGTACGTGACCGCGCAGTTCGGCCAGGTGCCGTCCGGTGGGCCGTACCACGACCAGCCGGCCGGTCGGGCTCAGTACTCGGTGGAACTCGGACGGGTTGCGCGGGGCGAACACGTCAAGGACGACGTCGGCCACCCCGTCGGCCAGCGGGAAGGGACGGAAGACGTCCCAGGTCGCGACGGCGGCTCGGGCATGGGCTCGGGCAGCCGAACGCAGGGCGCGCACCGAAGCGTCAAGGCCCAGTCCCCGGGCGTCGGGAAGGTGCCCGAGCACACCGGCCAGGTAGTAGCCCGTGCCGCAGCCGACGTCCACGACCGTGCCCCGCGCGGGCATGGCCTCGGCCGCCAGTCGGGCCACGGCCCGGCGGATGGGAAGGTACCGGCCGGTGGACAGGAAGCGGTCCCGGGCCCGCGCCATGGCCGCGTCGTCGCCGCTGAGCGCGCGGGTGCCCGTCAGGAGGCTGACGTACCCCTGGCGGGCGATGTCGAAGGTGTGACCTGCCGGGCAGCGCAGGGCACAGCGATCCAGATGAAGACGGCCGCAACACGTCGGGCAACGCAGCACGTCAAGGAACTGCTCAAGGGCAAGGGGAAGGGGAAGCGACACGGGCACGAGGCACTCCTGGCAACGGCGAGGGGAAGGAACCGTGCCTGCACGCGGGGCGCGGAGCAGGCACACCAAGGAGGGCGACGCCGACCGGCCTCGCCCTCAACGCCTTCCGATCACAGGAAGCAGTGCGGAGTGCTCACGAATGCCACGCCGTCAGTCTACGAACCGGTGTTTCGGTCCCGAAGCCGTGCCATCCTTGCCGCCCGGTCATACGTCGGCCCCGCCGCCACACAGAACTCGTTGCCCTCCGGGTCGGCCATCAGTACGTGATGGCCGTCGAATTCCTCCACGACCGAGCCGCCCGCCTTCACCAGACGCTGCGACTCGGCCCTGATCCGGGCCCAGCGGTCCTCCGCGCTTCCGTGGCCCGGTACCCGTACGTCGATGTGCAGGCGGTTCTTCGCCGTCTTCGGTTCGGGGACCTTCAGGATCGCGAGTCTCGGGCCGGTGCCGTCCGGGGCGCTGAGCCAGGCGCCGTCGTCCACCGAGTCGTCCTCCGGCAGGTCGAAGCTCGCGTGCCATTCCTCGCGGGTCGTGAAGGGCGGGGGCGGCGGCTCGTCCACATAGCCGAGGGCCGTCTTCCAGAACGCGGCCACGCGCAGGGCGTCCGTGCAGTCGAGGGTGAGATCGAAGGTCAGACGGAAGGTCGGATCGGAGGTCGGATCTGGAGTCGGATCGGAGTTCGGTGCCATGAGGCGGACCGTACTGCGAGCCACTGACACCGACACCGACACCGACACTCAAAGCGAGCGCTAGCGGATAATCCGCGACGGGACATTCCCCGCTAACCTGGCACGCATGACCGCCATGGCACCCACCCGTACCGAACCGGACCTCTCCTTCCTCCTGGACCACACCAGTCACGTACTGCGGACCCGGATGGCCGCCGCGCTCGCCGAGATCGGGCTGACCGCGCGGATGCACTGCGTCCTCGTCCACGCCCTCGAAGAGGAGCGCACCCAGATCCAGCTCGCCGATATCGGCGACATGGACAAGACCACGATGGTCGTGACCGTGGACGCCCTGGAGAAGGCCGGACTCGCCGAGCGCCGCCCGTCGAGCAAGGACCGGCGCGCGCGGATCATCGCCGTCACCGAAGAGGGCGCGCGGGTAGCCGAGCGCAGCCAGCGGATCGTGGACCGGGTGCACGGGGAAGCGCTCGGGGCGCTCCCGGACGACGAGCGCACGATCCTCGTACGGGCCTTGCGACGCCTGACCGATGGACATCTGGCCAATCCGGCGGAGGGCCCGCAGCCGGTACGCCGGGCCCGACAGCGCGGAAAGTAGCAAGTACCGACACGAGACGACGAACAAGAAGACGAACGAGGCCACGAACGGAACCGAGGTTAGATCCGAAACAAATAGTCTGCAACAAAACCATCTGCTACGGTCAATCCTGTCGCGCACCGCACCGCACCGCACCGCGCCGCATCCGACAGGAGAGCCCCATGACCCGTGCGTCCACTGATGAAACTGATGCTGCACCTGATGCACCTGATGTAAGACGGCGGCGGACCCTCGCCCTGGTCGTCATCGCCACCAGCCTCCTGATGGTCATCCTCGACGGCAGCATCGTCACCGTCGCGATGCCCGCCATCCAGGGCGAACTGGGGTTCTCCCCGGCCGGGCTGAGCTGGGTCGTCAACGCCTACCTCATCGCCTTCGGCGGCCTGCTCCTCCTCGCGGGCCGACTCGGGGACCTCATAGGGCGCAAGCGGATGTTCATGGCGGGTATAGCCGTGTTCACCGCGGCCTCGGTCCTCGCGGGCGTCGCAAACGGCCCGGTCACGCTGATCGTGGCCCGGTTCCTCCAGGGCGCCGGCAGCGCGATGTCGGCGGCGGTGGGGCTCGGCATCCTCGTCACGCTGTATCCGCGCCCGGCCGAACGGGCCCGCGCCATCGCGGTGTTCAGCTTCACGGGCGCCGCCGGGGCGTCGATCGGGCAGGTGCTCGGCGGGGTCCTCACGGACGCGCTCTCCTGGCACTGGATCTTCATCATCAACCTGCCGATCGGCCTCGCGGTCCTCGCTCTCGCCGTCCCCGTACTCCCCACCGACCGGGGCCTCGGCCTGGCCGCCGGCGCGGACGTACTCGGGGCGCTGCTCGTCACGGCGGGCCTGATGCTCGGGATCTATACGGTCGTTCAGGTCGAGCGGTACGGGTGGACGGGGGCGCCCACGCTCGGGCTCGGCGCACTCGCCCTCGCGCTGCTCGCCGGATTCGTGGTCCGCCAGGCCCGCGCCGAAACTCCCCTCATGCCGCTACGGATCTTCCGCTCGCGCGCGGTCACCGGCGCGAATCTGGTGCAGGTGCTGATGGTGGCGGCGCTGTTCTCGTTCCAGATCCTGGTGGCGCTCTATCTCCAGAAGGTCCTCGGATACGGGGCGTTGGAGACCGGACTCGCGATGTTGCCGGCGGCCGTGGTGATCGGCGCGGTGTCGCTGGGCGTCTCGGCCCGCCTGAACGCCCGCTTCGGCGAACGCCGCGTGCTGCTGACCGGGCTGCTCCTTCTGATCGTCCTCCTGCTCCTCCTCACCCGGGTCCCGGTGCACGCCCGTTACGTGACCGATGTCCTCCCGCTGATGCTCCTCGCCGCCGGATTCGGCCTGGCGCTGCCCGCGTTGACGACGTTGGGGATGTCCGGGGCGGATGAGCGGGACGCGGGGTTGGCGTCCGGCCTGTTCAACACGACGCAGCAGATCGGTATGGCGCTGGGCGTCGCCGTCCTGTCCACGCTGGCGGCCTCCCGCACGGAGTCGCGGCTCGCGGCCGGGGCGACGGCGCCGGAGGCACTGACCAGTGGCTATCACGTGGCGTTCGGAGTGGGCGCGGGCCTACTGACGGCGGCGTTCGGGGTGGCGTACGGGGTTCTGCGAAGCCCGAAGACGCCACCGGAACGGTCGGAATCGTCCGGTCCGGCAGGTCGCCACGTCACAGACACGGCACTCTGAGCAGACAGGTACGCGTATGCGGGCCGGGAGCGGGCCGCAGCCCGACGAATGGGTGGGTGGGTGGGAAAGCCGGGCCGGAGGCCGTACGCGGACCGCAACGCAGGCGGGTGGGGGCGGGCCGCAGGCCGTACGGGCGGGCGGGTGGGAAAGCCGGGCCGCAGGCCACACACGGACCGCAACGCAGGCGGGTGGGACAGCCGGCCGCAGGCCAAGAGCCGGCCGCAGGCCAAGAGCCGGCCGCAGGCCAAGAGCCGGCCGCAGGCCGGGCCCGGTCACTGACCCGGACGGGATACGCAAGGATCGTAAGCACAGGTTCCGCGAGGCAAGGAGCGTTCCATGGAAGACCGATTCGACGTCGTCGTACTCGGAGCCGGCCCGGGGGGCTACGTCGCCGCGATCCGAGCCGCCCAACTCGGCAAGAAGGTGGCGGTGGTCGAGGAGAAGTACTGGGGCGGCGTGTGCCTGAACGTCGGCTGTATTCCGACCAAGGCCCTGCTCCGCAACGCGGAACTCGCCCATATCTTCACCCACGAGGCCAAGACCTTCGGCATCAAGGTCGACGGTGAGGTGTCCTTCGACTACGGCGAGGCGTACCGCCGCAGCCGCCGGGTCGCGGACGGCCGGGTCAAGGGCGTGCACTATCTGATGAAGAAGAACGCGATCACCGAGATCGACGGCCGCGGCACCTTCACCGACCCGCACACCCTCCAGGTCGACGGGCCGGACGGCACCACCCGTACCGTCACGTTCGAGAACTGTGTCATCGCCACCGGCGCCACGCCGAAGCTCCTTCCGGGCACCCGCCGTACCGACCGGGTCGTCACCTACGAGGAGCAGATCCTCACCGACGACCTCCCCGGCAGCATCGTCATCGCGGGCGCCGGCGCCATCGGTATCGAGTTCGCGTACGTGCTCCACAACTACGGCGTCAACGTCACGATCGTGGAGTTCCTCGATCGGGTGGCACCGCTTGAGGACGTGGAGGTGTCGGCCGAACTCGCCCGTCAGTACCGGAAGCTGGGCATCGACGTACTGACGTCGACCCGTGTCGACTCCATCGACGAGTCGGGCCCGCAGGTCCGCGTCACGGTCACCTCCAAGGACGGTTCGCAGCAGGTGCTGGAGGCCGACAAGGTCCTTCAGGCGATCGGTTTCCAGCCAAATGTCACCGGGTTCGGCCTGGCGGCGGCCGGTGTCGCGGTCACCGAGCGGGGCGCCATCGACGTGGACGGCCGGTGCCGTACGTCCGTACCGCACATCTTCGCCATCGGCGACGTCACATCGAAGCTGATGCTCGCGCACGCCGCCGAGGCCATGGGCATCATCGCGGCCGAGACGATCGCAGACGCGGAGACCATGGAGCTGGACTATGTGATGATCCCGCGCGCCACCTACTGCCAGCCGCAGATCGCCAGCTTCGGGTGGACCGAGGCGCAGGCACGGGAGCGGGGGTACGACGTCCAGGTGGCGAAGTTCCCGTTCACGGCCAACGGCAAGTCGCACGGTCTCGGCGACACGGTCGGCTTCGTGAAGCTCATCAGCGACGCCAAGTACGGGGAACTGCTCGGCGGTCACCTCATCGGTCCCGATGTCACCGAGCTGCTGCCCGAGTTGACGCTGGCGCAGCAGTGGGATCTCACGGTGCACGAGGTCGCCCGTAACGTGCACGCGCACCCGACACTCGGCGAGGCCGTCAAGGAGGCGGTGCACGGACTGGCAGGCCACATGATCAACTTCTGACCCCTGTCGACCCGCCCGAGTCCCCGACCGCCGCCCGCTCACGCCCCGAAAGGCAGCGGGCGGCTGTGCACCACGTCGAGCCGTGACACCGCCCGGGTCAGCACGACGTACAGCCGGTGCAGCCCGCGCGGTTCGGCCTCCGCGACGGCGGCCGGTTCGACGGCGACGACATGGTCGTACTCCAGTCCCTTGGCGAGCGAGGCGGGCAACACCGTGACCCGGCACCCGAGTTCACCGGCCCCACCCGCCCCGATCCCGCCCGCCTCGATCCCGGCGTCCGCGAGGGCGACCCGCACCCGCTCCACCTCAGCGTCGGCCGCGATCACCCCGACCGACCCCTCGTACCCGAGTGCGTCCCGTACCGCGCGCACGCTCCCGGCCACCGCGTCCGGCACCCGACGCACCCTCAACTCGCCGTCCCGGCGCAGCGACCGGCCGGGCGGTACGGGCACATCCAGCTCGGCGAGGAGCCGGTTCGCGAACTCCACCACCGCTGTTGGAACCCGGAAACCGACGGTCAGCGGCACCACCGGGGCCTCGGGCCGGCCCAGGTGCCCGAGCAGCGCGGCCCAGTCCCGTACCGCCCAGGGCGCGGTGGCCTGGGCGAGGTCGCCGAGCACGGTGAGGGAGCCGTACCGGGCGCGGCGGGCGATGGCGCGGCACTGCATCGGCGAGAGGTCCTGCGCCTCGTCCACCACGATGTGCCCGTATCCGCCGGGGTGTTCGAGCAGTCCGGCGACCTCGTCGAGCAGCACGAGATCGGCGGCCGACCAGCGGGCCGACTTGTACGAGCGCGGGAGTCTCGCCCACCCGAGCGCCGCCCGCTCGTCGGCGCCGAGGATCCCGCCGGCGGCCCGCGCGAGCGCGCCGGGGTCGGACAGCAGCTCGGCGACGACCTCCTCGGGCCGCACCTTCGGCCAGACGGTGTCGAGGTACGCGGTGACAGGCCGCGCCCGCCCGATCCGCTGCACCCACGCGCCGCCGCGGAGCCCGGCCCGCCGCTCCGCCCGCTCCCGTACCCGCGCCACCACGCGCGTACGGACCCGCTCCCGGCCGACCTCGTACGGCAGCCGCTCCGCGCGGACCTCCGCGACGATCCGGTCGAGCGCGCCCCCGGGGACCCGCCAGCGGTACGAGCCGTCCGGCACGACCAGGTCGTCCGTATCGGAAACGGCTCCCACGCGCGCGTAGAGGGCGCGGTGCAGCACCTCCGCCATCCGGGCGTCGTGCTTGACGACGGCGGCGGCCTCCGGGTCCTCGGCCGTCACGGGCTGCCGGGCGATCTCGTCCTCTACGGTCGCCTGCCGCACCCCGGTCTCGCCGAGCGCGGGCAGCACCTCGGAGATGTACCGCAGGAAGGTCCGGTTGGGCCCGAGCACGAGGAGTCCGGTGCGCCGGATCCGCTGCGGGTGGGTGTAGAGGAGGTACGCGGCCCGGTGCAGGCCGACGGCGGTCTTGCCGGTGCCGGGGGCGCCCTGCACACAGACGGACGCGGTCAGGTCGGCCCGTACGAGATCGTCCTGTTCGGGCTGGATGGTGGCGGCGATGTCGCGCATGGGGCCGATGCGGGGGCGCTCGATCTCACGCGCGAGGAACCCGCCGGGGGCGGCCGTGTCGATGAGCGCCGCATCCAGTGCCTCACCCCATGCCCTGTCCGGCACCTCGTCCAGGTGCTCGTCCTCAAGTCCCGTCAGGTCGGCGGACGCGCCCGTGCTCGCCTGGGCCCAGCCGAACCGGCGGCGCACGGCGACGCCCCGCGGGTCACGGGGGCTCGCCTGGTAGAAGGCGCGGGAGACCGGGGCGCGCCAGTCGACGACGAGCGGGGGCGCGGAGGGGTGTTCGGTGATGCGCAGACGGCCGATGTGATAGCGCTGGCCCGCGTGCTCGCCGGCCGATCCGCTGAAGTCGAGGCGCCCGAAGAAGAGTGGCCCGTCGGGGAGTTCGTGGAGTTCCTTGGCCTGGCTGCGGAGCGCGTACCCGAGCACTTCGGCGTCGGCTCCGGACGCCGATACGTCCTCGCCGATGACGACCTGTTCATCGGCGCCGTCGACCATGGCGGCGAGGGCGGTGCGGCAGGTGTCGTGGTAGGCGCGTTCCTGTGTGAGGGCGTCGTCGGGTGGTGGAGGCGGTGGCGGTGGCGGTGACGTCATTGGAGCGAGAATAACGCAATAAAGCAACCGAGTAACATTTCTTACTGAGTCTCGTACTCTTGCAGCCCCTCCCGAAGCTGCCCAAAGGCGAGGTCGGCCGCGGCGACCGCGTCGTCCCGTACCGCCGACGCCCGCTCGCCGTCCGCGATCCGCCGCCAGTTCTCCTGGGCGAGGACGCGCTGTACGGCGATGATCTGGCCGGCGGCCAGCTTGGCGGTGAGGTCGCTGCCGGCGGAGTCGGCGAGGGCGTGCGCGAGAGCGGCCTCGGATCGCTCCAGGTATCCGTGCAGCCGGGCGACCAGGGCCGGGGTCCCGTACAGGAGACGGTGGTAGGCGAGGATGTTCGGGTGGTCGTTGAGGCCGGTCACGGGGTCATGGCGGTCCAGACCCGCGAGGAAGTGCCGGTGCAGGGCGTCGAGCGGGGACTGCCCGGCCGCACGCCCGGCGACCACACGGGCCGCCTCGTCCTCGTGGTCCGCGAACCGGTGCAGGACCAGGTCCTCCTTGGCCGGGAAGTACCGGAACAGCGTCGGCTTGGAGATCTCGGCGGCGGCGGCCACCTCGGCGACGGACACGGCATCGAAACCACGCTCCAGAAACAGCGCGACAGCCGTATCGGACACGGCCTGATACGTCCGCAACCTCTTACGCTCCCGAAGCCCCGGCTCACCCGCGTCACGCGTCTCACTCATGGACACCGAGGGTACGCAGACGGGCGGGCGGCTCGGAGCGGGGCGCCGCGCGGGGCCCAGGGCGACTCACACCCCGTACAGGTCGACCGCGTCCCGGTTCGGTAGCGCGCGCGCCAGATACGGGTTCGCGAACGACTTGGGCCGCAGTCCCAGCGAACCGGCCGCCGCGGCCAGCGTGACCGCGTACGAGTCCACCGCGCGGCACACGTTCGGCGCGTCGAGACCCGTGCGGGTCATCAGCCGGTCGAGGTCCACATAGGCGGAGCGGACGACCTCGATCCGCTGGTAGACATGCCAGTCCTCACGCCAGCCCTTGGTGTGGGTGGCGGGGAGCCGCCGTTCCCAGCGGTCGGTCATGCGCTCGCGGATCTCGGGCCGGGTGGGCGTGAGATGCATATGGCGGACCAGGTCGTAGAGCGGGTCGCCGATCATCGCCATCTCCCAGTCGATGACGGTGAGTCCGGCGCCGTGCTCGCGGCGCACCAGGTTCCACGGGTTGAGGTCGCCGTGCAGCAGGGCGGGGGCGCGAGGCGCGACCCGATGCCGGGACAGGATCTCGCGCAGCCGGGGGCCGCGCGGCAGTCCGAGCACGCCGGCGAAGCGCAGGGACTCGGAGGGCAGTGCTTCGACCAGGCGGACGAGTTCCCTGGTGAGCCAGTCGTAGAAGTCGAGGTTGTCGGCGGCCGGGTCGAGCCGGCGGTGGTCGACCCGGGTGAGCGCGCCGAGTTGGTCGACGAGGTCGTCGGCCTCGTGCGGCAGCAGTCCGTCCACGGGGTGGTGGGGCGGCTGGTCGCTGTCCGGCGACCCCGCATAGGTGTGGATGGCGAAGGGGTCCTTGCGGCTGGTGGCGCCCAGGGCCGTGCGGCTGGTGGTGCCCAGAGCCACGACGCGGGGCGCCCGCACCCGGGGCGCGTCGCTGCCCATGGGGGGCTGCGCGTCCTCGATGGCGGCGAGCACGGCGTGCTCACTGAGAAAGACCCGTTCACGCCGAGGCACGGACACCGCCTTGCGGCGGACCACGACCGGGAAGGGTACGCCGCTGACCCGGACCACCGAGTTGAGGTGCGCGGTGCCTTTGAACACGCGTCCCTCGGGCGCCGCGCTCTCCGCGATCAGCGCCTCGCGTACGGCCGTACGGGGAAAGTCGGGCTGTTCGGCGACCCGCTCGTCGGGCACCCAGGTGATCGCGGTGGCCGTTCCGGTACTCCCGTCGCGGCTGTGTCGCTCGGCCCGGCGGCGGAAGAGGATCCGCTCGATCTCACGCTCGTCCGGAAGGTCGCGCAGGACAAGGGGTTCGGCGGCGGCCTCCAGGGCCCGGTGGACCGCCCGCGTGGCCGCGTCGAGGCTCCTCTGGTCGTCCGAGTGCTCCAGCGAGTTCGCGGCCCGCATCACGTCGGGGTAGACGGACTGGGCACGCTCGAAGGCGACGTAGTGCCGCAGATCCTCGCCGAGGCCGTGCAGCGCGGCGGGCCTGAAGCGCCGCATGGCGTCCGCCCAGGCGTCGATCACCTCGTCCCACTGGTCGTCGGGGTAGCGCATGCGCACCAGATGGGTGGCCAGGTCGTGCAGCGGATCGCCGTAGCTCGCCAGCTCCCAGTCGACGCAGATCACCGGCGGTTCGCCGTGGTACGACATGATCACGTTGTCGCGGTGCAGGTCGGTGTGGAGCAGACTGAACGGTCGGCGTCGCATCACGGGAACGCGTTCGGCGAGGCGGTCCATGGCGTCGTCCGGAACGCCGAGCGCGGCGAACAGCTCGCCGAATTCAGTCCAATTGGGCCGGCGGATCTGTCGCTCGGCAAGATGGCAGAGGGTCCGCAGGTATCCCTGGCTGTCTTTGTCGTCGGCGGGCCAGTCGGCGGGCAACCGGGGCAGTGCCTCGCGCCGTACCTGGGTCATTTCGCCGAAGACCTCGGCCAGTGCCTGGACAAGGAGCAGGTCAACGGGTTTGTCGTCGGGGCAGACGCCGGACAGCGGGACACCGTCCACATAGCTGTGGACGGCGATGTCACCCAGGACGGCCAGACAACGCGGGACGTTGTGCAGTACGCCCTCGACGGCGCGGAGGATCTCCGACTCGTCCTGCCAGGTCCTGATCACCACCGGAAGCGCGTCGGCCATCCGGCTCCGTACCGTCACGGGGGTTCCGGGCTCCTTGTTGAGCCGTTGGGCCATCGGCTCTGTCAGGCCCAGCACATGGTTCTGGTTGTGGTGTCCCTGGTGGACGACCCCGAGTTCCCTGGCCTGTTTCACGAACTCGTCGTAGACGGCGTCGGGAGCGCATTCCCCGTTGAGCAGGCGGGGAACAGGAGGTGCGCCCACTGGCAGCTCCAGGGATCTCGTGAATACTCCCCCACCGCGGGGGAAAGTGATGCACACCCTAGCGGCGGGAACTGTTCCTTCCGAATCGAGTCCGCTGATTCGTGAGGTGCCCCGTGGGCCGGATGGGGTGCGCTTTCACTCCTCCGCGAGACGGTCCCACCACGAGTTGAAGGCCGCCTGCCAGCTCCCCACGAAGACGGAGCCCTGTGAGTCCTGGTCGTCGTCCGCGACGTAGTGGGTGAGCGTGGAGCCCAGGCCGATCACGTCGAGCGCCTTGACCCGGTCGCCGCCGTCCAGCGCGATGGTGCGCTCGATGGCCTCGTAAGGACCGTGCAGCGCCTCGACACCGTTGAATATGTACAGCTTGAAGGCCGGAGTCAGTGCCACATGGCGGATGGTGAGCCGCGCGGACCCCACCAGTTCCTCGGTCTCCAGGGCGCCGAGCACCTCCCGCAGCGACTCCGTGTGCCGGCGGGTGATGGCCCGCAGGCGTTCCCGCAGGCGCAGATCGGCGGGGTCGTCCAGGGAGCGCGGGTAGGGCAGGGGGAGCGATTCCGAGGGCAGCAGCATGCGGACGCTGATCGTCTCGGGGGCGATCTCCTGGGCCCGGATCCGCTCCGACTGCACCCGGATGTGCGTGTCCAGGGACTCCGACGTCAGGGTGACCACATCCAGCGTGACCTGAGGGCTCTCGAACGCGGCGCCGATGAGCGGTCCCAGGGTCATGGAGCCGCGGCGGCCTCCCTTGGGGGCGCTGGAGTGGATCCGCTGCGTCTTCATCACGACCCAGGTCCCGCTGCCCTGGCGGGAGGCGGTCCAGCCCTCGCCCGCCAGTTCGTTGACCACCCGCTGCACCGTGTCCCGCGAGACCCCGAACTCCTCCATCAACTCCCGCTGCGTCGGAAAGCGGCTGCCCAACGGATACGTCCCGTCGGCCAGCCTCGCGCGCAGCACGTCACCGACCCTCTGCACCTTGTGTCCGCCGACTTTGCCGGGCTGCCCATCGCTCACATCGCGACCGTACCTCTCCACTTCTGCGAGCAAACCACTTTCAGTCAAATTGGCTGCTGTTGAAGGGCGTTGGTTACGGGATCAGTCAGGCAGGGGACAACCAATTCAGTGAACCAGTCCAATTGGACGGCTAGTTGATCGGTTCACCGAACATGACAGATGTGGGGGTGGGTTCCATGGTTCTCCTGCACGTGGTGCAGACACTGCTCTTGCTCGGCCTTGAGCAGGTGCTGCAATGGCGGTTCGGCGCGATGGGTCTGATCGGCCTCGTACTCCTGGGCATGGGTCTGCATCTGCGGCGCAGCAAGTGGCTCTGCCTGGGCGCCATTCTGTTCGTCCTGCTGATGGTTCAGGGCTGATGGCCCAGGGCTGACGGTGGGGCGTGAAGGGTCGTGAAGTGTCCTTTCACGTGCTGCGCTTGAGCAGGTCGAGCACCGATTTCAGTGAGGTGACCACGGTGTCGGCACCGGCCTCACGCAGTATCTTCTCCTTGGCCTCGTTACGCGCGTAGCCCAGGAACGGCACCCCGACCTGCTCGGCGGCAGCCAGGTCCGACGGGGCGTCGCCGATCATCAGCGAGGCGGCCGGGGCCGCGCCCATCGCGTTCAGGGCGCGGATCAGGCAGTGCGGGTCCGGCTTGAGGAGATGCAGATTCTCGGTGCGGCCGTAGATGTGGGGCGCGAAGCACTGGGCCAGGCCGCGATCCTCCAGGTACTCGCGGACCACCCGGGGCGAGTTGTTGGTGGCGATGGCGAGTCGGGAACCGACGGCCGACCAGGTCCGGATCAGCGGATCGGCGTACGCCGTGGGCATCGCCGACGACACCGCCCGCAGTTCCTCCTGGGTGAGACGTTCCTCCAGCTCCGCCACGAGGTCGCTGCCGGGGTGCCTGCGGTCCACGGCGCGCAGCACGACATGCGGGTCGAGGGAGTCCCGTTCGCCTTCGCTGAGCAGCCCGTGCAGGCCCCGCCCTTCGAGCCACTCGACGAGATCGCCCGCCACCCGATCGGCCTTGTGCCCCGCGAACAGCCGACAGATCGGCCCGTCGAAGTCGAAGAGGACGAAACGTGCGCGGTCGATCAGTCCGCGCAAACTCTCGTTCGCCTGTGTCACCGGTTCGGTCTGTGCGGTCTCAGAAGTCACTAGGAGAGTGTCAGGTCCGAGGTGATGGTTTCCCAGAGGGCGTCGAACCACTTCTGCGACTCCTCCACGAACGTCCCGTCTCGTCCCCCCACCTGCTCCTCGAAGGAGAACAGCAGCGACTGGCCGCCGAGCGCGTCGAACATGTCGAGCGGCCCGTCCTCGCCCTCCTCCGCCCGCCTGGTGACCATGTAGTACGCGAGGAGGGCTTCGGATCCGTTCAGCAGATAGAGCTTCACCGGCGGGGTGAAGGGCAGCGCCCGGAACGTCACCCTCACGTCGATGCCGTGCGAGGACCGCAGGGCCCGCAGATTGTGCCGCAGAACCTGTCCCTGCGCGTTGCGCTGGGACAGCCAGCGCTGGTGTACGCGGTCACCCTCGTCACTCGCGTCGGCCGACACCGGAAACGCCAGGGCGATGTCCCTGCTCGGCAGCAGGATGCGGACGGTGATCGACTCCGGTTGGATGCGGCCCTCGTGGATCTGGCGTACGGGTTCGCCGAGGGCCAGCATCAGGGTTTCCGCCGTGAGGCAGACCGCGTCGATCCGGACCCGCTGCGCCGAGAACGCCTCGGTGAGGCGGGGTGCCAGGCCCACCATCGTGGGCTGGGGCTCACCCCCGGCGCCCGCCACGGCGCCACCCGCGGGGGTGGCGACCCGGGGCGGGCTGCCCTTGCTGACGTTGCTGAGGAGGCCGGCCTCCTGGAGAAGCCGCAGGGCCTGCCGTACGGCCCCCCGCTCCACACCGAACTCCTCCGCGAGTTCGGCCTGGGTGGGCAGCCGGTCGCCGGTCTTGAGGACGCCCGCCCTGATGCGCTCGCGCAGGTCGTCGGCGATGTCCTGGGGCGAGTACTTGGGGGACTGGGGCTGAGTGCCGTTCACCGCACCGTTCTCCTGTGTCACAACCAAACGCTACAACTTCTCCCCATCTAAAGGGAGTTGTTGGAGAGTTGTTTATAGGTGCCGACCAAGTGGGGACAACTCAAGTGTACTTGGTTGCCAACTTATCCAAGATGGCAGACCACTCCTCCCACCTCGAAGGAGGAACCACCGTGCCTGCTGTCGCATTTCTCTCCACTGTCTTCGTCATCGGCTTCGAGCAGCTCGTCCAGTGGCGTTACGGCCCCGTCGGCATCGTCGGGCTGCTGCTGCTCACCATCGGGATCAAGGCGAAGAACCCCACGTGCAGTTCGATCGGGGCGGTCGTACTCGCCCTGCTGGTGGCGGCGCCCGCGCTCTGAGTTGGAGCCCGACGCGACCCCCACCGCATCACCGGGGCCCGGCGCGAGTCGGGCCCTTCCCCATGCCGCCGCACCTGTGCCGCACCTGTGCCGCCATTCCTATGCAGGTCAGGACGTCAGCGTCAGGTCCGAACTGATCGTGTTCCACAGGGCGTTGAACCATACGTGCGACTGCTCCACGAAGGTCGTGTCCCGCAGTCCCGCCCCCTGCTCGAAGGGGAACAGCGGCGACTGCCAGCCCTGGGCGTCGTACATCTCCAGGTATTCGTGGTCGATCTCCTCGCCGCGCCGGGCCAGGGTGTAGTACGCGAACAGGGCCTCGCTGCCGTTCAGCAGGTACAGCTTCACCGGCGGGGTGAAGGGCAGTGCGCGGAAGGTGACGTTCACGTCGATGCCGTGCGAGGACCGCAGGGCCAGCAGATTGTGCCGCAGAACCTGGCCCTGGGCGTTGCGCTGAGTGAGCCAGCGTTGGTGCAGCCGGCTGTCGGCGCCCGTGCCGTCTGGCGCGACCGGTGCCGGGAACGCGAGGTCGATGTCACGGCTGGGCAGCAGGACGCGGACGTCGACCTTGGCCGGATTCATACGGCCCGCGTGGATGTGCCGCAGGGGTTCGCCGATGGCGAGGGTGAGTGAGACCGCGGTCAGGCACAGCGCGTCGATCTCCACATGGGGCGCGGCGAACGCCGCGGCGATCCTCGGCGCGAGCGCCACCGTGGTCGACTGCGGGGGTGCCTCGGGCGCCGCGAGCGCGTGTTCGGCGGGGCCCGCGACGGTGGCCGGGCTCCCCTTCGTCACGTTGGCCAGCAGGTGTTCCGACTGGAGAACACGCAGGGCCTGCCGTACGGTGCCGCGCTCGACGCCGAACTCCTCGGCCAACTCGGCCTGGGTGGGCATGCGTTGACCCGGGCGCAGGCGTCCGGACCTGATCCGACCGCGCAGCTCCCGCGCCATCTCGTGGTGCGCACCTTCCCGGTCCACAACCAAACCCTACAACTTCGGGCCATCTTTTGGGAGTTGCAGGAAAGGTGGTTATGAGACGTGCCATCACGGAGATAAGACATCTGGAGTTGGTAGCCAACTTGGTGAACATGGCTGTACCTCAACCAGGTTGGACGGTCCGACCGGGCTTCCTTCCGGAGGGGAGCCGGGAGCCCGGTCAGGCCGTGCGGCATGCCGACGACGCCATGCCGCACCCGTACCGCCGCACGGTGGAGGAAGAGGAAGCGAGGTCGCGCACCACAGCAGCACAGCACCACACGGAGCAGTTCTGAAGGTCGCTACGGACAGCACTCGCTACGTTCAGAACTCGCTCCGGTCAGAACCCACTTCCGTCAGAACATGTCCGGGCACCACGGTCGCCTGAACGTACGGAACAGGGCGTCGGCAACGGCGGCGGCGCCCGCACGCTCCTCCCCCACCCGCCCCAGGGCCGCCAGCCGCACGGCCGACGCGTCCCCGAGCCACAGCTCCGCCAACTCGCCCGAACCGACGACGAGATCGGCTGACCGGGTGCTCGGCGCGCAGGTGGCGCCGTCCGGCGAGGCGTCGAGCCGGAAGCGCCCGCCCGACAGACCGTCCGGGTCGGTCATCTCGATCACCAGCGACCCGGAGCCGGCGTACGTCCGCGCCTCCAGGGCCCGTACGACGTCCAGGACCCGGATCCACAGCCAGTCCGCCTGGGTGACGATCCGGGCGGCGCGCGGGTCGGGCAGCAGATGCGGAAGCAGATCGTCCGGGGCGCGGTAGCCCGTACGGATCGTGGTGATCCAGTCGATCGAGCACAGGAACCGCCACAGGGCGCGCTCGGCGGCCGGGGTGAGCGCGATCAGACCGCGCACGGTCGCCGTGTCCAGCGGCTGCTTGGCGTCGCCCCACACATCGTCGGGCTTGTACGTGAGCAGGCCCTCGACCTCGCCGTTCGGTGAGCGGTAGAGCGCGTGGAACGGTTCCGTCCAGGGATCCCCCGGGCCCACCACCCGCAGCGCCCCCGTGGTGACCTGCCACCAGCGGTCGTCCCGGTCCACCGCGCCGGGCTGGCCGCGCCGGAACCGCTCGTACAGGTCGGGGCCGTGCTTGCGTACGTCCTCGGCGTCCACCAGGTCGATACGGCCGCCGTCCTCCGGGCCCGCCCAGCGGGGGTCGAGTCCCGCGCGCGGTACGTCGACACTCCACTGCGTCGCTGTCGTGGCGGGGCCGAATCCGTACCGGCCGTAGATCGGGTACTCGGCGGCGATCAGGGTGGCGAGGACGTCGCCGCGCTCGCGGGCCGCCGGAAGGTCGGTGGCCATCATGCGGGAGAGGAGGCCACGGCGGCGGTGGGTCGCGGTGACGGTGACATTGGAGATGGCGTCGGCCGTGACGACGGCGCCGCCGACCGCGGTGACCTCCTGCGCGAACGAGCGGAACGTCGCCACGCAGCGGGCGCCGTCGAAGGCGCCGAGATTACGGGACCGTTCGAGAAGCGGCCTACGGTTCTCGACCTCAATCGGCGGAACGGACGGTTCCCTGAGGAAGCCGGTGTTCAGGGCGCGGATCCAGTCGGGATACTCGTCCACGGTCACAGGACGTACGGCTATGTCGTCACGACGCATAGCGCTCACGCTAGGTGAACCGGATACATGGTGTCGCCCTGATTTAGCCCGAGCCCGCCCCTACCCCAGGCGCACGTCAGAACACCGCCCGTACCTCCCCCACCTCCGCCCCGCCCCCCATCAGCGGCGCACGCCCTATGCGGTCGAGGACCCCCGCCTCTGCTCCGAGCAGGTGGAGGGCTCGGGCCAGGACCGGGCCCAGGGCGCGGGTGCCGCCGTCGGTGATTTTGAAGGCCAGGGCCCGTCCGTCCGCGAGGGCGACCGCCTGGACGGCCTCCGCGCCCATCTTGGAGAGGGCACCGGGCATCTCCCGCATCAGCCAGGTGTCGTGCCGACGCGTACCGGCGACGTATTCCGGATGGGCCCGCATGGCGTCCGCGACCCTGCGCTCGGCGGACTCGGGCTCGGCGGTCACGAAGTGCCGGAAGGCTCGGGCGAGCCCGGTGAGGCTGATGGCCATCAGGGGCGCGCCGCAGCCATCCGTGCCGAGTGCGGTGACGGACTCGCCGGACGCCTCCTCGACCACGGTCAGGACGAGCTTCTGGAGGGGATGGTCCGGGTCGAGGTAGGACGCGGTGGGCCAGTCGTTGAGGAGGCAGGCCGCGAGCATCGCCGTGTGCTTGCCGGAGCAGTTCATGGTGACCCGGTCGCGTACGGCGCCGGCCGCGAGATACGCCTCGGCCTCCTCCGCGTCGAGCGGCAGATCGGCGGGGCACAGCAACTGCGCGGCACTCAGTCCGTGCTCGGCCAGCATGGTCCGCACCAGATCCCGGTGAAACGTTTCCCCCGAGTGACTGGCCGCCGCGAGCGCCAGCCGCTCACCGGCCAGCTCGACCCCGGCGCGCAGCACGGCCGCGGCCTGCATCGGCTTGTTGGAGGAGCGCGGGAAGATCGGCGCCGTCACATCGCCGAGCGCCAGCTCGACCCGGCCCTCGGCGTCCAGCAGCACCAGGCTCCCCCGGTGGTGCCCTTCGACAAAGCCGGACCTTACGACCTCGGCGAGAACCGGGTCCACGGCGGCGGCCGAAGACGAAGACGCGGGCGACGACGCGGAGACGGGCGAGGACGCGGGTGGGAAACCGGCAGCTGGCATGGTGACCTTCCGGGACGGGCGTGGACCCGTCCCGGCCGCGGTCACCGGGATCGCCGGAACCGTCGTGTCACGCGAGCAGGTCGTCTACTTGGGCTTCGCCATCACGGTACCTGCGGGCGATCTCGGCACTGCAATCGTCGGTGGTGCGCTGGAGCTGCTGACGGCGCCGCGAGACCCGCTGCTCGTACCGGACGAGCCGCCCCATCGCGTCGTGCAGCTCTTCGTCCGTACGGGCTGCCAGGTCCGACAGCTCGACCTCGGCGAGCATCTCGGCCGCGAGGACCCGGTACTCCTCGTTGTGCGGGGTGCCCAAGGTCACATGCCGGGCCGACGAGCGGGTCCGCGCGGGCTGGTCCGTGAGGATCTCCGACAGCCGGTCCACGACGGGCGACCGGGGCGCGGTACGGCGCGCCAGCTCGGCGCGGAGGATGTCGATCCGGCCCTGGAGCAGCCGCCGTACATAGCTGAGGTCGGCCTCGTCCTGCTGGGCGTCCCGGCGCACGGTCCGCAGTTCGGGCAGCCGGAGCCCCGACAGCTCCGGCATCGGTAGCTCGTCGAAGAGCGGGCTGCCGCCGGTCCGCTGGATGGGCGGACGTGGGGTGCTGAGGCGGCCCCCGGGATCCGTGTCCCGCGGGCTCGTACGGGTCAGTGACACGGGTGCGGGCGGCTGCCCCGTACCAGGTGTGTTCATGCGTCTCTACCGTCCCCTCGACCGGCGCGGCGAACCGCGTGAGATGCATGGTGCCACTCCCAGTGGGCGCTATGTGACCGAGTGCCCCCGATCGGCCCCGGATGGGGGGTTCGGGACCTTGTGGGGAACCCGGATGGGCGCGCGGGGGAGGGTGCCAGGGCCTGTGGGAGCGGGTGGGGGCGCGCACGGCATGATGGGCGCCATGCGCGCGGTGGTACAGAGGGTCGACGGGGCGAGTGTCGTGGTCGAGGGCGACGACGGGCCCGAGACGGTCGGCGAGATCAGCGGTGAGGGGTTGTGCGTCCTGGTGGGCGTGACCCATGACGACACCAAGGAGAAGGCGGCGGCGCTCGCCCGCAAACTCTGGTCCGTACGGATGCTGCGCGACGAGAAGTCCTGCTCGGACATCGACGCCCCGCTGCTCGTGATCAGCCAGTTCACGCTCTACGGGGACGCCCGCAAGGGCCGCCGCCCCACCTGGAACGCGGCGGCCCCAGGCCCGGTCGCCGAGCCGCTGGTGGACGAGGTGGTGGCGCGGTTGCGGGCGCTGGGCGCGACGGTGGCGACGGGCCGGTTCGGCGCCGCGATGCGGGTGGGGCTCACGAACGACGGCCCGTTCACGGTCCTGCTGGACATCTGAGCCGCCCCCGATCCGGACGGGTTACGGCTCGACCACCGGCTCCTGCGCGGCGGCCGTCGAGTCGGCGACCAGCCGGGCGTCCAGCGGAACGTTCCGCTTCACCAGTGCCAGCGCGATCGGGCCCAGCTCGTGGTGGCGTACGGAGGTCGTGACAAAGCCCAGTTTGCGGCCGTCCGGGCCCTCGTCCGCGAGATACAGGGGCGTGCCGTGCGGCGGCAGATGGACCTCGCTGCCGTCGAGGTGCAGGAAGACCAGACGGCGCGGGGGCTTGCCGAGGTTCTGCACCCGGGCGACGGTCTCCTGACCCCGGTAGCACCCCTTCTGAAGGTGTACGGCCGTGCCGATCCAGCCCAGCTCGTGCGGGATGGTGCGGTGGTCGGTCTCGAAGCCCACTCGCGGCCGGTGCGCCTCGACGCGCAGGGCTTCGTACGCCAGGATCCCGGCCGCGGGACCGTACCCCGCGGCGAACGTCTCCAGGTCGGCGCGGGGCAGGAACAGGTCGCGGCCGTACGGGATCTCGCGGACGACGGCGCCGTCCGGAACCTCGGCGATGGAACCGGCCGGCAGGTGCACGACCGCGAAGTCCTCGGTGCGGACGGCGACTTCGACGCGGTAGAAGAACTTCATCGACTCCAGGTACGCGACGAGGGCGTCCTCGGTGCCGGGCTCGACATGCGCCCAGGTGGTCGTGCCGTCGTCCACCAGGTACAGGGCGTGCTCGATATGGCCGTGCGCGGAGAGGATCAGCGCCTCGGTGGCCTGGCCCACGGGCAGGTCGCTGACGTGCTGGGTGAGCAGGAGGTGCAGCCAGGTGAGCCGGTCGTCGCCGGTGACGGTGACGACACCGCGGTGCGAGAGGTCGACGAAGCCGGTCCCGTCGGCGAGGGCGCGCTGTTCCCGGAACAGGTCGCCGTAGTGCGCGGCGACTCCTTCGTCCACACCTTCGGCGGAGACGGCACCGGGCAGCGACAGCAGAGGACTCTTCATATCCACTCAGAGTACGACCAGCGCACAGCGGCGTTTATTTCGCGTTCCCTACGTAGCTTTCGCTTTCTTGGCGCAGTCCTCGCACCGCCCGAAGATCGCGAAGTGCTTCATGTCGGTCTCGAACCCGAAGGTCTCCCGCAGCTTGGCCGTGAAGTCGGCAGCGACCTCGACATCGGCCTCGATGACATGGGTGCAGTCCCGGCAGACCAGGTGCAGATGGTGGTGCCGGTCCGCGAGGTGATACGTCGGTGCCCCGTGCCCGAGATGCGCGTGACTGACCAGCCCCAGCTCCTCCAGGAGTTCCAGGGTCCGGTAGACGGTGGAGATGTTGACCCCGGACGCGGTCCTGCGGACTTCGCCGAGGATGTCGTCGGGGGTCGCGTGCTCCAGGGTGTCCACGGCTTCGAGGACAAGCTGACGCTGCGGTGTCAGCCGGTAACCGCGCTGCCGCAGATCACTCTTCCAGTCGGTGCTCACCACACTCGAAGTCTAGGACCACCGCGGCCGGAGCACGTCACTTCAGGAACCGGATCACGTCACTTGAAGAAAGCGATCCCGTCGTCCGGCAGGTCGCCGAGGTCCTTGGCCCAGTTGGCCACGTCCTCCGGGGACACGACCTTCTTGAGCTGGGCCGACATGTACGGGCGCAGCGGGACCTCCGGGGTCTGCTTCTCGCCCACCCACATCAGGTCGCTCTTGACATAGCCGTACAGGCGCTTGCCGCCGGTGTAGGGGCCGGACGCGGCGGTGCGGGCCACGGCGTCCGTGACCAGGTCGATCTGCGGCTTCTTGGCGGCCAGCTCGCCGTACCAGACCTCGACCACGCCGTCGTCGCGCACCATCACGACCTCGACCTTGCGGTCCGCGTCGATACGCCAGTAGCCGGACTCGGACTCCAGGGGCCGCACCTTGTTGCCCTCGGCGTCGAGGGTCCACGTGTGCGAGTGGTACTCCAGGAAGTCCCGCCCGTCATGGGTGAAGGAGACCTCCTGCCCGAAGTTGGCCTTCTCGGCACCCGGGAAGTCCGTGACGCCCGCGCCCGCCCAGTTTCCGAGCAGGAAGACGAGGGGGACGAGGTCCTTGTGCAGGTCGGACGGGATCTCGATCATGTGCGGCGATTCCTCGTGGTAACGGTCAGCGCTGGCCTTGGTACAGCTTCTTCACGGTCAACCCCGCGAAGGCGAGAACGCCGACGCAGACCAGGGCCAGCAGGGCTTCGAAGAATGCCTCAAGCACGGGTGCTCCTCGGTGAACGGAACGAGCGGTAAGGACCGGGCCCCAGCTTAATGCGCTGAGGCCCGGCACTCGCCGTGAGGTCGGCCGAGGTCAGCCGAGTAGCTGACTCTGGAGGGCGACAGTCTGCTGGAACGGCACGGCGGCGGCCGATCCGGGACGGGACTGCACGACCAGCGCGAGCGTGTCGCCGGCGGCGAGATACGCCTGGCGGACGTGTTCTTTGCCGTAGGGCTTGTTCTCGGTGTACGAGGAGCGGCGGATGGTGTCCAGATTCGCGGCGACCGGATGGCCGTCGTCGAAGCGGACGTCCGACGCGCCCTTCAACTCGTACGTCGGGGCCTCGTACCCCGCGAGGTCGTCCCGGAGGCCGTCCACGACGACCGCCGTGTCGAACTGGAGCAGATAGACGCGGGTGCGGGTGCCGTCCTGGGTGGTCCAGCCGCCGGCCGCGATGTGCCGCAGACCGCTGTCGGTCAGCAGCTGCGCCAGCTCCTCGCGGTCGCCCCAGTCCTCGTACGCGCCGAGGAACGCCTTGCGCGTGAGCCAGCCGTCCTTGCCGCGTAGCGCCGGGTCGGGCTTGGCACCTTCGGGGGCGGGCAGCACCAACTTGCGCAGGTCGGCGAAGTGGGTACCGGCCGGGTTGTCGCCGTCGAAGGGCCCGGGTTTCCCCTTGGGCAGCGGCTGCCGCTGAATCTCGGGGTACGCCCATCTGCCGTCGGACTCGGTCGCGAGACCCGGCACGCCGGTGCGCTCCATGCGCGTGATGCCGTACGCGGCCGAGGTGCCGAGGGCGGCGAAGACGACGGTGGCGGCGGTCCACCGGAGTACGGCACGCAGGACGCGCCGGTCCTTCTTCGCCGGTACGGGTACTACGGGGGCCGCCTCGGGCATCGGGGGCAGTTCGGTGGTCTGCTGCTCGGTCATACCGCCTCCCCGGGCGAATCGATCCGGTCGAGCTGCTCCCGGAACAACCCGGTGACACCCTTGGCGTCCAACGGCTGACCACCGTGCGCGGTAGCGCTGACCAGTACGTCTCCGACGTAGGCGGAGCACATCATCATGTCGATGTCGTACTTCTTGCCCTTCGGCATCAGATAGCACAGGGCGTTCTTGTGGCCCTCGATCTTCGGGCCCTTGCGGAAGACATCGACGGCTTCGAAGAACGCCTTCTGCCCGGCGAAGCCACTGCGCACCGCGCTCCGGTTCTCGATACGGGACAGCACGATCGACACCGTGAACGTCTTGTCGGTGCTGGTGTAGCTGCGCATGACGATGCCTTGGATGCGCTGTTTGTCGATCAGCCGCTCCATCGTCCGGCGCTGGCTGCGCGGCAGGCCCTGAACCGACTCCTTGCGCATCTCGGTGGCCCGGCGCCCGTTCAGCTCCTCGTCGGTACCGAACCCGCCGAGGTCGGGGCCGCGGCCGGAGCCCTGTGTTCCGTACGGCAGGAGCATGCCCTTGAGGCCCGAGGCCCGCGTGCTTCCGCTGTCGGCCGAGTCACCGGGGTCCTTCGCATCGGTCTCGGGGAAGCGCCAGGTGGGCTTCCCCGGGTCGCGGTCGGCGTTCTGGACGGTGACGGCGGTGAAGCCGACGCCCCCGGCGATCAGCGCGAAGGCCGCGACGGACGCGGCGAGGGTGATCAGGGTGCGGCGGGTGAAGCGCCGGGGCTTCTTCGGCTCGGCAACCAGTGGCTCGGCAACCGGCTGCTCGGCAACCGGCTGCTCGGCCGCCGGGTCCTCGGCCGTCGGGTCCTCGGCCAGCGGTTGCTCGCTCATCGGTTGCTCGCTCACAGCCGCTCCATCTGCCGCTTGGCCACATCCACGATCTTCGCCTTGGAAATGGGCTTGTCGTCGTAGACCCACAGCTCCATGGCGATGTCCCCGCGCCAGGCATACGCCTCTGCCGTGTAGACCGAGACGTAGCCGGGCCTGGTGTCCGGCCTGGAGTGCACGTAGGCCATTCCGGCGCCCGTCCCCGGGATGCTGTGGCTGGCGGTTCCGTCCTCGTCCTCGGCCCAGTACTGCTGGTCTTCGACGGAGCCCTGTGCCTGGAGTTCCTCCCGCTGGTGGTACTGCACCAGGCGGATCTCCACATAGGGCCCGTCGCCCTGCTTCCAGATCCTGACCGCCGCGCGCCGGAACTCCAGGGCAAGCAGGTTGTCGAATCCATTGCTGGGCCGCTTGTACAGCCCGGCGAACGCGGGCAGTGACAGCCAGTTCTGATCGACGCCCTCGGCGTCCTTCTCGTACCGCGCACCCTTCGGCTTCGACAGCAGCAGCTTGCGCAGGTCGCCATCCGTCTTCACCCTGCGGTCCTGGGCGGCGGAGAGCGGTTCCGGGGCCGGACCCTTGGCCTGCTCGATCGTCGGCTGCGAGAGCGAGGGCAGCGGGGTCGGGGTGCGGTCGGCCTGGATCAGATAGCCGGTGCAGGTGCCCGCGACAACGCCGAGCACGGCGGCGCAGGCGATGAGAAGCGCCGTACGTCCACGGCGCCGGGGTCTCTTACCCGGGGTGGCCTCTTCGGCCTCCTCCGGCGGCGCTGAGCCGGTTTCGGGTGATTCTGGCGATTCCAACGGTTCCAAGTGGTTCCCCCACGGGACTAGAAGCGCGGCTTCCGCAACTGCGCGCACAGAAGACCCACAGGCACCGGCACCGGTTGTACCCGCGTTGATTACGATTCGGTCATGGCGAAGAAGCTCGTGATCAAGGTGACGGCAGGGGCGGACGCGCCCGAACGGTGCTCGCAGGCGTTCACGGTGGCGGCCGTCGCGGTGGCGAGCGGTGTCGAGGTGTCGCTGTGGCTGACCGGCGAGTCGGCGTGGTTCGCGTTGCCGGGGCGGGCGGCGGAGTTCGAGCTTCCGCACGCGGCGCCGCTGCCCGAGCTGATCGACGGCGTCATGGCGGGCGGCCGGCTCACCCTGTGCACCCAGTGCGCGGCCCGTCGCGGCATCACGGAACAGGACGTGATCAAAGGCGTCCGTATCGCCGGGGCGCAGGTGTTCGTGCAGGAGGCGATGGCCGACGGAACCCAGGCGCTCGTCTACTGACGGACGTACCCTGAAGTCATGTACAGGCGCAGGCGACGTGTGTACTTCGTGCTGATGGGCATATGCGTCACGCTCTTCGTGCTCGCCTGGGGCGTAGTACGCCTCTGGTCGATTCCGGCGGCCGTGGCCATGTGTGTCGTCGCGATGGTGATCCCGCCCGTCGCCGCGATGATGGCGAACCGCCGGGGCCCCGACGACCGCTGGTGGGACGACCCGTCCGGCGACCCGAAGTCGGACGAATGGTGGGACGAACTGGACGGCAAGAAGCGCCACTAGCTCCGCCGGCAGACCGGTGCGGAAGGTGCGGGCCGTCAGAATGCCGTACGCCCCGAGAAGACCGAAAGGCCGCATCCCGGTGCATGGGCGTCCAACCCCCAGGGATGCGGCCTCCGGCCGTCAAAATGGTGTCAGACGGCGATCGCGACCTCCGCGAGCCCACCGGTCTGGGCGACGACCGTACGGTCCGCCGTCCCACCCGGCACCAGCGCCCGCAGGGTCCACGTGCCCTCGGCCGCGTAGAACCGGAACTGCCCGGTCGCCGAGGTCGGAACCTCCGCGGTGAATTCGCCGGTCGAGTCCAGCAGGCGCACATAACCGGTGACGGGCTCGCCGTCGCGGGTCACCTGGCCCTGAATGGTGGTCTCACCGGGCTTGATCGTTGAGGCGTCGGGTCCGCCCACCTTCGCTCCACACATATGTCTTCAGTCCTCCAGGACGGTTTACGGGGGCGGGAGTTACTTGGCCGCGCCGAGTTCGATCGGCACGCCGACGAGGGACCCGTACTCGGTCCACGAGCCGTCGTAGTTCTTGACGTTGGTCACGCCGAGCAGCTCGTGCAGCACGAACCAGGTCAGGGCGGAACGCTCACCGATGCGGCAGTACGCGATGGTGTCCTTGGCGAGGTCGACCTGCTCGTCGGCGTAGAGCGCCGTGAGGTCGTCGTCGGACTTGAAGGTGCCGTCGTCGTTGGCGTTCTTCGACCACGGGATGTTGCGGGCCGACGGGACGTGACCCGGGCGCTGCGACTGCTCCTGCGGCAGGTGCGCCGGGGCGAGCAGCTTGCCGGAGAACTCGTCGGGCGAGCGGACGTCGACCAGGTTCTGCGTACCGATCGAGGCGATGACGTCGTCACGGAAGGCGCGGATCGAGGTGTCCTGCTCCTTGGCCTGGTACGTGGTGGCCGCGCGGGACGGCACCTCGTCGACCAGGTCGCGGGAGTCCAGCTCCCACTTCTTGCGACCGCCGTCGAGCAGCTTCACGGACTCGTGGCCGTAGAGCTTGAAGTACCAGTAGGCGTAGGACGCGAACCAGTTGTTGTTGCCTCCGTAGAGGATGACGGTGTCGTCGTTGGCGATACCGCGCTCGGAGAGCAGCTTCTCGAAGCCGGCCTGGTCGATGAAGTCCCGGCGGACCGGGTCCTGGAGGTCCTGCTTCCAGTCGATCTTGACGGCGTTCTTGATGTGGTTCTTGTCGTACGCGGACGTGTCCTCGTCGACCTCGACGACGACGACCTTGGGGTTGTCGAGGTTCGCCTCGACCCAGTCGGCGTCTACCAGGACGTCGCTGCGGCTCATGCTCTTTCTCCTCCGGGGCAGGTGCGGCGGGGCGGTGCTTCGTGTGGGGCGGTGCGCGGCGCGCCGTGCGCACCCGGTACGGGCGGCGCTGGTCGGCGCGGATGTCGGGGCATCGCGGACGGCCGGGAAGGCCGGCGGAAACGGGAGTCGGAGGTCCCGCTCAGAAAGTGCGACAGAGCATGGCGGCGACGCGGCACAGGTCGACTGCCCGCCGCTTCGTGAGATCCGCCTGTCGCCTCATGCCGTCGATCGTAGGTACGCGCGGGGCACCATGTCACCGGGGTGTCATATCCTGAGACGCGATCGTCCGGAATGTGGGATGAGCGAGGGGTCGGGGCCGCTCCCGCACGGCGGACGGGGTTCCGTCCGCGTTCACCCATCTGCTCGGCGGACGACCCGTCTCGCCCTTCGGACACACGTTCCCAGGTCTGGCCCTACCCCGTTCGGCCCCACCCGCGAAGGGGCCCTACCCGACCAGCCGGACGTCCGAACCCTTCACGGAGACGTTCACGCCGTCCGGCGCGGCCTCGACCGTGCCGAGCTGTATCCCGGCCGGCAGCCCGGTGATCTTCTGCTGGAAGTCCGTGATCGACCGGACCCGGTTCTCGGCGACCGGTACGCCGAGCTTGGGCAGCGCGTCGGCGTCCACCTTCACGACATCGCCCTCGACCCGGGCCGAGCTGAGCACCGACACCGGCTCGGCGAGCTTCTTGCCGAGCACGGTCGCCTCGACCTCGACCTTGATCTTCCCGTTGCCGCCGTCGGACAGCCCCACGACATTGGCGGTCACCCCGGGAGCCACCTGCACGGGCTCGACCTGGGCGGCCTTGAGGAGTTCCGCGTACGAGATCCGGGCGGTGCCGGACGCCGTGTCGGCGGTGGCGGAGCTGTAGTCGCCGGAGAACGCCACACCCCTCATCTCGGCGGTGAGTTCGTCGATACGGATCTTGTCCGGACCCTTGCCGTCACCGCTGCCGACCGATGTCGCCGCGTCGTAGTCCTTGATCCCGATCTGCACGTCGTCCAGCGAGCCGCTCGCGACCTGGGTGAGGAAGGGGAAGCCCTTGATGGACACGTCGGGCTTGCTCGACAGGCCCTCGCTGGTGCGCAGTTGGTCGGCCGCCTTGTCCTCGGCGAAGCCGACGGCGATACGGTCCGCCGCGACGAACAGGCCGCCCAGGACGACCACGACGATCAGAAGTATTCGCAGTGCGCGCATGCTCGCTCTTTCCCCCCGCGGATCTCGGACAGTGCGGCGAGCCTAACGCGGGCGGGCCCCCGCGCAGGGGGCCCGCTTCACCTTGTCGACCAGCTGTGACGACCGCTGTGACGACCGGTCGACCGGCTGTGACCGGTGCCCTTCCTCTTCTGCTTTCCGCTTCCGCTTCCCGCTTCCTCTTTCCGCTGTCCGCTTCCGCGTCAGCCGAGTGCGCGGCCCAGCAGATAGACGGCGGGGGCGGCGGCGGCCAGCGGCAGGGCGACCCCGGCGGTCATGTGCACGAAACGGGACGGCAGGTCGTAGCTGGCGGCGCGGTGGCCGATCAGCGCGCAGATCCCGGCCCCGAGGCCGAGCAGGGCGCCGTCCGAGCCGAGGTCCGTGAGCTGCTGCCCGGCGACGATACCGGCGCCCGTCGCGGCCAGCAGCCCCACGACCACCGAGACGATCAGCGGCAGGGGCAGCGCCCGCGCGAGCACGGCGGCGGCGACCGCGAGGCCCCCGACGACGACGGCGTCCGGTACGGCGGCCAGATGACCGGTCGCCAGGATCACCAGGGCGGACGCCGCGACGGTGGCCATCAGGCCCTGCATCCGCTCGTCGGGGCCCGCGTGGCTGCGGAGTTGGAGCACCAGGACGAGGAGTACCCAGACGCCGAGGGTGCCGAGGATCGCGGCGGGCGCGTTCTCCCGGCCGACGCCGATCAGGACGGCGTCGGCGGCGAGGCCGCCGGCGAAGGCCAGCGCGATGCCCTGCCGGGCGGGCCACATCCCGTTCAGCCGGAACCAGCCGGCGGCGGTCACGGCCTGGAGCAGTACGAGCGGTACGAGCAGGGCGTACTGCCCGATCGCGGCGCCCCCGGCGAGCAGGGCGCCGAGCACGGCGGTGAGGGCGGCGGGCTGGAGCCCCGGTTCGATGACCGTCGGCAGTCCCGCGGCGCGGGCGCGCTCGGCGGGGGTGAGGGGGCGCTCCGGGGCCGGGGCCGGGTCGGGGCCGGGCTCCGGGTCCGGGTTCGGGTTCGGGGTGAGGTGCTGCGGCGGGAGATACGCGGGGTCCGCCGTGGTGACGGGCTGCGCCTGGGTGTCCCAGGTCTGGCCCTGCCACTGCTGCGTGTACTCCTGCTGTTGCGTGTACTCCTGCTGCTGGGGGTACGGCTGTTGGGAGTACGGCTGTTGCTGCTGTTGCGGCTGTTGGGGGTACTGCTGCTGTGGGTACTGCTGGTACGGGTCGTGTCCGTACGGCTGGTTGCTCATGGTGTGGGGGTCACCCTCCTGCGAACGGCGGGAGCACCTCGACCGTGCCGCCCTCGGCCAGGCGTACCGTCTCATGCCCGCGGGTGCCCACAGGGGCGCCGTCGACCAGGAATGAGCATCTGCGCAGGACGGTGGTCAGTTCGCCGGGGTGGTGCTGTCGGACGGTGTCCAGGGCCTCTGCCAGGGTTTCGGCCTGGTAGGGCTCCTCCGCGGTGCCCGCCGCCGATTTGGCTGCCGCCCAGTAGCGGATCGTGCCCTGTGCCATGTCGGCGCGCCCCCTTTCCCTGTGACGGGGCCCATCATGCCTTGCCGTTCTTCCCGGGGTGCGAGGACCACCTCGCGATGCGTTCCAACAGGTCGTCGGTTGCCGCGTGTTCCGCGTGGCCCATTCCTTTCTCCAGCCAGAGTTCCGCGTTGCCGGCCGCCGCGAGGGTGCGGGGGTGGTCCAGGGGGAAGTACGGGTCCTGGTCGCCGTGGACGATCAGGAGGGGGGTCGGGGCGATCAGCGGGACCGACTCGACCGGTGAGAGCGGGACCGGGTCCCACTCCTCGTGGTGGATACGGGTGCGGAAGCCGTACCGGCCCACCAGTCGTCCCGTCGGACGCGTGACCATCCAGTGCAGCCGCCGCATCGGCGCGGTTCCCCGGTAGTACCAGCGGGCCGGGGCACTCACGGCGGCCACCGCGTCGACCCGCGCTCCCGTGCGCCCCTCGTGCTCTGTGTCACGCCCTGCCGCGCCGGACGCCGCGTGCCGCAGGACCACCGAACCGCCCATCGAGAATCCGACGGTCACCACTCGTTCGTACCCGAGCCGGCGGGCCCAGTCGACGGCGGCGGCCACGTCGAGCACCTCGCGGTCGCCGACCGTGGAGCGCCCGCCGGACGCGCCATGTCCCCGGAACGAGAAGGTGATCACGCCCGCACGCTGGGCGAAGACGGCAGCCGCCCGCCGTACGTGGGGGCGCTCCAGGTCGCCGGTGAAACCGTGCGCCACAACGATCGCGAGGCTTTCCGCGCCACCCGTTCGGGTGTCGGGTCCCGGCTCGTGGTGGGCGTCGACGAGAACCCCGTCACGGGTACGCAGAAGGGTGCGCCGACCGCGCTCCGTGAACGGTGGGCCGCAAAAGGGTGACGGATGACCTGCCGGACCTGGAGTCATGTGAGCTATTCTGCTGCGAAGAGGACTCGGGCAACGTAGCCCCCGGGTCCTTTTGTGCTTTCCGGCTCGTTGTATACGACGACGGGCCGGCGGCTCGTACGAAGAGTGCCGCAACGTCCTCGCAGGGACCGAGGAGGAACCGACGTTATGGGCGAGCGATCCGTGTACGCAGGCAAGACGACCCGGGCAGGTGGGGTGCGATGAGTTCTCTGCTGCTCCTGACCAATGCCCTCCAGCCGTCGACGGAGGTGCTTCCCGCGCTCGGCCTGCTGCTGCACAACGTACGAGTGGCCCCGGCGGAAGGCCCCGCTCTGGTCGACACCCCCGGCGCCGATGTGATCCTGGTCGACGGACGGCGTGATCTGCCGCAGGTGCGCAGCCTGTGTCAGCTGCTGCGGTCCACCGGGCCCGGCTGCCCCCTGATCCTGGTCGTCACCGAGGGCGGTCTCGCGGCCGTCACCGCCGACTGGGGCATTGACGACGTGCTGCTCGACACGGCGGGGCCCGCCGAGGTCGAGGCGCGGCTGCGGCTGGCGATGGGCCGGCAGCAGATCGTCAACGACGACTCCCCGATGGAGATCCGCAACGGTGATCTCTCGGTCGACGAGGCGACGTACAGCGCGAAGCTGAAGGGGCGGGTCCTCGACCTGACCTTCAAGGAGTTCGAGCTGATCAAGTACCTGGCGCAGCACCCGGGCCGCGTCTTCACCCGCGCCCAGCTCCTCCAGGAGGTCTGGGGCTACGACTACTTCGGCGGTACGCGGACGGTCGACGTCCATGTGCGGCGACTGCGGGCCAAGCTGGGCCCGGAGCACGAGTCGCTGATCGGCACGGTACGCAATGTCGGCTACCGCTTCGTGACCCCGGAAAAACCGAACCGCGAGACCACGGGATCCAAGGAGAAAACGGCACCCGCGCCGGCACCGGCCCCCGAAGCTCCCGCTTCACCGGCCACAACGGAAGAACCGCTCACCCACCCGGCCCAGGGCTGACACCTCACACCGCCGCGGCGGTAGGCAACTACGTCGCGAGCGGAAAAGGATGCCGTACGGCCTGCGAACAGGCGGGTTGATCCGCGTAGACTTCGCGCGTGGCCAAGGTGACGCGGGACGATGTGGCGCGACTGGCGGGGACTTCGACCGCGGTCGTGAGCTACGTGATCAACAACGGACCCCGGCCGGTCGCCCCGGCCACGCGCGAGCGTGTGCTCGCCGCGATCAAGGAGCTGGGGTACCGGCCGGACCGGGTGGCGCAGGCGATGGCCTCGCGGCGCACGGACCTCATAGGAATGATCGTGCCGGACGCCCGGCAGCCGTTCTTCGCCGAGATGACCCATGCCGTCGAACAGGCCGCCGCCGAGCGCGGGAAAATGGTCCTCGTCGGCAACTCCGACTACCTCGACGAGCGCGAGGTGCACTATCTGCGGGCGTTCCTCGGGATGCGGGTGTCCGGGCTGATCCTGGTCAGCCAGGGTCCCAGCGAGACGGCCGCCGCCGAGATCGACGCGTGGGACGCGCGCGTGGTGCTGCTGCACCGGCGGCCCGAGGCCATCGAGGACGTCGCCGTCGTCATCGACGACGTGGGCGGCGCCGAGCGCGCGACACGGCATCTGCTGGACCACGGCCATCCGTACGTGGCCTGTCTGGGCGGTACCGAGAAGACACCCGTCGTCGGCGACCCCGTCACCGACCATGTCGAGGGATGGCGGCAGGCCATGCGGGAGGCCGGGCGGTCGACCGAGGGACGGCTGTTCCAGGCGCCGTACAACCGGTACGACGCCTATCAGGTGGCCCTGGGTCTGCTGGCCGGGCCCGATCGGCCGCCGGCGATCGTGTGCGCCACGGACGACCAGGCGATCGGGGTACTGCGGGCGGCGCGGGAACTGCGGATCGATGTGCCGGGGGGCCTGGCCGTCGCCGGGTTCGATGACGTCAAGGAAGCCGGGTTGACGGATCCGCCCCTGACCACGGTGGCGTCGGACCGGCCCGCGATGGCCCGTGCCGCGGTGGATCTCGTGCTGGACGACGGGTTGCGGGTCGCGGGGTCCCGGCGGGAGCGGTTGAAGCTGTTCCCGTCGGAGTTGGTCATCCGGCACTCTTGCGGCTGTAGCTAGGCCCCGCACATCTTTATATAGGGCATACAGGGTTCTGTCGGGCTTCTTATTGTGGTCTCAGGTGGCTCTCATCTGAGCCCGGGACGCTCAGAACCATGACCGAGAGCTTCCGCCGTAGCGGCGAGTACCCCGAGGGTGACCACCAGCAGCCCGCGTACCCCGAGCACGCCGGGTTCCAGCACTCCTACCCGCCTCCGCCCCCGCCCCCGTACGCCCCGCAGACCCCCGCACCCACCGGACCTGTCGGGCCCACCGGGTCGCGGCGCCGGGCCAAGGGACCCTTCGCCCTCCTCGCCGCGGTGGCCATCGCCGCCGCGGCGGTCGGTGGCGGTACCGCCTACGCGTTCCAGCAGCTCACCGGTACGCAGGACACCAGCGGCACCACGGTCAACGGGACGCAGGTCGCCGCGAGCAGCAAGGGCACGGTCGCGGGGGTCGCCGCCGCGGTGACCCCCAGCATCGTCGAGATCAACGCGACGTCGAACGCCGGGCAGTCCACCGGTTCCGGAGTGGTCATCACCTCCGGCGGCGAGATCATCACCAACAACCATGTGATCTCCGGTGCCACCTCGGTGAGCGTGGTCATGAGCGACGGCAAGAAGTACAGCGCGAAGGTCGTCGGCACCGACAGCAAGAAGGACCTCGCGCTGATCAAGGTCAGCGGGGCCTCGGGGCTCAAGCCCGCCTCGCTCGGCAACTCGGACAACATCCAGGTCGGTCAGGAGGTCGTCGCGATCGGCTCCCCCGAGGGCCTGACCGGCACCGTGACCAGCGGGATCGTCTCGGCGCTCGACCGTGATGTCACGGTCGCCACGGGTGAGGGGCAGCAGCAACAGCAGCCGGGCGGCGGCTGGCCGTTCGAGTACGGCGGGCGCCAGTTCAACGGCGACACCGGGTCGGAGACGACCACGTACAAGGCGATCCAGACCGACGCGTCGCTCAACCCGGGCAACTCCGGTGGTGCCCTCATCGACATGAACGGCAACATCGTCGGCATCAACTCGGCCATGTACTCGGCGAGTTCGGGTTCCGGCGGCGGCTCGTCGGACGCCGGCAGTGTGGGCCTCGGCTTCGCCATACCGATCAACACGGTCAAGGGTGACCTGGCCACCCTGCGGGCCGGCGCCACGAACTAGAACCACGAACCACGGACCACGGAACCAAGGACCAGCACGAGGAGAAGCGCATGATCGACGTCATCCGGGTGCGGCACGGCGGCACCGGCAGCGCCTCCGGCGATCCGGCGGGGACCGCCCTCGCGCTCGAAGTCGCCCGCGCACTGCACGGGACCGCCGCCCGCGCCCCCGAGATCACCGCACCGGCGCCCGCCGCCCGTAAGACGGCCGCCGGTAAGGCGGGATCCGGCAAGACGGCCGCCGGCAAGTCCGGCACCGGCAAGACGGCCGCCCGCAACAAGGCCCGTCGCGACGCGGCCCGCGACCGCCGTCGCGCCGTGCGAGGCTGATACCGACGACCCCTGCCGGACCGGACCTTGTGGAAAGAGCGCCGATGAGCCCCGCCGATGGCGACCGCGAACCCCTGCGCATCCTGATCGTCGACGACGAGCCCGCCGTCCGTGAGGCGCTGCACCGCAGCCTCGCCTTCGAGGGCTACGGCACGGAGGTCGCCGTCGACGGCGCGGACGCGCTGGAGAAGGCCGCCGTGTACCGGCCCGACCTGGTCGTCCTCGACATCCAGATGCCCCGGATGGACGGCCTGACCGCCGCCCGCAGGATCCGGTCGTCCGGCAGTACCGTGCCGATCCTCATGCTGACCGCGCGGGACACGGTCGGCGACCGGGTCACCGGGCTCGACGCGGGGGCCGACGACTATCTGGTCAAGCCGTTCGAGCTGGACGAGCTGTTCGCCCGGATCAGGGCGCTGCTGCGGCGCAGTACGTACGCGACGTCGACCGGGCAGGCCGAGGAGGGCGATGTCCTGTCCTTCGCCGATCTGCGGATGGACCTCGCCACCCGGGAGGTCACGCGGGGCACCCGTACCGTCGAGCTGACCCGTACCGAGTTCACGCTCCTGGAGATGTTCCTCGCGCATCCGCGCCAGGTCCTCACCCGGGAGCAGATCCTGAAGGCCGTCTGGGGCTTCGACTTCGAACCCAGCTCCAACTCCCTGGACGTGTACGTGATGTATCTGCGCCGTAAGACCGAGGCGAGCGGCGAGCCGCGTCTCGTGCACACCGTGCGAGGTGTGGGGTACGTGCTGCGGGCCGGCGGCGCCGAATGAACCGTGCGCTGCGCTGGGCCCGTTCGCTGCCGCTGCGGTCGCGGCTCGCGATCCTGGTGGCGGCGGCGGTCGCGGTGGCCGTCGCGGCGGTGGCCCTGGTGTCGTGGTTCGTGGTGCAGAACGCGCTCGTGAACTCCCTGGACACCGCGCTCAGCAGCAACCGCCTCGGCGCCCCGGCGATCGCGAGCCGCGTCGGTCCGGACGGCACCTGCAGAAGGTCCCTGGCCAACGAGAACTCGACCATGTACGGGGCGACGGTCCAGCTCATCGGACCGACCGGGGACAGCTGCGTCATCATCGGCGAGCACTCGATCCAGGTCACCTCCGCCGACAAGGAGGTCCTGGACGGCCAGTTGACGCAGTCCTACCACAATGCCCATGGCTCGGACGGCAAGGAGTACCGGGTCCTCACCTACACCGTGGCGGGCTGGCCCGGAGCCGTCTCCACCGCGCGGCCCCTGACCGAGGTCACCGGCACCCTCAGCGATCTCACGCTGGTGCTCGTCCTGGTCGCCGGTATCGGGGTGCTCGGGGCCGGGGCGGCCGGGGCGTGGGTGGCCAGGACCGGGCTGCGGCCGGTGGACCAACTCACCGGCGCGGTCGAGCATGTGGCGCGTACGGAGGATCTGACCGTACGGATTCCGGTCGAGGGCGACGACGAGATCGCTCGGCTCTCACGGTCGTTCAACGCGATGACCGCGGCGCTGGCGTCGTCGCGGGAACTTCAGCAGCAGCTCATCGCGGACGCCGGGCACGAGTTGCGTACGCCGCTGACCTCGCTGCGTACCAACATCGAGCTGCTGTCCCGCAGTGAGGACACCGGGCGGGCGCTGCCGCCGGACCACCGGCGCGATCTGCTCGCGTCCGTGAAGGCGCAGATGACGGAGCTGGCGGCGCTGATCGGCGACCTCCAGGAACTGTCCCGTCCCGACGACGGGCAGCATCTGGGGAAGGTGCAGGTGATCGGGTTGCACGAGATCGCCGATGTGGCGCTGCGGCGGGCGCGGCTGCGGGGGCCCGAGGTGACGATCACCGCGGACCTTCAGCCGTGGTACGTGCGCGGGGAGCCCGCGGCGCTGGAGCGGGCGATCGTCAACATCCTCGACAACGCGGTGAAGTTCAGTCCGCCCGGAGGCACCGTCGAGGTCGCCCTGAGGGAGGGCGGGCTGACGGTACGGGACCACGGTCCCGGTATCCCGGACGAGGAGCTCCCCCACGTCTTCGACCGCTTCTGGCGCTCCCCGTCCGCCCGCGGAATGCCGGGTTCGGGCCTGGGCCTGTCCATCGTGGCCCGCACCATACAGAGTGCGGGGGGCCGGGTGACCCTTGACCGGGCAGAGGGCGGAGGCACAGTGGCCGCCATCCACCTACCGGGTGCCCCGACACCGCCCCCGACGGAGCCTGGAGCCCCCTGACCCGGTGCCCCATTCCGCCGGACACTCGCCGCGACGGCGGGCACGCCCGGCTGCCGGCCGCAGGCCGGATTTCTTCCCGCCGCAGCGGCGGCCGACCACCACGGCGAGTGTCCGGCGGAATCGACGACGGCCGACAGGGCTACGGGTTGTGGGACAGAACCGCCTCGATCAAGCCCCCGGTAGCCTCCGGAAAGTCCATCGGCACAATCCCCAAACCGGTCCAACCCGCACTTCCCGCCCCCGTGAGGAAAGTCCGTACGCGCGGATTCAGCTGACCCGCGTTGTACGACGGCGGAAGCAGCGCCGCCGTGCTCACGAAGTTGATGTACTGCTTCCCCGGCTGCTGGGACGCCTTGCGGAAGTGGGCCTCGATCAGCGGGTACTTGCTGCCGGGCGCCGCGTTCCAGTCGTCCTGGATGTCGTAGATCCCGGTGTTGCCCCACTGCGGACCGGGCAGTCCGCCGTTGTTGGCGATGAGGACGACCTTGCCCCGCGCCTGCCCGAGCGAGGGCAGGGTGTCGGCGATGTGGAAGAGGGACCGCCAGCCCTTGTCCAGATAGCTGTCGAACACGCGCCGGAACTCGCCGTCGCTCTCGGTCGAGTACTCCTGCTTCACCCGCATCAGCACGGTCTCGGACGGCCGCGAGGCGAGGAAGTCACGGCAGGCGACGAGTACGTCGTCGAAGTTGAGGTTCTGGTAGAACGCCTCGTGGTGGATCGTGAAGGCGTTCTCGAAGAGCCGGCACCGGATGTCCAGGAACCGGATCCCGGCGTTCAACTGCTCGGGAATGGTGATGTTCTGGCACTTCACCCAGGCATTGCCGAAGCGCGCGCCGGAGTCGTGCGTACCGGGTATGGACAGGCGCTGGAGAGCGGTGGTGTCGCCGAACCCGCCCATCCAGTCCTGGACGCCCAGGGTGCGGGCGGACGCGGGAGCCGCGCTTCCCGCGTACGCGAGCAGACCGGCGGCCGAGACCGCGCCCGCCCGCTTCAGAAAGCCTCGTCGATCGAGTGTGGGGGTCATGGCAGCAGAGAACCACAGGTCTGAACCAAGTGACAGATGAGGCACGGGAGTTGGCTACTTATCAGTACTACTTCCTGGTACACGAAAAGCCGGGGCGCACACGAAAAGCCGGGGCGTACGCGACAGGAGTCGGCACGCCCCGGCTTCCAGGGGGGTTATTCCGTACGGGTCACCGGGTCAACGGGTCACTTCACGACCGTGATCCGGTCGGCCTTCGGCGGCGCGATGGGGGCCGTCGCCGAGGAGTTGGCCGTCAGGTAGTCGGTGAACGCCTTGAGGTCGTCACCGCCGACCAGCGGGTTCTTGCCCTTGCCCAGCTCGGCGAAGCCGTCGCCGCCGCCCGCGAGGAAGTTGTTCGTCGCGACACGGTAGGTGGCCGCCGGGTCGAGCGCGGCACCGTTCAGCTTGATGGAGTCGACGACGACACGGTCCACGCCGGTCTTCGTCAGGTCCACGGTGTAGGTCAGACCGTCGGAGATCTGGAGGAACTTCGGCGAGGCCGTGTTGACGCCACTGACCTGCTGCTGGAGCGCGGTCACGAGCTGGGCGCCGGTCAGGTCGATGAGGTTGACCGTGTTGCTGAAGGGCTGCACGGTGAAGCCCTCGCCGTAGGTCACGACTCCGTCGCCCTCAAGACCGCTCGCCTTGTAGACGAGGTCGGCCCGGATGCCGCCCGGGTTCATCAGCGCGACGACGGCCTTCGGGTCCAGCGACTTGGCGTGCGCGAGCTGCGCGTCGGCGATCAGATCACCGAGCGGCGTCTCCGGCGGGCGCGTGAGGATGCCGGGGCCCTGGATGTCGGCGGAGATGTAACCGACCGAACGGTTGGAGATCGGCGCGGCCAGCTTGTTCCAGGCGCCGATCAGGTCCGTCATGTCCTTCGCAGGGGTCTGCGTACGGTTCACGACGTGGTTCGCGGACTTCACGCTGGTGCGCACGATGTCCTTGGTGCGACGGTCGTACGTGAGCGTGGTGTCCGTGTACAGCCGGCCGAACGAGGAGGCCGACGTGACCATGCGCGGGTTGCCCGAGGGGTCCGGGATGGTGCACGCGTACGCGTTGTGCGTGTGACCGGTGACCAGGGCGTCGACCTTGGGCGATATGCCCTTGGCGATGTTCACGATCGGGCCGGAGATACCGGAGCCGCCGGACGGCGAGTCGCAGTCGTAGTTGTACGAGGTGGAGGCCGGGAGGCCGCCCTCGTGGATCAGCGTGACGATCGACTTGACGCCCTGCTTGTCCAGGATGTCCGCGTACTTGTTGACCGTCTCGATCTCGTCGTGGAACTTCAGGCCCTTGACGCCCTCGGCCGAGACGATGTTCGGGGTGCCCTCCAGGGTCACACCGATGAAGCCGACCTTGACGCCCTTCTCCTCCCACACCCAGTAGGGCGCGAGGACGGGCTTGCCGGTCTTCTCATTGGTGACGTTGGCGGCCAGGTACGGGTAGTCGGCGCCCTTGAACTTGCGCCCCTCCTCGTAACAGCCGTCCTTCGGGTGGCAGCCGCCGTTCTGGATGCGGGCCAGCTCGGCCGCGCCCTCGTCGAACTCGTGGTTGCCGACGCTGGTGACATCGAGGTCGAGCTTGTTCATCGCTTCGACGGTCGGCTCGTCGTGGAACATTCCGGACAGCAGCGGGCTCGCGCCGATGAGGTCACCGGCGGCGGCGGTCACGCTGAACGGGTGGCCCTTGCGGGCGGTGCGCAGCGAGGAGGCGAGGTACTCGACACCGCCGGCCTTGATCTTCTCCGTGGTTCCGTCGGCGTGGCTCTCGACGACCTCACCGGACGAACCGGTCGGGGGCTCCAGGTTTCCGTGGAAGTCGTTGAAGGACAGCAGCTGGACGTCGACGGTCGAGCCCTTGCCGTGCTTGTCGTCCTTCTCGGGACCGGCGACGGCGGGCAGGGCCGCGACGAGCGCGCCGATGGTGGCGAGCCCGGCGCCCGCGATGAGAACGCGATGCGCGCGTCTGGACTTTCCGTGCTTACGAGACTGGGACGTGGCTGACACGTGCCCCCCTGTATGGATCGATGATGCTTTTCGGCTTGGTGGGCAGGCAGAGCCTGTGTCACATACCCGGCCGGATCAGCGCGCGGCGTCCGGTGCGTGCGATCGCAAGGCGCCGGAGTGTCCTCGTAGCGGAGCCACTTGGGCACTCCGGCAACGGGCGAGCGTGCGTGCCAGGCGTCGCGGGCCCGGCCGGGGGTGTGACACAGGCTCTAGGGTCCTGCGCAGCGCAGCCTAAGGTCAACGCGCGTAGCGCAACAGGGGGTAAGGGTTACGGACTGGTTGCGTGCAGATGGCGTTACGGTCGGCCGTACTCTCGTATCCATGACCAGCGACGCCGTGCACCCCGCGCCTCTCCGCCGCATCGAGACCCGTACCGAACTGAGCCCGGACCGCGCCGACGAGGTGCTGGCGCTGATCGCCGAAGCCGCTCGCGAGGACGGCCAGCAGGCGGTCTCGGAGCAGGGCCGGCTGCAATTGCGCGGCGGCCCCCGCGCGGGCGTACGGCATCTGCTGCTGAGCGTCGATGACGAACTGGTCGGGTACGCGCAGCTGGAGGACACCGACCCGGTCGAGGCTCCTGCGGCCGAACTCGTCGTGCGTCCGGCGCACCGGGGGCGTGGGCACGGCCGGGCGCTGGGCACCGCGCTGCTCGCCGAGTCCGGCAAGCGGCTGCGGGTGTGGGCGCACGGCGGGCACGCGGCGGCCCGGCACCTCGCCCAGGTCCTCGGCCTGACGCTGTTCCGTGAACTGCGCCAGATGCGGCGGGCGTTGACGGATCTGGCGCTGCCGGACCCGGTACTGCCCGAGGGCGTCACGGTACGGACCTTCGTACCGGGGCAGGACGACGCGGCCTGGCTGGAGGTGAACGCGCTGGCGTTCGCGCACCACCCGGAACAGGGCTCGCTGACCCAGCGCGATCTGGACGACCGGATGGGCGAGCCATGGTTCGACCCGGCGGGCTTCTTCCTCGCCGAGCGCACCGGCGGCGGCGAAGGGGACCGCGAACTCGTCGGCTTCCACTGGACGAAGACGCACGCCGAGGAACAGCTCGGCGAGGTGTACGTACTCGGGGTCCGGCCCGGCGCGCAGGGCGGCGGCCTCGGCAAGGCGCTCACCACGATCGGGCTGCGCCATCTCGCGGCGTCCGCCCTGCCGACGGTGATGCTCTATGTCGACGCGGACAACACGGCGGCGGTGGCCGTGTACGAGCGGCTGGGTTTCGTGACCTATGAGACGGATCTCATGTATCGCACGGAGTCGTAGACCGGACGGTTCGGGCAGTCAGAGGAGCGGGCCGAGAGGTCCGTGGGGCCCCAGGGGGCGGCGTGATTTGACGCCGCCCCCTTCTTTGCACCACCCTTTCACTACTCAATTAGTGAAAGGGTGGTTAAGAGTGGTCGAGTTCCGGATCGACCGGCGCAGCGGCGTCGCCACCTACCTCCAGATCGTCCAGCAGACCAAACAGGCCCTCCGCCTGGGACTGCTCGAACCGGGCGACCGGCTGCCCACGGCCCGCGAGGTCGTGGAGGCCACCGCCATCAACCCCAACACCGTGCTGAAGGCGTACCGCGAGCTGGAGAACGAAGGGCTTGTCGAGGCCCGGCGCGGCCTCGGCACCTTCGTCCGCCGCTCGCTGGGCAGCGGCGCCGCGGACTCACCGCTGCGTGCCGAACTGTCCGGCTGGGCCGCGCGGGCCCGTACGGCAGGGCTCGACCGGGACGACGTGAGCGCCCTGTTCGCGGCCGTACTGGACGAGCACTTCACGCCCGCACCGGCGGACCCGGCGCCGAACCCCACCGTCCACCGCTCCAAGGGAGATCACGTATGACCGACACCGCCATCGAGGCGGCCGGCCTCGGCAAGCGCTACGGCGGACGGCGGGCCCGCAGCACCACCCGCACCACCACCACGCGCACCACCTCCCGCCCCGGCGACACCGGATGGGCGCTGCGCGACTGCGGTTTCCGGCTGCCGGCCGGGCGGGTCTGCGCCGTCGTCGGGCCCAACGGCGCGGGCAAGTCGACGCTCCTCACACTCGCCGCCGGACTCGACCGCCCCACCGAGGGCACCCTGCGCGTCCTCGGCACCGACCCGGCCACAGCACGTGAGCGGATCGGGTACATCGCCCAGGAGAAACCCCTCTACCCGCAGCTCACCGTCGCCGAGACGCTGACGCTCGGCCGGGAGCTGAACCCGGGCCGCTGGGACGCTTCACTCGCCGAGCGGATCGTCGCGGACGGCGACCTCGACCCGGCCGCCCGGATCCGCGCGCTCTCCGGCGGCCAGCGCACCCGGGTCGCCCTGGCCCTCGCCCTCGGCAAACGCCCCGACCTGCTGCTCCTGGACGAGCCGATGGCCGACCTCGACCCGCTCGCCCGGCACCGGCTGATGGGCACCCTGCTCGCCGAGGCCACCGATCGCGGCACCACCGTCGTGATGTCGTCGCACATCCTGGGCGAGCTGGCCGGCGCCTGCGACTATCTGCTGCTCGTCAGCGACGGCGGGATACGGCTCGGCGGCGGCATCGACGACCTGATCGCCGCGCACACCCAGGTCATCGGGCGCGGCCCGGTCGAGGAACTGGCCGCGCACACCGTGGTCGAAGCCCGCGCCACCGGGCGCGGCACCACCGCCCTGATCCGCCCCGACGGCCCGGTCGACGCCGCCTGGGAGACGGCCGAACCTCCCCTGGAGGACATCTTGCTCGCCCATCTCCGCGCCCCGGACACCCCACCGCTGCTCACCCCGAGCGCGACCCCGGCGGCCGACGAGCGCGCGGCGGTGACCGCGTGAGCGCCCCCACCCTGCCCGGCGTGGACCGGATGACCGTCCTGCTGCACCGCAGGACGCTGTGGCTCGGGCTCGGCCTGGTGGTGCTGGCCGGTTTCCTCGCGGGCGGGGTCCGGCTGTGGAAGCAGCTGGCACCCGACCGGGCGGCCTGTATGGCCGGCGCCGACCGGGTCGAGGAGTGCGGCACGAGCCTCCTCGGTTACCCGTACGCCGAGAGCTGGCACCGGCTCTTCGCCGACTCCGGCGGCCTCACCCTGCTCGCCGTTCCGCCCCTGCTCGCCGCACTGGTCGCGGGCCCGGTGATCGCCCGCGAACTGGAAGGCGGACTGCACCGCCTCGCCTGGACCCAGTCCGTCACCCCGACACGCTGGCTCGCGTCACGGCTCGCGGTCTTCGCGACGGCCGCCATGGCCCTGTCGACCGCGCTCGTCGTGATCTACCGCGTCACCTGGCGCCCGATGGCCGCCGACAGCGGCACGTACTGGTACGACACCGGCACCTACGAGTCGAGCGGACCGGTCCTCGTCGCCCTCAGCCTGCTCGGCGTGGCCGTGGGCGCGCTGATCGGGGCCCTGACGCGGCGCACGATCACCGCCCTGGCCACCGGTGTGGTGGCGACGGTGGCCGTCCAGCTCGTCCTGATCTACTTCCGGCCCCGACTGTGGCCCAGCTCGACCATGTCCTGGATAAACGAACTGGGCGACGATCAGCCCTCAGGACCGATCTGGCCGGTCGCCTACGGCTGGGTCAACGGGTCCGGCGAGCGGGTGCCCAACACCCTCTGCGACAACGTCCACAAGTGGTCGGAGTTCGAGTCCTGCCAGGACCGGCACGACATCGTCGGCCAGTACATGGACTACCACCCGACCTCCCACCACTGGCCCCTCCAGTTCGTCGAGACAGGTATCGTCCTCGCACTCGCGGCCGTCGCCGTCTTCGTCACGTTCCGTGTCCTGCGCGCCCGCACCCCCTGACGCACCTCACTGAGGCCCGTCCCTGACGCACATCCCCCTGACGGCCTACCCGAAGCAAGCGGTCCCCGGCGGTGCGAACCCCGGGGGCCGTTCGCCGATGTCCTGCACGTCATGTCCTCGTAACCAATGATTCAGACGAGCTTGCGACGCTCGGTGAATGCAGCCCGCTGTGCCCGACCGTCCTGCGAACGGGACACTCCGCCTGACTCCGGCGCGCTCCGACGCGCCGGTGAAGCCCCTCGCGCGGCACCATGGAGGCATGAGCCAGCAAGATGCCCAGGCACAGATCCAGCACGTCCAGCCGTCCGTGGGTTCCATCGCCGCCCACCGGCCGCACACCGTCGCCGCCGCGGTGTCCGACCTGGAGCCGGACCTGGACGCGGATCTGGACGAGTACGAGGACGACAGCGAGGGCGAGCAGCTGCCCCAGGGCCGTTTCCTCGACCGCGAACGCAGCTGGCTCGCCTTCAACGAGCGGGTGCTCGAACTCGCCGAGGACCCCCAGACGCCCCTCCTGGAGCGCGCGAACTTCCTGGCGATCTTCGCGAGCAACCTGGACGAGTTCTTCATGGTCCGCGTCGCCGGACTGAAGCGGCGCATCGCCACCGGCGTCGCGACCAGGTCCGCCTCCGGCCTCCAGCCCCGCGAGGTGCTGGAGATGATCTGGGCCCGCTCCCGGGAACTCATGGCCCGGCACGCCGCCTGCTACCAGGAGGACGTGGCGCCCGCGCTCGCCGACGAGGGCATCCACCTGGTCCGCTGGGGCGAGCTGACGGACAAGGAGCAGGCCCGGCTCTTCACCCTGTTCCGGCACCAGATCTTCCCCGTCCTGACCCCGCTGGCCGTCGACCCCGCGCACCCCTTCCCGTACATCTCGGGTCTGTCGCTGAACCTCGCGGTCGTCGTGCGCAACCCGGTCAGCGGTCACCGGCACTTCGCCCGCGTCAAGGTGCCGCCGCTGCTGTCCCGCTTCCTGGAGGCGTCGCCCTCGCGGTATGTGCCGATCGAGGACGTCATAGCCGCCCACCTCGAAGAGCTGTTCCCCGGTATGGAGGTCCTGGAGCACCACATGTTCCGGCTCACGCGGAACGAGGACCTGGAGGTCGAGGAGGACGACGCCGAGAACCTGCTCCAGGCCCTGGAGAAGGAACTCATGCGGCGCCGCTTCGGCCCGCCGGTGCGCCTGGAGGTCGAGGAGTCCATCGACCGCTATGTCCTGGACCTGCTGGTGCGCGAGCTGAAGATCGGCGAGGCCGAGGTCTATCCGCTGCCGGGCCCGCTCGATCTGACCGGTCTGTTCGGCATAGCCTCCCTCGACCGGCCCGAGCTGAAGTACCCCAAGTTCATCGCGGGCACCCACCGCGACCTCGCCGAGGTCGAGTCCGCGTCGGCGCCGGACATCTTCGCCGCCCTGCGTGAGCGGGACGTGCTGCTGCACCACCCGTACGACAGCTTCTCCACGTCCGTGCAGGCGTTCCTCGAACAGGCCGCGTCCGACCGTGACGTGCTCGCGATCAAGCAGACCCTGTACCGGACCTCGGGCGACTCGCCGATCGTGGACGCGCTGATAGACGCCGCGGAGTCCGGCAAGCAGGTCCTCGTACTGGTCGAGATCAAGGCGCGCTTCGACGAGCAGGCCAACATCAAGTGGGCCCGCAAGCTGGAGGAGGCCGGCTGCCATGTCGTCTACGGCCTCGTCGGTCTCAAGACGCACTGCAAGCTGTCCCTGGTCGTCCGTCAGGAAGGCGAGACGCTCCGCCGCTACTCGCACGTCGGCACCGGCAACTACCACCCCAAGACCGCCCGGCTCTACGAGGACCTGGGGCTGCTGACCGCCGACGCGCAGGTCGGAGCCGACCTCTCGGACCTCTTCAACCGGCTGTCCGGCTACTCGCGCCGCGAGACCTACCGCCGGCTCCTGGTCGCCCCCAAGTCCCTGCGGGACGGCCTCATCTCCCGTATCAACAAGGAGATCCAGCACCACCGCGCCGGACGCCCGGCCCATGTCCGCATCAAGGTCAACTCGATGGTCGACGAGGCCGTCATCGACGCGCTCTACCGCGCGTCACAGGCGGACGTCCCGGTCGACATCTGGGTCCGCGGCATCTGCGCCCTGCGCCCCGGGGTCCCCGGCCTGTCGGAGGACATCCGGGTACGGTCCGTACTCGGCCGCTTCCTGGAGCACTCCCGGATCTTCGGCTTCGGCAACGGCGGCGAGCCCGAGGTGTGGATCGGCAGCGCGGACATGATGCACCGCAACCTGGACCGCCGTATCGAAGCGCTCGTCAGGGTCACCGACCCGGCCCACCGGGCGTCCCTGAACCGGCTCCTGGAGACCGGTATGTCCGACTCCACCAGCTCCTGGCACCTGGGCCCGGACGGCGAGTGGAACCGGCACGCCACCGACGCGGACGGCCAGCCCCTGCGGAACGTACAGGAGACGCTCATAGACGCCCGGAGGCGCCGGCGTGGCACAGCAACACCATGAACTCTCGGCACAGACCGCGGCGGGCGACGTCCTGACGGCCTATCTGCAGGACCGGGCCACGGACTTCCTCCGCTCGCTGCGGCTGCACCGCGAGAGCGGGGGAGCCACCAACGGAAGTGAGGAGACCGTCGACGCGGCCCGGCAACTGTGCCGCTGCGCGCGCCGCATCAGCGGCACACTCCACACCTTCCGGCCGCTCCTCGACGCCGAGTGGTCCGACGCCCTGCGCCCGGAACTAGCCTGGCTCTCGGGCACGCTGGCCCGGGAACACGCGTACGGGGGTCGGTTGGAACGCCTCTTGGCAGCACTGCAAAGACTCTCGGGCACCGCTACCGTGCCCTCCCCCGCCGGCGCCGGCCCGGCGATCCCGCCCCCGAGCAGCGGCGGTCCGGCCCAGGGCACTCTGACGGTGGGGGCGGCAAAGGCGGGCGCGCTACTGGAACGCCAGCTGACACTGGCCCGTACGCGGGCGCATTCCGCGGCGCTGCAAGCACTCGGCTCCTCCCGCTTCCACGCCGTCGCGGACAACGTGGCGGTCCTGGCCAGCGAGGTCCCCCTCTCCCGCACGGCAGCCACGGCCGACCTGAAGCCCCTCGCCGCGGAGGCCGAGTCCCGGCTGCTCGACGCGGTGGCCGCGCTCCCGCTGCTCCAGGCGGGCCACCCGTACAACGCGGAAGCCCTCGTCCACGGCCTCGCCGCCGACCCCGCACCCCAGTCCCAGGACTCCCCCTGGCACCAGGTCCGCCTCCTGCTCCGCCTGCACCGGTACGCGCGCGAGGTGCTGGCCGGCACCGGCGACGACGACCTCACCGACCCGCGCATCGCGGGCGCGGGCGCGGCCCTGAACCGGCACCTGGACGCGGCCGAGGCGGCAGCGGCGGCGGCCTCGGCGGCCCGCACCCCCCGGATCGCCCCGGCGACGGCGTACGCGCTGGGTGTTCTGCACGCCGACCAGCGGCACGAGGTCGAGGCCGCGCGGTACGCGTTCCAAGAGGTCTGGCTGAGGGAGGCGGTGAGGAGATGACGACGGACGGCAACGGCACCGTTCTGGCCGCCGGCTGTGTCCTGTGGCGACGGTCCGGGATCGACGGTGGACTGGAGATCTGTCTGGTCCACCGGCCCAAGTACGACGACTGGTCGCACCCCAAGGGAAAGCTGAAACGCGATGAGGACGTCCTCACAGGCGCGCTGCGGGAGGTCGAGGAGGAGACCGGCTACCACTGTGTGCCGGGCGCGGGCCTCCCGACGGTCCGCTATCTCGCGAACGGCCGTCCGAAGCGCGTGACGTACTGGGCGGCGGAAGCCACGGAAGGCATTTTCGCGCCAAACGACGAGGTCGACCGCATCGTCTGGCTCTCGCCAAGACAGGCCCGCACGCACGTGACCCACCCCAGGGACAAGACGTTGGTCGACGACCTGCTGACGGCCCTCCATCTCGCGTAACTCCCGCCGTGGGCAGGCGTCCCGCACGGCAGAACGGGTGGGCACAGCCCAAGTACCGGGCGCCCCGAAAGGCAACGGCAACCGAGACCCCCGCGAGACACGACGTAATCCGTTCCGTTACCTCACCGCACCGACCGCAGGGGTTCACCCTCCGTTCACCTACGGCCATAGGCCACTTCACCTGTTCTGCCTAATTTCGGCCTTACGCACCGCGAGCCGTCCACTCCGGCCGGCCCCGCGGAAGCACACGGAACACCGTTACGTACGACACCGCATGCCGTCAGGTTTCCGGCGGCTCCTGGAAGGAACTCCAAGAAGTGAAGCTTCAGCGCAAGAACCGGCTTCGCGCCCTCTCCCTCGGTGCAGTCGCCGTCTCCGGCGCCCTGGCGCTCACGGCGTGCGGCTCCGACGACACGAGCAGCGGCTCGACCGGTGGCAGCGGCAAGGCGACCGCCTCGTCCGGTTCGATCAAGTGTGACGACGCCAAGGGCAACCTGCTGGCCGCCGGCTCCTCCGCGCAGAAGAACGCGATCGACGCGTGGGTCACGAACTTCACGGCCGCCTGCAAGGACGTGAAGATCAACTACAACCCGAACGGCTCCGGCGCGGGTGTCACCAACTTCGTGCAGGGCCAGACGGCCTTCGCGGGCTCCGACTCGGCGCTCAAGCCCGAGGAGATCACCGAGTCCGCCAAGGTCTGCAAGGACAGCCAGGCCATCGACCTCCCGATGGTCGGCGGCCCGATCGCCATCGGCTTCAACGTCCCCGGCGTGGACACCCTCGTCCTGGACGCCCCCACCCTCGCGAAGATCTTCGACGACAAGATCAAGACGTGGGACGACAAGGCGATCAAGACGCTGAACCCCGACGCCAAGCTGCCCAAGACCAAGATCCAGGCGTTCCACCGCTCGGACGAGTCCGGCACCACGGACAACTTCACCAAGTACCTCAAGGCCGCCTCCCCGGCGGACTGGAAGTACGAGGGCGGCAAGGCGTGGCAGGCCAAGGGCGGCCAGTCCGCGCAGGGCTCCTCCGGTGTGGCGCAGCAGGTCAAGCAGACCGCCGGTGCGATCTCCTACTTCGAGCTGTCCTACGCCTCGGACGGCATCAGCACCGTCGACGTCAAGACGGACGCCCCGGCCCCCGTCAAGGCCACCACGGAGAACGCCTCCAAGGCGATCGCCGCGGCCAAGGTCGTCGGCAAGGGCAAGGACCTCGCCCTTGAGCTGAACTACAAGCCCACCGCCGAGGGCGCGTACCCGATCACCCTGGTGACGTACGAGATCGTCTGCGAGAAGGGCAACAAGGCGGAGACGCTGCCCGCGACGAAGGCGTTCCTCACCTACATCGCGAGCGAGGAGGGCCAGGGCCTTCTGTCGGACGCCGGCTACGCCCCGATCCCGACCGAGATCGCGACCAAGGTTCGCGAGACCGTCGCGTCCCTGAGCTGACCTGAGCGTGCGGGCGGACCCGATCCGGGTCCGCCCGCACCGTCCGGTGCACCGCCGCCTGGAGCCACCCCACCGTGTGGCCCCGCAGACCGGAGACTCTTATGGACATATCGACACCGCAGAACACCGCACCACCTCCCCCCACCCCCCAGGCCGCCGAATCCCTGAGTCAGCGCGCCCGTGGCACCTCGCGCGCCGGCGACAAGATCTTCCTCGGACTCTCCCGGGGTTCCGGCATCTTCCTGCTGGTGGTCATGGCCGCCATCGCCGGCTTCCTGACCTACCGCAGCGCGATCGTCCTCAGTAAGAACGAGGGCAACTTCTTCACCACCTTCGAGTGGAACACCAGCATCGATCCGCCGTACTTCGGCATCGCGGTGCTGGCGTTCGGCACGGTCGTCTCCGCACTCATCGCCATGCTCATCGCGGTCCCGATCGCGGTGGGCATCGCCCTTTTCATCTCGCACTACTCGCCGCGCAAGATCGGCGGCCTCCTCGGCTACGTCATCGACCTGCTGGCCGCCGTACCGTCCATCGTGTACGGCCTCTGGGGCGCCCTGGTCCTCGTACCGCACATGAACGGCCTGTTCGGCTGGCTCGACACCTACTTCGGCTGGACCGGGATCTTCGAGTGGCAGGGCGGCCCCGCCCGCTCCATGCTCACCGTCGGCATCCTGCTCGCGATCATGATCCTGCCGATCGTGACCAACGTCAGCCGTGAGGTCTTCCGGCAGGTTCCGCAGATGCACGAGGAAGCCGCGCTGGCCCTCGGCGCCACGCGCTGGGAGGTCATCCGCATGGCCGTCCTGCCGTTCGGCCGCTCCGGTGTGATCTCCGCTTCGATGCTGGGCCTCGGCCGCGCGCTCGGCGAGACGATGGCCGTCGCCACGGTCCTCTCGTCCACCTTCGAGATCAACGCCAGCCTGCTCGACGCGGGCGGCGGTACCTTCGCCCAGAACATCGCCAGCAAGTTCGGCGAGGCCAGCGGATCGGGCCGTGACGCGCTCATCGCCTCCGGTCTCGTCCTCTTCGTGATCACCCTGCTGGTCAACGGCGGAGCCCGCGCGATCATCGCCCGCCGCAAGGAGTACTCGGGGGCCAACGGATGAGCCACGCAGTCACGGACAAGCGTCCGTCCTCCACCCTTCGGGGCGCGACCCTGCCGCGCTGGTCGCCCTGGGCGATCGCCGTCGGCGCGGTCGTCGTCGCGGTCGGGATCGGCCTCGCCGCCGGACTCGACAGCAAGGTCCAGTGGGGCCTCATCGCCGCCCTGCTCTTCGTCTTCGGTACGTACGTCATCGCCGCGAAGGTCGAGGGCCGCCGGCAGGCCAAGGACCGGCTCGCCACCAGCGTCGTCTGGGTCGCCTTCATCCTCGCCGTCATCCCGCTGGCCTCGCTGATCTGGGAGACCGTCAAGCGCGGTGTCAAGGTCTTCGACGGCTACTTCCTCACCCACTCGATGATGGGCATCGCGGACACCCAGCCCGGCGGCGGTGTCTATCACGCGCTCATCGGCACCCTGGAGCAGGTCGGCATCGCCACCCTGATCTCGGTGCCCATCGGCATCATGACCGCGATCTATCTCGTCGAGTACGGACGGGGCAAGCTCGCCAAGGCCGTCACCTTCTTCGTCGACGTCATGACGGGTATCCCGTCGATCGTCGCGGGTCTGTTCATCCTCAGCTTCTGGATCCTGATGATGGGCATGGACTACTCCGGCTTCGCCGGATCCCTGGCCCTGTCCATCCTGATGATGCCGGTCGTGGTCCGCTCCACGGAGGAGATGCTCAAGCTCGTCCCGAACGAGCTGCGCGAGGCGTCCCTCGCGCTGGGCGTCCCCAAGTGGCGGACCATCCTCAAGGTGGTTCTGCCGACGTCGATCGGTGGTATCACCACCGGTGTGATGCTCGCCGTCGCGCGGATCACCGGTGAGACCGCCCCCGTCCTGCTGCTGGTCTGGGGCGCGGCCTACATCAACAACAACCCCTTCGAAGGCGCACAGGCGTCGCTGCCGCTGTACATCTATCAGCAGTACGCGAACAGCGCGGGAGAGGGCGCGGCCTACGACCGTGCCTGGGCAGCGGCCCTCGTCCTGATCGGCTTCGTCATGATCCTCAACCTGGTGGCCCGCGGCATCGCCCGCTGGAAGGCCCCCAAGACGGGCCGCTGACGCGGCCGAAGCGACCCTCTCGAAAGAAGTAGTGATCCCCACCATGGCCAAGCGAATCGACGTCAGCGGCCTGACCGCCTACTACAGCGCCCACAAAGCGATCGAGGACATCTCGATGACCGTGGAGCCCCGCTCCGTGACGGCCTTCATCGGCCCGTCCGGCTGCGGCAAGTCCACCTTCCTGCGCACCCTGAACCGTATGCACGAGGTCACCCCCGGTGGCCGCGTCGAGGGCAAGGTGCTCCTGGACGACGAGGACCTGTACGGCACGAACATCGACCCGGTGGCCGTGCGCCGTACGGTCGGCATGGTCTTCCAGCGCCCGAACCCGTTCCCCACGATGTCGATCTTCGACAATGTGGCCGCGGGCCTCAAGCTCAACGGCTCGTACAAGAAGAGCCAGCTCAGCGATGTCGTCGAGAAGTCACTCAAGGGCGCCAACCTCTGGAACGAGGTCAAGGACCGCCTGAACAAGCCCGGTTCGGGTCTCTCCGGTGGTCAGCAGCAGCGGCTGTGCATCGCCCGCGCCATCGCGGTCGAGCCGGACGTTCTCCTGATGGACGAGCCGTGCTCCGCGCTCGACCCGATCTCGACGCTCGCCATCGAGGACCTGATCGGTGAGCTGAAGGAACGCTTCACGATCGTCATCGTGACGCACAACATGCAGCAGGCCGCCCGCGTCTCGGACCGTACGGCCTTCTTCAACCTCTCGGCAGTCGGCCAGCCCGGCCGGCTCATCGAGATAGACGACACCGAGCGGATCTTCTCCAACCCGTCGGTGCAGGCGACCGAGGACTACATCTCGGGCCGCTTCGGCTAGACCCCTCGCGGTGCTGCATGGCGGTGCCACCGCGAGGAAAAGGGCCCGCCCCCTGGCTCCCGGGGGGCGGGCCCGCGTATTTGGTACGAGAACTTCGTCGTGACCGCGTTGTGGGCAGGCGTCCCGCAGGGCGGGACGGGTGGGCACAACGCCCACGACGGCGGGGTCACCCGAAAGCGAGCTGCACCACCCAATAGCTGAGCGCAGCGACAAAAGCGGCAGCGGGCATCGTAATGAACCAGCCCAGGATGATGTTCTTGGCAACACCCCACCGCACCGCATTAACCCGCTTAGTAGCCCCCACGCCCATAATCGCCGAAGTAATCACATGGGTCGTAGAAATAGGCGCATGGAAAAGAAACGCCGACCCGAACATGATGGAAGCCCCCGTGGTCTCGGCGGCAAATCCCTGCGGCGGATCAAGCTCAATGATCTTCCGCCCCAACGTCCGCATGATCCGCCACCCACCGGCATACGTCCCCAGCGACAACATCACCGCACAAACGATCTTCACCCAGATCGGAATGGGATCCCCGTAGTCCTCGACATCGGAGATAACCAGCGCCATCACGACGATACCCATGGTCTTCTGCGCGTCCTGAAGCCCGTGCCCGAGCGCCATCCCGGCCGCCGAGACGGTCTGCGCTATCCGAAATCCCTGTTTGGCCTTGTGCGGATTGGCCTTACGGAACAGCCACAGAATCGCGCACATCACCAGATAACCGACGACAAGCCCGACCACCGGTGAGACGAACATCGGGATGATGACCTTGTCGACCACCCCGGACCAGATCACATCCGTACCGCCGGCGAGCGCGGCGCCGACCATGCCGCCGAACAGCGCGTGCGACGAGGACGACGGCAGCCCGTAGTACCAGGTGACCAGGTTCCAGATGATCGCGCCGACGAGCGCGGCGAAGAGGATGCCCATCCCCTTGCCGCCCTCAGGCGTGGCGATCAGCCCCTCGCTCACCGTCTTGGCGACCCCGCTGCCAAGAAAGGCGCCCGCGAGATTCATCACGGCCGCCATGGCGAGGGCGGCCCGAGGAGTCAGCGCCCGAGTGGACACGGATGTCGCGATCGCATTGGCCGAATCGTGAAATCCGTTGGTGTACGTGAAGAAAAGCGCGACCCCGATGGTCACGACCAGCGCAAAGGTGTCCACGTACGCTCAGGACTCCTTGACCGCGATGGTCTCCACGGTGTTGGCGACCTTTTCGAAAGCGTCGGCCGCCTCTTCCAGCACATCCACGATCTGCTTCAGCTTCAGTACTTCCATGGCGTCATACTTGCCATTGAAAAGCTGCGCGAGCAGTTTGCGGTGGATCTGGTCCGCCTGGTTCTCCAGCCGGTTGACCTCGATCCAGTACTCGGTGAGGTTGTCCATCGTGCGGAGATTCGGCATCGCCTCGGCGGTCAGGTCGGCGGCCCGTGCCAGCACCTCGATCTGCTGCTCGACACCCTTGGGAAGTTCTTCGACCTGATACAGCACGACCAGGTCGACGGCTTCCTCCATGAAGTCCATGATGTCGTCGAGGGACGAAGCGAGGGTGTAGATGTCCTCGCGGTCGAACGGCGTGATGAAGGAGGAGTTCAGCTGGTGGAAGATCGCATGTGTGGCATCGTCCCCGGCGTGTTCCGCGGCCCGCATGCGCTCTGCGATCTCGGCCCGAGCGGAGGCGTCCGCCCCGAGCAGTTCCATCAGGAGTTTCGAGCCGGTCACGATGTTGTCCGCGGACGCCGCGAACATATCGTAGAAGCTCGTCTCCCTGGGGGTCAGACGAAAGCGCACGTTGGGGTCCTCGGGATGCTTTGGTTTTCGGTCAGGGTGATGCTAAGCGCATCATCCGGCCACAGCTAACCGGCGTTCCCAGTGTCGCCCATTGGGCAAGCTGATCAGCACGGGGCCCGGGCCAACCGTCCCGTACCCAGGAAAGTTCGGTACTATATACCCACCCAGGGTATATAGGGACAACCGTGACACACGGCCCCCCGGGGCAGCATTCAGCAGGAGGACGCGATGACGACCACCGAGGCCGACGCGACGACGGACGCGCCCTCCACGGCGCAGGACGTGGTGACCGACCACGACCGCGGAGTGCACGGCTACCACCACGAGAAGGACGAGCACCTCAAGCGGCTGCGCAGGATCGAGGGCCAGATCAGGGGCCTCCAGCGCATGGTCGACGAGGACGTCTACTGCATCGACATACTGACCCAGGTCTCGGCGTCGACAAAGGCGCTCCAGTCCTTCGCCCTCCAGCTCCTGGAGGAGCATTTGCGCCACTGCGTCGCGGACGCGGCGGTCAAGGGCGGCGAGGAGATCGACGCGAAGGTCGCAGAGGCCACCAAGGCGATCGCCCGCCTGCTCAGGACCTGACCAAGGGCCAGCTACGGAACCTCTACGGGACCTCTAGGGAACGGATCAGGACACCGCCTGGCCGGAACCCGCCCATCACTCGTGGCCGACACGCAGCACCTCGTCGATGCGGTCGGCGCTGAGGCGTTCGTCGAGGGACGCCGACGCGGCGATGATCAGTTCGCCGCACATCTCGATCTCGGCCAGGGCGACGTAGTCCTGCACCGCCGTCGCGGTCGACGCTGCCACGCACATCACCTCTTCCTGCCGTCGCCGACTTCCTAGAGTAGGGAGCGGCCTACGCACCGCGCATGGCACGGACGGACCATTTCCGGCCCGCCCGACCGGTCGGCGCCCCCTGGCCCAGGGCCGTCACCACGGCCCCGCGACCACGGCCCGCGACCACGGGCGCCGGGGCTACGACGCCGGGACTACGGCTCCGCGATCTTCCCCGCGTAAATGTCCCGCTCGTCCGGAAGCCGTACGGACACGGGCGTCCCGAAGTCGTAGAGCAGCGTTGTCGAGGCGACCGCGACCGGCTCTTTCCGGCCCGCGTTGGTGAAACTGAACTCGTGCCGCAGCTTACGGACCCGCCCCTGATCGTCGAGGTACACGTCGAAGGGCACCTCCGTACGCGAGAAGCCTTTCGCCGCCGCCGCGAGCGCCTGGCCGGTCTCTGCGGACGACACCTTCGCCGCCCGCGCCAGATCGGTGATCCCCCGGTAGTGCCGCACCGGCGCGCCCGCGACCTCCGTCTCCCCGACGAAGGTCACCTCCTCGGCGCCCCGCAACAGTTCGGCGGCGGCCAGCGGATCGGTCGCGCCACCCGTGACCAGATTCCCGTCCGACAGGGACGCCGTGTCCACGCGGACCCACTTGTCGGCGGGGACACCCGCGCCGCGGTTCTTCATATAGAGGGCGCCGGGTGCGAGCAGCTCCGTGATGGGGCGGTGCTCGGTGGCGCCGGTCGCGTCCTGCGGCAGCATCACCCGCAACTGCCCGAGCCGGTCCTTGTAGTCGTAGACGCCCTGGCCCCGGATGGTGACACGGGTCCCGCCGGTGGCCATCTCCATCGCGGTACGGGCCTTGGACGAACCGGCGCGGATCAGCTCGCCCGCCGCGCGGTGCACGGCGTCGACCGGATCGCCGGGGTCCACGGTCTCGGCGGCGGCCCCCGACTCGGAGCACCCCGTGGCGCCCGTCATCAGACCCGCCACCGCGACGGCCACGACCAGCGCGCCGCCCGTCCGCCCATGCTGTCGCACCACCATCGGCTGCCGACCCCCAAGTCAGTCCCGACAGGGCGCCCCCTGTCGTCCGGATAACGACGGGTGGGTGCGCTCGTCACGCGCGAGGCCGCGCCACGATCGGTCTCCGGCCGGTCTCCAGCCGGTCTCCGCTCGGTCCCTGACGGCCCTTCGTCCGGTCCACGGGCGCGGTCCGCGGTCGACCCCACCGCTCGGTACCGTGGACCCGTGGCGCATCAGCAGGACCTGACCGGGTCCCCGTCCTCCTCCGGGGGCCACACCACGACAACCGTCGAAAAGGGCCGCTTCATCTCCGCCCGATGCACCTGCGGCTGGCGCGGCCCGGCCCGCCGGGCCCGCAGCAAGGCCCGCTCCGACGCCGCCGAACACGCCCCACCACTCGCCATCTGAACCCACCGCACCACACCTCCCGCCTGTCGATACTTATCGATCCGGACTCCATCGCGCCTCCTTTGAACCAAGCCCCCTTGCCTGCCCGTATCCCCGTGGAACCCTGGGGTCCGCAGGGTCGTCCCGTTCCACGGGACCCGCGACGGACCGGCCGGGACTCCACGGGGAGGCGACATGGAACGGCGTACGTTCATCGGGGCGGGCGCGGCGGCACTGACCATGGGCGTGACCGGGGCGTGCGGCGCCGGCGGTGACGGGACCGGCGGCGCGCCGGGAACCGCCACCGGTACGCCCCGCACCACCGGGACCCCCGCCACCCACTCCGGTTCCGCGACCGCGAGCGCCACCGGACCGGCCGACTGGAAGGCCCTCGCGCAGGACCTCGACGGACCGCTCGTGCGGCCGGGCGACCGCGACTGGACGACGGCACGCCAGCTCTACAACACCCGCTTCGATGGCCTGAAACCGACGGCTGTCGCCTATGTCGCGCACACCGACGACATCCGGTCGGCCCTCGCGTACGCCCGCGCGCACCACATCCCCGTCGCGATCCGCAACGGCGGCCATTCCTACGCCGGTTGGTCGTCGGGCGACGGCCGGCTGATCGTGGATGTGTCGAAGCTGTCGCGGATCCGGGTCAGCGGGGACGAGGCGGTCGTCGGCGCCGGCTGCAAGCTCATCGACGTGTACCGCGCGCTCGCCGCGAAGGGCGTGACCATACCGGCCGGCTCCTGCCCCACCGTCGGCGTCTCCGGTCTCACCCTGGGCGGCGGCCACGGAGTCGTGTCCCGCGCCTACGGGCTGACCTGCGACAGCCTCACCCAGGCCACCCTGATCACGGCCGACGGCAAGGAACTCGTCGCGAACGACCGGGAGAACAGCGACCTGTTCTGGGCCCTGCGCGGCGCCGGGAACGGCAACTTCGGCGTCGTCACGGAACTCCGCTTCCGTACGCATCCGGCCCCGCAGGGCGTGACCGCGTATCTGTCGTGGCCGTGGAGCCGCGCCGCCGCGGTGCTCGGGGCGTGGCAGGAGTGGGGTCCCGAGCAGCCCGACGAGATCTGGTCGTCGGCGCATCTCGCGAACTCCGCCGGCGGCACCCCGACCGTCTCGGTCGCCTGTTTCTCGCTCGGCACGTACGGCGAACTCCAGAACGCCGTCGACCGGCTCGCCGACCGCGTCGGCGCCTCCGCGAGCAGCGTCTCCCTCAAGCGGCGCTCGTACCAGGAGTCGATGGAGGTGTACGCCGGCTGCTCGGCGTTCGGCGACGAAGCGCAGTGCCATATGCCGGGGCCGACCCCGGGTCGGACCCCGCGCGGCGCCCTTCAGCGCGAGACGTACGCGGCCCGCTCCGACTTCTTCGACCGCTCCCTGTCCGCCGCCGGGATCCAGACCCTGCTGTCCCGCGTACGGTCCGTCCAGGGCGGCACCGGCAGCATCGCGCTGACCGCGCTCGGCGGGGCGGTCAACCGGGTCGACCCGACGGCGACGGCGTTCGTGCACCGCCGCTCCCGGATGCTCGCCCAGTACATCGCGTCCTGGCGCCCGGACACCTCGGGCACCGCGGCGACGACCTGGCTGACAACGGCCCACAAGGCAATGACCCCCCACGCCTCAGGCGCCGCCTACCAGAACTACACAGACCCAACCCTCACCAACTGGCGCCAGGCGTACTACGGACAAGCGGCCCCCCGCCTACAGAAACTGAAGAAGCAGCACGACCCAACCAACTTCTTCAGCAACCCCCAGTCCCTGTAAACCCAACCCAACCTGGTTGTGGGCAGGCGTCTCGCAGGGCGATGGGGGTCCCCCCTGGACGGAGCTTGTCGGAGTCCTTGGGGGAGGGTGGGCACAACCACGACGGACCTGCACCCCGACCACGGCGGGTACCCCGAACAGCCCCGCTCAGCTAGCTCAACCCCGCCGCCGGAGTTCCGCTGAGCACATGACCCACATACCGCCGACCCGAATAGCCGCCGGCACGGCAATAGCCGCAGCCCTCCTGACCGCGGGCGCAGCCCTGGCCTCCGCCACGGCCGAGGACGGCACCCCCCACCCCAACGCCGGCATCTGGACCCTCACCTCGGCCGCCACAGCAGCCGCCGCCGGCGCAGCCGGCCGGGCCCTCCTCCGACGCGAGCGCGAGGCGACTACGCCGCGAGATCCCGGTCCCCGGACCCCCCAGGAGTCCTGGCCTCCGGAATCCCCACCGTCTCCTGAGCCACCGTCACCGCAGACCGCCGCCACACCACCCACCCCACCCGCCGAGACGCCCCCACAGCCCGCGCCAGCGGAGTGAGCAACGCGGTCGCGAGCGGCGAGAGCAGCAGCGCGACGGCCGTACCGAGCGCGAAGCCGCCGATGACGTCGGTCGGATAGTGCACGCCCATGTAGACCCGGCAGAAGCCTTCGACCACGGCGAGCCCGATGGCCGCGAGACCGATCCTGCGGTGCGCGACGAAGAGGCCGACGCCCATCGCCATGGCGAGCGTCGCATGATCGCTGACGAACGAGAAGTCGGTCTTCCCATCGACCAGGACCTCAAGGCCCTGGTGGTCCAGGAAGGGCCGGCGGCGCTCGACAAAGCCGCGTATCGGCACGTTCACCAGGATCGCGACGGCCGCACCGAGCGGCGCCCACAGCACGGCGGCGGTGGACGAGGCGGCGTCCCCCAGGGTCGCGGCACGGCGGCGCAGGGTCCACCAGGCCCACAGCACGAGCAGGACCATGCCGACCAGCAGCCCGTACTCCCCGATGAAGCCCACCGTCCGGTCTAGCCAGCCCGGCGCGGCCTTGGCCAGGCCGTTGATGTCGTAGAGCAGGCTGACGTCAGGGTTCGACCCGGATGTCTCGTCGAGTCCAGCCATGGTGCCCGGCCCCTTCGTCCTCATGCGCGCGCGGGCGCACGTCGCTGTGCGCCACTCCACCAACCCCCGCGGTCGTAGATCCGCTTCAGCAAGAGGAACGCACAGTCCCCCTTCATACGTTCCACTCTCCACCGAATGATCACGCAGACGTTATCGAAGAGAGACACATCGCCGCAGCTCAGCGGGTGTGGTCAGGGAGGGGAATCCGGCGAGATCCGGCCAGGCGGCCGACGTCGGGTGCACCATCATCACACGCGCGCTCAGCGCCTGGAACCCGCCCGCGCGACCTTGATCAGACGTTCGACGGACCGGTCGGCAGCGCTTTCGCGCCGTCTTCGGTCACACGCGTCGCACCGAAGTAGTCGGGGGTGTCGATCGGGTCGAAACGGATGACGGCGTTGGGACGCGGCGCGTCGATCATGTAGCCGCCGCCGACATAGATGCCGACGTGCCGGATGGCGCGCGAATTGGTGAGGTCGTCCGAGAAGAAGACGAGGTCACCGGGGAGCAGTTCGTCACGTGCGGGGTGCGGGCCCGCGTTGTACTGGTCGTTGGCGACCCGGGGCAGCTCGATCCCCACGGTCTCGTACGCGGCCTTGGTCAACCCGGAACAGTCGAAGCGGCCCCCCTGGTCGGCGGTGCCGTTGCCGCCCCACAGGTACTCGGTGCCGAGTTTCTGCTGCGCGTAGTAGATGGCGCCCGCGGCCTGCTGCGAGGGCTGCACCCGCCCGACGGGCCGCGCGAAGCTCTGCTCCAGACTGCGGATGGTCTTCACATAGTTCTGCGTCTCGCGGTACGGGGGGACGCCGCCGTACTTGATGACCGCGTACGCGCCCGCGTTGTAGGCGGCGAGCATGTTCTCGGTCGGGTCGCCCGGCGCGTCCTTCACATACTTGGCCAGCTCGCAGTCGTACGAGGCCGCCGACGGAATGGCGTCCTGCGGGTCCCAGACGTTCCGCTGCCCGTCACCGTTCCCGTCGATGCCGTGCGTGGCCCAGGTACCGGGGATGAACTGCGCGATGCCCTGCGCCTTTGCGGGGCTCTTCGCGTTCGGGTTGAACCCGCTCTCCTGGTAGAGCTGCGCGGCGAGCAGCGCCGGGTTGATCGCGGGGCAGAGGTTCCCCCACTGCTGCACGAGCGGCTGGTACGCGGCCGGCACCGCGCCCTTGGCGAGACCGACGGCGCCTTTGCCGATGCCGTTGGTGAGGTTCCCGGCGACCATGTACGTCCCGACGACGAGCAGCATGACGAACCCGAGCCCACCGCTGGCGGCGGCCCCGGCCACGATCCACGCCTTACGCACCGTCAACCGCCTCTCGCCGCACCGCAGTCCACCGTTCGCCAGTGTAGAGGCGCGGGCCGCGCCGACCAGGGGGCATCGCCGGGGTCTCGGGGCCCGGCCTTCACAGAATCCTCCCCGGTGGCAAAGATTCCGCCCTGGTGCCACGAACCGGCCCTGGATAGCGTGAGTGCCGATCCAGCCAACCCTCACCCACCCAACGGGAGTCGACCGTGAACCGCCGCTCCACGCTGCTCACCGTGGCCACGCTCACCACCGCGGCGACCCTCGCGCTGTCCGCCTGCGGCGGGGACGACAAGGCACCGGACGACAAGATCTCGGGCGCCGAAACGAGCGCCAAGGAGTCGGCGACGCCCAGCACGAGCGCGTCGGAACCGGCGGGCGCCGGCCGGCCGGACATCACACTGCCCGGCGACCTCAAGCTGACGTTCGAGGGGGCGAAGACGGGGGACGCCGTCAAGGACGCCGTACTCGCCGACAACGAGCAGCGCATGCGCGCGGTGGACGCCGCGATCACCGGCACCGACGCCAAGGGCGAGGCGCTCGCGTTCTACAACACCGGCAAGGCGCTGGAGGCCGCGCTCGACTGGGTCGGGCAGTTCAAGAAGGCGAACGCGACGATGACGGGCGAGGCCCGGTACTACGACCGGACGGTCACGCTGAAGGGCAAGACGTCCGCCGTGCTGACCTTCTGCGCGGACGAGAGCAAGGGCTTCAGCAAGGACAAGAAGACCGGTGAGATCTCCAAGACCCCGGTCACGAAGAACAGTTACGTCTTCTACAACACCCGCCTCGACAAGAACGGAGCGGGCGTCTGGCAGACGTCGCAGATCATTTCCACACGGGGAGCTTCATCATGTCAGCCTTGACGTCCGCCTTGACGGCCTTGCCACCCTGGAAAAGGGTCACGTCCTGGAAACGGGCCACGGGCGCCGCCGCCGTCGCGGGCGCCCTGGTCCTGGCCGCGACCCCGCCCGCCTGGGCGGACATCGTGCCCGGGGGCAACGGTTCCGGCTCGGAGACCCAGGTCGACGGGGGCCAGCAGGACGGCGGCATATCGGCCACGGCGGGCGCCGTCGTCTTCGACCGCTCCAAGAACGGCTCGGGCCCCAAAGCGGGACCGGTCACCACGTCCTCCTCCAACTGGACGCCACCCGCCTGCTATTACGCGCCGAAGTACTCCCCGGACCAGCTCAAGGACTATCTGGAGCCCATCTGGAACGCCGAGTCGACCGGCCACGAGTGGGACGTCTCCCAGCGCGACCGGTACGTCAACGGCAAGCCGTACACGGACTTCAACAAGGACAAGGAAGGCAAGGGCCACTGGTGGTCCTCCTACGTCACCCCGGGCCGTGAGGGCGACCCCGGCGCGCTGAACTGCGACGAGCCCTACTTCTGGGTCGACCAGGGCGACCCGCCGCCCGCCAACATTCCGGAAGCCATCACTCCGGAGATGCTCGCCATGCTCGCGTACGCCGAGATCCGCGTCCCGTCGACGGAGGTCGACCTCGCCCCCGCCGGCACCACGAAGGTGAACCTGCCGACCTGGGCATGGCTGAACGGCGCCCAGTTCAAGCCGGTCTCCGTCACCGCGTCGGTGCCCCTGCTCAACATCACCGCGACCACGACCGCGGAACCCGTCTCGCTGAAGATCGAACCGGGCACGGACGACGCGATCACCTATCCCGCGTCGGGCGAGTGCCGGATCACCAACGGCCGCATCGGCGAGCCGTACAGCAAGGGCAAGTCGGGCGGAACCCCACCGTGCGGCGTGAAGTACCTGCGCTCCTCCGGCGACGACACGTACAAGCTCCAGGCGACGGTCACCTGGAAGATCCACTGGGCCGGTACGGGGGTCCCGGGACCCGTGGATCTACCCGAGGGGACATTCGGGGACGACCAGAACGTGACGGTCCAGGAAATCCAGTCGGTCAACCGCTGACACACTGCGTATCGTGCGTGGCGCCCGGAGTTCCGGGGCATCTCACTCCGTAGGAGTGGCCGGGCAGTGCGGGGGGGACGGGCGTCGACCGGGCGTCCGGCGACCAGGGGGAGTCGAGGCGTCATGGTCTGGGACCAGCGACCTGAGAACGGGAAAGAGAGCGGGGACGGCGGCACGGGGGCCGGGGCGACCGGCGGGGCGCAGACGCCTACGCCCAACACACCGCCGTCCGAGCAGCCGTCGGACCGGATCCCCGAGCAGCGATCGACACAGACGCCCGACCAGCCGTCAGTACCGTCACAGGCACAGCCACCGACGCCCGTACCGCCACCGCCACCCGCACAGGCACCCGCTGAGGCACCTGCCCAGCCGTCGGTCCCACCGCAGTCGCCCGCGCCGCCCTCCTACCAGCCCTACGGCCCACCGCCCGGCCCGTCGCCCGCCGGACCGACGCCCTCCGCGCCCTCCGCACCCGAAAATCCCTACGGCCCGCCCCCCGGCGGCCCGTTGCCCCCCGACTTCTCCCCCGGCGAGTTCCTGCTCGGGGGGCCGCCGCCCCGGCCCCCCGCCCCTTCCGGCCCCGCGGACCCGCTGCGGGCCGTCGCCGTCGCGCTGCTGAACCTCAGCGGGCTCGGCATCGGGTACGCGCTGCTGCGCCGCTGGGGTGCCACGGGAGTGTGCTGGGTCGCCACCGCCGCGCTGCTGTTCGTCGCGCTGCCCGCCGACGTCGACGGCGTCTCCGGAGGCGCACTCGTCGCGTATCTCGTCCTCCTCGCGCTCGCCGCGCTTCATGGCGCCTTCCGCGCGCTGCGTACGCCCCTGTCGTGGCCGCCGCGCGCCCCCATCGCGCTCGTCCTCGGCCTGGTGCTGCTCGCCGTCCCGGCGGGCGGCGTCGTGGCGTACGGCGCCGCGCACGACGAGGCCGTCGAACAGATGCTGCTCGACCGGCTCGACAACGCCGACCGGCTCGTCCGCGCCGCGGCCGGCCGGCCGTTCACGACCGGCGAGGCCGACTTCCGCAAGGCGCTCACCCTCTACGGCGACCTCGGCGACGACCACCCGGACTCGCGCGCGGCCCACCGCGTACCCGACCGGCTGACCGCGTACTACAAGACGGTCGGGGCGCCGTACGCGGACAAGAAGTACTGCGAGGCCGTCGCGCCGCTGACCTATCTGCGGACCGTGCCGAAGGTCATCGACCGCGAACGGCTCGGCTCCCTCGCCGGCTGGCCCGACGACCGGCTCGCCACCTCGCTGTACGAGTGCGGCGTGACCGAGCTCGGCGTCACCGAAAGCGTCGACGCCCCCGACGGCAACCTCGGCGAACTCCTGCGCACCTTCCCGGAGTCCGAGCCCGCCGCCCGCGTCGAACCGGCCGTCAGCTCCGCGATAGACGCCGCGGCCAAGGGCATCAAGGGCGACAAGCCCTGCGACGCCACCGACCGCCTGCGCGTCCTGAACCGCCAGGCGCTCCGCCTGCCGGGCGACAAGGCGGGCGTCACCGACGCGCTCCACAAGGACGCCGGCCGCGCCGAGTCCAAGCTCGCGGCCGGCTCGTACGCCTGTGGTGTCGACCAGTACAAGGACGGCGACTTCAAGGCCGCGCAGGGCACCCTGGACGACTTCATCGCGAGCTACAAGAACGACAAGAACCGGGCCCGCGCGCAGAAGATCGTCATCGCCGCCGAGATCGCCCAGACCGAACCCGCGGCCGGCAAGCGACTGCCCTCGACCGGCAACCCCGGCGGCAGCATCCCCGTCACCTTCAAGAACGACAGCCCCGACGAGATCGAGGTCCTGTTCACCGGCCCGGTCACCGGCAGCATGAAGCTGAAGCGCTGCGCGGGCTGCACGACCTACAGCACCGCGATCAGCGCCCAGTTCAGCGCCTGCAAGGCGAGCGGCAGGAACTACCCGAGCAAGACCCTGAGCCTGCCCCCGGGCACGTACTACTTCCTCCACAAGCCTGTGGACAACCCCACCGTCACCACCCCCGGCAGCGACACCGCCAACATCCGCAACGGCTACCTGTACACGGAGTGCGCCTACGTCCTCACCAACGGCCTCGGCTACGGACTCTGACGCCGCCTCACAGCCGCGCGGGGTAAAAATGGGGATGACGGTAAAGGGGAACAACGACACAACCACGTGACAGGTTTCGGGGTCCTTCATTGCCCGGCGTGACCCCGCGTGATACACAGAGTGACCATGCGGTCCTTCGTATGCCGTCTCACGCCCCGCGCGGGGGCCGGCGACCGGGGATCCGTACGAAACCCGCCAACCAATGACGTCAAGTCGACATCCGTCGGCGCCATTGTCGGCGACAATAGGCGTGACCTCTGCGCACTCGCAGAGGAGCGGGAACTACCCAACAGGGGCGGTGAGTTACATGCTTATGGCAGCCGAAAAGGGCGACATCACCACCATCATCGGCGGGATCGCCCCGGACTGGGGGCCCTTCGGGAGCCTGGGCAGCGAAGCGCGGGTGATGATCCAGGTAGTGATGGCGGTCGCCATCATGCTCTGCCTGGGCATCGCGATCTGGGGCGCGGCCAAACAGCGCATCGGCGCGACGGCACTGCGCGACACCTTCAGCGCGGAGCAGGGCAAGGGCCTCATCATCGCGGGCCTGACCGGTGTGTTCATCATCGGATCCCTCGGCACGCTCTTCACCATCGTGTACGGCATGGCCGTCTAGCCGCGCCGCGTCCGGCGCCCGTCAGTCCCGGTCGGAGCGCCCCGTTCATCCCCCGTCCCACCCGTCCGTCGCGCCCACCGGCTGAGGTTGCGTTTCCCTGATGTCGAGTCACCACACCGCGCCCGCGCGGGAACCAGCACGGCTACCGTCGTACTACGCGGTCCACGCGGTTGGGTACGACGCTGAGGGGGCGTACGCGGCATGAGCCCGAGTGACGACCACGGCTACGACGGCGAATCCGCCCGCTACGGCGGCGACGCCGGGCGGTACACGGGGGACGCGGGGCGCGACGACGACGAGTTCGGCGGCAGCGGCCAGACCCGGACGCGGCTGCCCGAGCGGGACGGCGACGGGTACGGGAGCGCCCGCAGAGCCGGCCGCACCCCTTCCCGCAGCCTCGTCACCGTCGTCGGCGTCGTCGTCCTCCTCATCGCGGCCATCGCCTTCGCGAACCGCGGCGGCGGCGACTCCTCGTCGAACAACGACACCAGCAACGCCAAACCGGCCCCCACGGCAGCCTCCGGCACCCAACCGGTCGACGCCAAGAACGCCGGCATCCCGTCGGGCTTCGCCCATGACCGGCAGGGGGCGGAGTCGGCGGCGGCCAACTACGCGGTGGCGCTGGGATCGGCGGAGATGTTCAGCACGGACCGACGCCGCGCCATCGTGACCGCCGTCTACACCCCTGACGCCGCGGCCGGCCGCCAGGCCGACCTGGACACGGCGTACAGCGCCGAGGACTTCCTCACCGGCATCGGCCTCGACCGCGACGGATCGGCGCCCGACGGGCAGACGTTCATCTCCCGGGTCATCCCCGTGGGCACCAAGGTCGAGAAGTTCAGCGCCGACAGCGCGACCGTCGCCGTCTGGAACTCCTCACTCTTCGGCCTCGCCGGCGAAGGCTCCAAGAACCCGGTCACCGAGAACTGGTACACCACCACCTACGAACTGCGCTGGAACGGCGGTGACTGGAAGGTCGCCGACTTCGACCAGAAGGACGGGCCCGTCCCCACCGGGCGCGACCAGACCGCGTCCACCGCCGACGAACTCACGAAGGCAGTGGAGCAGTACGGAGGCTTCACCTATGCCCGGTAAACAGCGCCGCCGTGCCCTCCTGACGCTCACCGCCGCCGTCACCTCGGTACAGACGGCCGCCGTCCTCCTGGCGACCCGAGCCGTCGCCGCACCGACCCCGTCCCCCACTCCCAGCAACGACCCCTGTGACCTGATTCGCGGCCCCGCCAAGGACTACTGCGAACGAGGCAATGGCACCAGCCGTTCCCCCAACACCCCCTCCGACACCCTCCCCAGCACCCTCGACCCCCTCGCCTCCCTGGCCAAGGGCTGCGCCGAGGCCGCCTCCTGGACCGTCACCAAGCTGTCCGACGCGGTCAAGGAGACGGCGAACGTCGACTTCACGAACCCCAAGTTCCTCCAGCAGTACGCCGTGGTGTTCGCCGCGTCGACCGTCCTGACGCTGCTGCTCTGGCTCCTCGCCGTGGCCAAGCGCGCGGTCCGCGGCGTCCCCCTCGGCACCGCCCTGTCCGAGGCCATCGGCTTCCTCTGGCTGACGGTCCTGGCGTCCGCGTTCACCCCGCTCATCCTCTACACCGTCGTATCCGCCACCGACGGTGTCACCGCCGTCCTCGCGAAATCCACCGGCGGCCAGACGGACGTGTTCTTCGGCTCCTTCTCGGAAGCCCTCACCAAGGGCACCGACATCGGCGGCGGCCCCATCATGCTGATCGTCGTCGCCCTCGTGTCGATCCTCGCCGCCGGCATCCTCTGGCTCGAACTCGTCATCCGCGCCGCCCTGCTCTACGTCGGCGCACTCCTCGGCACGGTCGTCTACGCGGGACTCGTCGACAAGAACCTCTGGGGCCACGTCCGCCGCTGGGCCGGCATCATGATCGCCGTCATCCTCGTCAAACCGGTCATCGTGATCGTCCTCGGCCTCGCCGGCGCGCTCAGCGGGTCGGACAACGGCCCCGACGCCTTTTCGGCCGTCATCTCCGGCCTCGCGATCATCCTGCTCGCCATCTTCGCCAGCGCCATGATCTACCGCTTCGTCCCCGGCTTCGGCGACGAGATCGCCGGCTCCCGCAACAACCGTATCCAGCAAGGTGCCGAGAACCGGGCCGCGGCCGTCATCAGCTCCCCGGCCGCCCTCGTATCGCAAGGCATCAAGACCCACAGCGCCCGGGGCAGGGCCGAAGGCGGCGGCCAGCCGCCCCGGCCCGCGAACCCGGTGAGCGGCGGGGTGGCCGCACACAGCAGCCGCGGCGCGGGCGGTGCGGGAGGCGGCGGATCTGTCCCCTCCGCCGCACCCGCACCCCGCAGCAGCCCGATCAACACCCCGCACGCCGGCCACCGCAAAGGCAGTAACCACCGCACGGGAGGTGAAGGGCGTTGACCACCGACTCCTCGGTGTCCCATATGTCCCATCCGGTCGCGCCCCGCCGGACGTATCTCATCGGCCGCGCCCGGCCGAACGCCGTCGTCGGGCGCAACCGCGAGACGGGCGAGATCGCGCTGATCATCGCCGGGGCGTTCCTCGGCATGATGTGCGGACTCCTCGTCCCCGTCCTGTCCCTGCGGATCGTCCTGCTCATGGGCTTCCCGCTGCTCGCCCTCGCAGCGGTCTACATCCCGTACAAGCGCCGCACCTTCTACAAGTGGTTCGAGATCAACCGCAGTTACAAGCGCCGCGTCAAACAGGGCACCACGTACCGCTCCCAGGCCCCGGAGGCGGGCGTACGGTTCGACGGCCGCGAGGTCGAGATCGGACCGCCGCCCGGCATCGGCCGTATCTCCTGGCTGGCCGCGCCGTTCGGACCCGACGAGATCGCCGTCCTGCTGCACGCCGACCGCAGAACCGTCACGGCGGCCATCGAGATCGAGGGCCCCGGCGTCGGCCTGCGCGACTCCGAGGACCAGGAAGCCCTCGTCGACCGCTTCGGCACCCTGCTGAAGCACGTCGCGAACGGCGACGGCTTCGTCACCCGCCTCCAGATGCTCGCCCGCACCCTGCCCGCCGACCCCGACGCCCACGCCAAGGACGTCACCGTGCGCGGCGACGAACGCGCGCCCGGCTGGCTCCAGCAGTCCTACGACCAGCTCCAGTCCATGGTCTCCACCAGCAGCGAGCAGCATCGCGCCTACCTCGTCGCCTGTATGCACTACAGCCGCGAACTCGCCGCCGAGGCACACGCCATGGCCCGCGCCGCCCGCCCCACCTCCGGCCGCAAACTCGACCGCGACGCCGGTCTCGCCGTCGTCATGGCCCGCGAGCTGACCGATATCTGCTCCCGCCTCCAGGAAGCCGACATCCGCGTCCGCCAGCCCCTCGGCCAGGGCCGCCTCGCGTCGCTCGTGCACTCCATGTACGACCCGGACCACCCCATAGACCACATCCAGGCCATGACCAAGCGCAACGCCTGGCCCGCCGAACTCGACGCCATGGAACCCACGTACCTCCAGGCGAAGACCCGCGAGTCCAGCAGTCGCGCCCCCTGGTGCCACGCCACCGCGTGGGTCAAGGAGTGGCCGATGACCCCCGTCGGCGTCAACTTCCTCGCACCGCTCCTGGTCCACACCCCGGACGTGATCCGCACGGTCGCCGTCACCATGGACCTAGAACCCACCGAGATCGCCATCGAGCGGATGCTCACCGAGAAGACCAACGACGAGGCCGACGCCAGCCGCGCCGCCAAGATGAACCGGACCGTGGACCCCCGCGACATCGCCGCGCACTCCCGGCTCGACCAGCGCGGCGAGGACCTCGCGTCCGGCGCGGCCGGCGTCAACCTCGTCGGCTACATCACCGTGTCCTCGCGTTCCCCGGAGTCCCTGGCCCGCGACAAGCGCACCATCCGAGCGTCGGCGGGCAAGTCCTATCTGAAGCTGGAGTGGTGCGACCGCGAGCACCACAGGGCATTCGTCAACACCCTGCCGTTCGCGACCGGCATCCGCAGGTAGGTGGACAGGAGCTGATGTGGTCATGCGGGAGCTGATGTGGTGATGCGGGATCCGCTGTCCATCCTGACGGACACCTTCACCGCCTTCCTGTTCGGGAAGGTGGAGACGACCCGACTGCCGGTGCGCACCTCGACGGGCCAGGCCCAGGCGGTCTATCTGCCCACGGCCGCACCCGGACTCGGCGACTCCGGCGTGATCATCGGCCGCGAGGTCTACTCCGGCAAGGGCTATATCTACGACCCCTTCCAGCTCTACGGGCAGCAGTTGCCGGCCCCGCACTGGCTGGTCCTGGGCGAGTCGGGCAACGGCAAGTCCGCACTGGAGAAGACCTATGTCATGCGCCAGTTGCGGTTCCGCGACCGGCAGGTCGTCGTCCTCGACGCCCAGGGCGAGGACGGCGTCGGCGAATGGAACCTCATCGCCGAAGAGCTGGGAATAACCCCCATCCGGCTCGACCCGACGGCCGCCCTCGACATGGGCATCCGCCTCAACCCGCTGGACCCGTCGATCACCACCACCGGCCAACTGGCGCTGCTGCGCACCATCATCGAGGTGGCGATGGGCCACGGCCTCGACGAGCGCTCCGGCTTCGCCCTGAAGGTCGCGCACACCTACGTCAACGAGACCACCGTCGAACGCCAGCCGGTCCTCACCGACATCATCGAGCAACTCCGCCACCCCGAGCCTGACTCCGCCGAGGCGATGAACGTCGCCCTGGACGACGTACGCGCCTGGGGCCTGGACGTCGCGCTGGTCCTGGACCGACTGGTCGACGGTGACCTGCGCGGCATGTTCGACGGCCCGACCACGGTCGGCATCGACCTGGACGCACCGCTGATCGTCTTCGACCTGTCCCACATCGACCGCAACTCCATCGCGATGCCGATCCTGATGGCGATCGTCGGCGTCTGGCTGGAACACACCTGGATCCGCCCGGACCGCAAGAAGCGCATCTTCCTGGTCGAGGAAGCCTGGCACATCATCAACAGCCCCTTCGTCGCCCAACTGTTCCAGCGCCTGCTGAAGTTCGGCCGCCGTCTCGGCCTGTCCTTCGTGGCGGTGGTCCACCACCTCTCGGACGTGGTGGACGGAGCGGCGGCCAAGGAGGCGGCGGCGATCCTCAAGATGGCGTCCACGCGGACGATCTACGCCCAGAAAGCCGACGAGGCCCGCGCCACGGGCCGCGTCCTGGGCCTGCCCCGCTGGGCCGTCGAGATCATCCCGACCCTCACCCCGGGCATCGCGGTGTGGGACGTCAACGGCAATGTCCAGGTCGTCAAACACCTCATCACCGAGACGGAACGCCCCCTCGTCTTCACGGACCGCGCGATGACCCAGTCGTCGGCCGAGATGGCGGACGACGCGCTACGGGCCGCGGAACTGGAGGCGGAGGAGCGCGCGGCGGCGTTCGTGGAACAACAGCTCGCCGACTCGTCGGAATCCACGGTGGCCTGACATGCCGAGACACGACAGCGGAGGATACGGAGGCGGCGGCGCCGAACACCGGGAACGGGGCGTGCCCGACGGCCTGTTGGTGGGCGTCCTAGCCTTCCTGCTCGGCATGACGATCATGGTGTGGTCGGCGACGGGCCTGGCGGGCCTGTTCGCCCACGGTTCCTGGCCGTCGTCGGTGACCTTCGGCAACACCCCCCTGGCCATGCGCCGCCTGATCGCGGCCCCCCGCGACCTCCCCACGGCCTGGCCCGCGACCCCACCGGACCACCTCTCCGGCTACGGGCTCTTCTGGGGCCTGTTCATAGGGCAGGTGATGGTGCTGGTGGTGCTGGGGGTGTTCGTCCTGGGCGTGGTGACACGACTGCGGGCTATGCGACGGGCTCCGGCGCGGGTCGACTCGAAGGTTCCGGGCGCCCCGGCGCGGGTCGACTCGAAGGTTCCGGAAGAAGAATGGGCGGGTGTGCGGGATCTCTGCGCCGAAGGCGCGGAACAGCAAGCGATGCCGACGCCGACGCCGACCGTCCAGGAACCCCCGCCGGAGGCACCGGCCCCGACACCGGCGCCGGTCCCGCACCCCCGGAGGGGCATGCTCCTGGGCCCGCCCGAAACTCGGCACCCGGCCGCCATCCAGGCCGTACGGGACGCGGAGGGCCCCGCGATGGTGGTCACCTCGGACCCCACGGTGTGGGAGGAGACGAAGGACGCCCGCGCCAAACTCGGCCCGGTCCTCCTCTACGACCCGTCCCACCTCTGCGACACCCCGGCCCGTATGCACTGGTCCCCCACCGCCGGCTGCGAGGACCGGGACACGGCGGCCCGCCGCGCCAAGGCCCTGCTCGCCCCGGTACGCCCCAGCGCGAAGATCGACGCGGCGGTCGCCGACACGGCCGAAACGCTCATGCGCAGCTTCCTGCACGCCGCCGCCGTGGACGGCCGCCAGTTCCGCCACGTCCACCGCTGGGCGCAGGGCAGCCAGGTGCAGGAGGCGGTCCGTGCGCTGCGTACGCATCCCAAGGCGGCATCGGGCGCGGCAGGCGAGCTGGAGGCGGCACTCACCGGCCATCCGGAACGCCGTGATGTGGCCCAGGAGTTGACGGCCCGTGCGCTGTCGGCCCTGTTCACGGTCAACATCCGCGAGGCGTGCACACCGAACCGAACTGATGCCCTCACCCTGGATTCCTTCGTGAACGAAGGGGGCACGCTTTATCTGGTGGGGGAAGCCATTGAGGACCCCAGGTCCCATCCCGGAGCCATGCCTTTGCATACGGCTCTGGCCTCAAGCGTGGTCGAGCACGGCCGGCGCATGGCCGAACGGTCATCCTCTGGTCGGCTCGACCCACCACTTACGTTCGTCCTGGAGGACGTGGCGGCGGTGGCCCCGCTCCCGCAACTGCCGGAGCTGCTGACGACGGGAGCGGACCGGGGCCTGCCGACCTTGGCCCTGCTCCGCTCCCGCGAACAGGGCCGCACCCGCTGGCCCCACGACGAACTCCCGGTCTGACCCACTCCCTGGTCTGACTCCCCGTCCGAAAGCTAGCCTCGCGACGGCCTGGCCATCACCAACTCGTGGTCGTGCGTCTCGTTCCGGTCCGGTCCCCCCGGCTCCACCACGGTCACACCACTGGGTACGAAGCCGGCCTTGCGGTAGAAGCTGTCGGCGCGCCCGTTGTCCTGGTGCACGAAGAGCCGCGCCCGGTGCACGCCGTCCACGGACCACGCCCATTCCAGCGCGGCATCGAACAGCGCCTGCGTGATCCCGGTGCCGCGGTGTTCGGACCGTACGAACACACCGACGAGATGTACCTGCCGGCGCTCGACGGGGTTCCCGAAGAAGTCGAGGGAACCGGGCTCCTCGATGAGTACGACGACGGTGCCACCCCAGGTGCCGTCGGGGCCTTCCGCGACGAACTGCCGCTGAGCCACGCCTTGTGCGGCCTGGGCCGTCCGGTCCTGCCAGAACGCGTCCGGCTTGGCGCACGCGGCGTCGTACGTCTCCAGAAAGGCAATCGACGCCGCGGGGTCCCGCAGGGCGGCCAGCCGCAATTCCTTGATCTGCGACCATTCATCGGCGCGTACGGCGCGTATCACGTGCTCCATACGGAGATGGTACGGGCCGTCCCCTCACCGGTAAAACGAAAAAGCCCCCGCACCGAGGTGCGGGGGCTTTCCCATAAAGATAGTTCGGCGGTGTCCTACTCTCCCACAGGGTCCCCCCTGCAGTACC